>CAJBCV010000379.1 GCA_903951635.1 uncultured Planctomycetaceae bacterium
GAGATCCTCGATGATCGGATCGCATTCCTCCTGCGTGGCGAAGGTCTCCTCGCGGGTGCCCTCGATCGTGTGCTTGAGGAGGTAGTAGAGACCTCGGATACTCGTCGACTTCTGCTGGTCGATGAGCGCCTTGCAGCCGGTGGCCACAAGGAGCGTCTGCATGTAGCTCTTGGCCTGAGAGAGGTTGAACAGTTGGCGGCTGTTGGTCTGCCCCCCCATCTCGATGATCTTCCGCGCCTTGTTGAAGCGGACGTTGGAGAGCGTCCGGGCGGGGATCTCGAGTTGCGGGTCGCGGCGTTTGACGGCCGAGTCGGCCACCCGGTTAGCCAGATCGACGATCTGGCCGAGGGTCTTGGCGTCGACGGGGGGGAGTTTGACGGCGGGCTTCTTCGCGGCGGGCGCGGCCAGGGCGGACCCGGCGGAGGTCTTGGCGGAGGCGGAGCGTTTGGGCTTGGCGGCCATCGGCGGTACCATCGGGGGCGGCGGGGATTTCCGGGAGGACCCGGTCGGCCGGTATCCTACTCTCGTCGCGCCGCCGGGGCACGATCCCGACCCCGGGGGGATCGCCGCCGGGGAACGGCCTGGAAAATGGCAGCGCCGCAGCACAAGGAGAAACCGTGATGACGAGGATTCACAGCCCGGCATACTCGATGATGCTGGCGGTCGCCTGCCTGCTCGGCGCATCGGCGTGGTCCACGCCCGTCTTCGCCCAAGGGGGGGCGGCGCTCCTCGCCAAGCCGCTCGATGAGCAGGCGCGGCCGAATCCGCTCCAGGGATTGCCGCAAGGGGCGCAGAACATGGCCCAGAACTTCGCCAATGGTGGCGCGCCCCCGGCGGGCCAACCGGCAGCCCCGGCCGCTGCCGACGGGCCTGAGGCTTCGATCATGTCGGTGAAGTACATCCCGGCGTACTTCATCACGATCCTCGCCGCCGGCTTGGGCCTGTTCGTGGCCTGCAAGTTCAGCGGTCGTCGCCGCGACGTCTAGCCGCCTGCTGCGGCTTGTTCAGCAGCGAACGTCGTCGGCGCGACCGACCGCCTTCATCGTGCGGAGGAAGTGGGGGCCACCCTGGAGGGGCGACTCCGCCGCGGCGTCGGTTTTGACGCGCTCCTCCGAGCGCCGCCGCAGGTGCGGGGCGTGGAAGAACTCGGCGATCCGCCCCACAACCGTCTCCTGCTCCACGGCCTGAAGCTCCGGGTAGATCGGCAGGGCGAGGGTCTCGAGGGCGGCCTTCTCCGTCTCCGGGAGGTCGCCGACGCCCCAGCCGAGGTGGGCGAAGCACTTTTGGAGGTGGAGCGGCACAGGATAGTAGATCTCGGTTCCGACGCCGCACTTCGCGAGGTGGGTGCGGAGGGCGTCCCGCTGGCCGGAAGCGATGCGGACGACGAACTGATTCCAGACGTGGCGGCCACGCGGTTCGTCGGTCGGCACGGTGACGTGGCGATCGAGGTCGTACTCCGCGAACAGTTCGGCGTAGCGGGCCGCGTTCTCCTGGCGACCGGTCGTCCAGCTGTCGAGGTGGGGGAGTTTGACCCGGAGGACCGCGGCCTGGATCGAGTCGAGGCGACTGTTGATGCCGACGACCTGGTGGTAATAGCGGGGCTCCATCCCGTGGACCCGGAGGAGCTTGAGCTTCGCGGCGACGTCATCGCGCGTGGTGGTCATGAACCCACCGTCGCCGACACCACCGAGATTCTTCGTCGGATAGAAGCTGAAGCAGCCGACGTCACCGATGGCGCCTGAGCAGCGGCCGTGCCAGGTGGAGAGGATCGATTGGGCGGCGTCCTCGATCAACGGGATGCCGGCGGCTTCGGCGATCGGCATGAGCGCATCCATGTCGGCGGTGCGGCCGAAGAGATGGACGGGGATGATCGCCTTCGTGCGCCGGCTGAGCTTCCGCTTCACGTCGGCCGGGCTGACGAGGTAGGTGTCGGGATCGATGTCGGCGAAGATCGGCACGGCGCCCAGGCGCGTCACGGCGCTGGCCGTCGCGAAGAACGTGTAGCTCGGCAGGATCACCTCGTCGCCGGCCTTGATGTCGAAGGCCATCAGGGCGAGGAGGAGCGCATCGGAGCCGGAGGCGCAGCTGATGGCGTGCGGCACGCCGAGGACCCGGGCCAATTCGGTCTCGAGGTCGGTGACGTCGGGGCCAAGAATGAACCGTCCGGAGTCACACACCCGCTCAATGGCCGCGCGGATCTCGTTTCGCAACGTCGCGTACTGGCGATCGAGGGCGAGCAGCCCGACCTGCGGCAGGAACTGCTGCGTCTGGTCGGAGGGGCCCGTTTGATCGGCGGGCGTGGACGAGGGGGTGGTGTTCGTGCGGATCATGATGTCCTGCTCCGGTCCTGGCCGCGTTCGGGGGTGGGCGTCCGCCGGGGGTGCCTCAACACCCGGCCGCCCTCATCGACATGCATTCGTGATCGTCACAATCGTCACAGCCGCTGGAGTCAATCGGGTCGCGGTTTGCAGCGGTTCCCTGCTCCGCCTCACCGAATCGGTCACGCCGGGGTCCGAGCGGTGGAAAAGGGGGAAATAGGGGAGCTTTCCACTCCCGGTCAAGGTCAGGGAATCGACGGGATCCTGAGCGTCGCGCCTCGCCGCTCGCTCGTCGTGAAAAAGCGCCCTGCCGGCGGCGGCAGCGAGACTTCTTGGCAGAGTGGGGGGGTGGGGAGGTCGGCGTTGCCGTGGACGATCGGGCGATCGGGGGCGATCCCCTCCGCAAGGTTTGACATCACCCCTCCAACAACCCTAGATTCCTTCTGTTTCCAGGTCACCGCCGGCGGCGGTCTGCGTTGTCGCAACGACCGGGATGGCCGGAGGCGGTGAGGCTCGGCTGGACGTTTCTTCCCGATGATCTCCCCGGCGGCCATTGGGGCCGTCCTCGGGGTGGACCGGGACTCTGCAGGGGGAGTCGAGCGGAGTCCGGGGGCTGTTGCCCCGGGGCCGCGAGTCGGATGGCAGCCATGACGCTCATCGATCTTGGGCCGATCGCCCAAAAACTCGGCCTGCCAGTCGGCGGCGTCGATGCGGTGGTACGACTCCTCGACGAGGGGAACACCGTTCCCTTCCTCACCCGCTACCGACGCGACCAGACCGGAGGGCTCGACGAGGTCGAGATCCGCCGGATCGCGGACGCCGTCGCGAAGGCCCGGCAGATCGCCGACCGCAAGCAGACGATCCTCCGCACGATCAAAGGGCAGGGAAAGCTCACCGAGGCACTCGAGCAGCGGATCGAGGCGGCGACGAGCACCAAGCAACTCGAAGACCTCTACCTTCCCTTCAAGCCGCGGAAATTGTCGCTGGCGGAGATTGCCAGGCAGCGGCGGCTCGAGCCCCTCGCCCGTGAGATCCTCGCCGCCGACCCGGCGGCGGCCGATCTCGACAAACGCGCTGCCGACTTCGTCGATAGCGATGGTCAGGTGGCGACGGTCGCCGATGCGCTCCTCGGCGTCGGTCACATCATCGCGGATGTGTTCGCCGAGCGGGCCGATGTCCGCCAGGCGCTGCGGGCGATCCTCTCCAAGCAGGCGCATCTCACGAGCCAGCGGGTGGAGACGGAGGGGAAGGCCCTTTCCAAGGACGAAAAGCACTACCGCGACTACTTCAAATATTCCGAGCACATCCAGCGGATCCCCCCCCACCGCGCCCTGGCGATCAATCGCGGCGAACGGGCCCGATTGTTGAAGGTGCGGATCGAGGGGCCGATCGACGAGATGCAGGCGGCGGCCGAGGCGCTCCTGGTCGATCCGGCCCACCCCCACGCTGAGTTCCTCCGCGGCTGTGCGCGGGACTCGGTCACCCGGCTGGTGCTTCCGAGCCTCGAGCGCGAGATCCGCCGGGAGATCACCGAATACTGCGAGGGGCATGCCGTCGCCGTGTTCGCCCGCAATCTCCGTAATCTCCTCCTCCAGCCTCCGATCAGCGGCAAACGCGTGCTCGCCCTCGATCCCGGGTTCAAGAGCGGCTGCAAGGCGGTCGTGGTCGACGAGTGTGGCATGCCGCTGGAGCATGCCGTGCTGCCGATCATCGGCCAGAAGGAGAAGCGCGAGGCGTCCGGCGCCCGGATCGTCGAGCTCGTCCAGAAACATACCGTGAACGTGATCGCGGTGGGCAACGGCACCGCCGGCCGGGAGACCGAGACGCTCGTCGCCGAGTTGGTCACCGGTCCGCTCCAGGAAACCGACGTCGCCTACTGCGTCGTCAACGAGGCGGGGGCGAGTGTCTATTCGACGAGCGCCTACGCCCGCGAGGAGCTCCCCAACCACGAGGCCGCCGTCCGTGGGGCGGTGTCGATCGGTCGTCGCCTCCAGGATCCGCTC
>CAJBCV010000380.1 GCA_903951635.1 uncultured Planctomycetaceae bacterium
CCAGCCGTGGCTCCGCCCCCCCCTGCCCCGCCGGCAGCCTCGGCGAGATCGATCACGAGCACCACCGGGGGGCGGTCCTTGGCGGGATCGGAGAACACGAGGGCCCAGTCCCACGACGCCGCCGGGAGTCTCTCACCGTCGATCGTAGCCGCCCCCCCCCAGCGGAAATTGGCGTCCTCGACGAGCCCTCGGCGGAGGTGAACCAACCCCGGGGCCTTGGAGACGTCGGCTCGCTCCAGCGCCACCAACACCCCCGGCTCGGTCCCCGGGGCCACGCCCCAAAGCTCGACAACCGGCGCCGTCGTCACCATCCGCGCGGCCTCCGGGCCGTAGAAGGCGAGGCAACGGCGTGTCTGCCCCCGCTGGTACCAGATGCCGACAAGGCCGGCAGTCACCCCCAGAACGACCAGTCCGATGACGAGCCGGGCCCCGGAGCCGACAGCCGCCTGCGGCGGGGTGGACGAGCGTCCGGGAGCGGCGGACGAATCAGCGGGGGGCATGAGGCTTCTCCGACGAGGAACATGAGAGGCACCAATGTATACTTCCGGGCCGATGAGTCGGTCCGTCCAAGCCCAGGAGCCCCCGTCGATGCCCAACGCCTTCGACCCATACCGCGAAGCGCTCGTCGTTGAAAAGCACACGGAATGGCCCGAGGAGTACGAGGACTGGTCGGCGGCCGACAAGTCCAAGGCCGCGGTGCTGCTCCACGCCAGCCCCACCGAGGCGGCCGACCTCGACTATGTCCGCCAGCACTCCGGTTTCGCCCGCGTGATCCGCGTCACGCCGGAGGACATCGAGCGCGTGAGCGTCGCCTGACGTGGCCGTCACCGTCATCCGCGTCGAACTCGCCGAACGCTCCTACGAGATCACGATCGGCCCTGGCGTCCTCGCCTCCTCCGGGGCGGCGCTCGCGGCCGCCGGCGCCCGCCGGGCCGTGATCATCGCCGATAGCGGCGTGCTCGCGTCGCACGCCGATGCCATCGACGAATCGCTGCGCCACGCCGGGATCAACTCCCTCACGATCCCCGTCCCGCGGGGCGAGGCGTCGAAGTCGGTGGCCGAGGCGGAACGTCTGTGGGAGGCCCTCGCGGCCGCGAACGTCGACCGCAGCACCCATGTCGTTGCCGTCGGGGGCGGCGTGGTGGGCGATCTGGCCGGCTTCGTCGCCGCCACGTTCGCCCGCGGGTTGCCGGTCTGGCAGGTGCCGACCACGCTCGTGGCCCAGGTCGACTCGGCGATCGGCGGCAAGACCGGGATCAACCTTCACGGTGGCAAGAACCTCGTCGGCGCTTTCTGGCAGCCGCGCGGTGTGTTGGCCGACACCGCAACCCTCGCCTCGCTTCCCCCCCGCGAGTACGTCAGCGGACTGGCCGAGGTTGTGAAGTACGGGATGATCCTCGACAGCCAACTCCTCGAGCGACTCGAAAACCGTGCCGCGGCGATCCTCGCCCGGGAGCCAGCCGACGTCGAGGCGATCGTCGTTCGATCGGCATCGCTCAAAGCGTCGGTGGTCTCCCGCGACGAGCACGAGCGGACAGGGCTGCGGGCGATCCTCAACTACGGTCACACCTTCGCCCACGCCTACGAGAATGCCCTCGGCTACGGCACGCTGCTCCACGGCGAGGCGGTGGCGATCGGCATGGCCGATGCCGCGGAACTCGCCGTTCGGCTCGGGCGGATCCCCGCCGAAATCGCCCGCCGCCAGGACGCCCTCCTGGCCGCCCTCCACCTCCCGGTGCGACTCCCTCCGGGCCCCAAACCTTCGCCCGAGGAATTGGTGGCACTGATGGCCCGCGACAAGAAGACGCTCCACGGCAGACTCCGGTTCATCCTCTCCAAGCAACTCGGGGAGGTCGAACTCGTCGACGGGATCGATCCTTCCGTCGTGCTCGACGTGCTCGCTCGGATGCCGTGAGCTTGGTTTTCCGAAGCGACCGCCGCGCCGAAGTCGGCGCGCGCACCTTGGCCATCAGCGACCGCGGGGGTGATGCCGGACCGCAAGGCCCCGCACCACCCCCGTCGGGTGTTGTCATTCGCAGGAGGGAGGGCGATCAGCGCCAATCCTTCCCCGGCAGCTTCGTCGGCCACTCGTCGTCGGTGAGCCACACGAGCGATGTCGACGTTGAAGCCAGGCCGGCGGCCTGCTTCGGCTGAGCGGCGGTGATCGCCGCCGAGCCCTCGGCATCGACACTGACACGGACCTGCTCGAAGTCGACGTCCGACGTGCAGAGGCTCTGGTGACGGGCCGGCCGGAAGCCGACCGGCACCTTCCCGATCACCGCATCGATCCGCTTCTTGCTCCGCAGCCCGGACAGCGAGAGTTCCACCGTGTCGCCGACACGACGGAGCACCGCGTTGTCCAAACGGGCGGCGTCGGGCAACTTCAGGAGCGCTGTGATGTCACGGGCGCCAGTGCGGAGATCACTCCCGGCAGGCCCCCGATCGCCCTTCGGACCGGCCGGGCCGGCCACACCGGGCTTCCCATCGAGGCCGTTCTTCCCGTCCTTACCCGGCGCGCCGTTCTTCCCGTCGACGCCGTTCTTCCCGTCCTTGCCCGGCGCGCCGTTCAGGCCCGCCTTCCCGTCGACGCCGTTCTTGCCATCCTTCCCGGCGGGACCAGCCGGACCAGCCTTGCCATCGAGGCCGTTCTTCCCGTCCTTGCCAGCCGCGCCGTTCAGGCCCGCCTTCCCGTCGACGCCGTTCTTGCCATCCTTCCCGGCGGGACCAGCCGGACCGGCCTTGCCATCGAGGCCGTTCTTCCCGTCCTTGCCGGGCGCGCCGTTCAGGCCCGCCTTCCCGTCAACGCCGTTCTTGCCGTCCTTCCCGGCAGGACCAGCCGGACCGGTCTTCCCATCGAGGCCGTTCTTCCCGTCCTTGCCAGGCGCGCCGTTCAGGCCCGCCTTCCCGTCGACGCCGTTCTTGCCATCCTTCCCGGCGGGGCCAGCCGGACCGGCCTTCCCATCGAGACCGTTCTTCCCGTCCTTGCCAGGCGCTCCGTCCTTCCCGTGAAGGCCGTCCTTCCCAGGGGCACCAGCGGCGCCGGCCGGGCCACGCTCGCCGGCCGGGCCAGCCACACCAGGCTTCCCGTCAGCGCCGGCCTTGCCGTCGACGCCGTTCTTGCCGTCGAGGCCGTTCTTCCCGTCCTTGCCGGGCGTGCCGTCCTTCCCGTGAAGGCCGTCCTTCCCAGGGGCACCAGCGGCGCCCGCCGGGCCACGCTCACCAGCCGGGCCAGCCACACCAGGCTTCCCGTCAGCGCCGGCCTTGCCATCGAGGCCGTTCTTGCCGTCGAGACCGTTCTTCCCGTCCTTGCCAGGCGCGCCGTCCTTCCCGTGAAGGCCGTCCTTCCCAGGGGCACCAGCGGCGCCAGCCGGGCCACGCTCGCCAGCAGGGCCAGGCAAGCCTCGCTCCCCCTGCAGACCAGTGGCCCCAGCGATGCCACGATCGCCGGCGATCCCCTTTTCTCCCTTGGCGCCGTGAGTTCCGCCGCCGAGGCCGATGAGATTGGCAACGCTGGCGGCAAACCCCTTGCCGTGCCACAGGTTCAGATCCCGCCACTTCTCGAGGTCCTGATCCCACACCCAAAGCAGGCCGGCGTGCTCCTCGTACCAGGCATCGCCCACGGCTCCGTGGCGCGGCAGGCTGGTGTGGTCGTCAATCAATCCGTGGACGGTCTTGATCGGGGGAAACTTCAAAACAGACACGAAAAAGCTCCTCTTTTCGAATGAGTTCAGGCAAGGCTCGGGGCAGAAATCAGGGGGGCCAACAACGCAAGCACCCAAGCCCGCACAGCCCCCGCAATCCCCGGAAATTAACAATCTGGTCCGGGAAATCAAATGAAAAGATCGGCCAGCGTGGCCTGATCCGAGGCGGGGCAGAACCTGTCTGCAGAGGGGTTGCCCGGAGGAGCCACTCGAGGGGGTTACCAGCGTCCCTCAACACCCAAGCCGCCGAGATCGGCGATCGGCAGAGGGACGACCCGCACCACCATCGAGTCGAAGTGCATTTCCGTCCGGCTGACAGCCACGGAACTGGCAAACGCCAGATACCAACCGAGGAACACCTGCGACGGATAGTGGGCGTTGTCGGTCATCCGGGAAAAGCCAACGAACGTCGAGCAGACGTAGAGCCCTCCCTTCGCCCAGGGATTCTCCACCATCTCAGCGGCGGCCAGAAACGGAATCGCTCCGATAAAGGCATGGCCACTGACACCGTTGTTGTCGTTGAACATGTGCCATTGGCTGCCATAGCCGTCGACGGGGCGCGAAGCCCCGGTGGCGAGTTGAAGAACGTAGAGCGGCGGCGCCCCGACGACGAACATCCGCAGCGACCGCGAGCCCCATTCCCCGATGATGTCACCGGTGGGATTCCCCTCGAGGACGATCCCGGTGACCGCGGCGACGCCGAACACGGGCAGGGCATAACGCCCCTCGCCGATGTCCTTGCAGTTGAGGAAAAACGTCCCCACATCGGTCGGCTCGACCCCTTCCATCCACGCATTCTGCATGGTCGTGTCGAAGCCGGTGTTGGCCATCAGCGCACCAGCGCCGAAAGCCGCCGTGAGGCAGACGAGGCTCTCGCAGGAGTAGAAGTTTCGGTAGTCCTCGACCACCTTGTAGCCCGTCCGCGCCAGACGCGGATGGGCGCTGTGGGCCCAGGGGGGCTCGCGACCCGCGACCCCGTCGATGCCGTCGTTGGAGAGCCGCGGTAGGGGGTAGATCGGTTCGGCCGACGGAGCCAGCCTGGCGACGAGCATCGTCGTCACGTCCCGGCTCCCGGACAGCGGCTGTTCTGTCTGCCATCCTCCGCTCAGCTCGACCCGTCCCGGCCCCGCCGGGGCATGGGCCTCGGCGATCGACTGGGTCTCGAGCATGGCCTCGATCCAGGCCCCGGCCGGGCCGGGAGAGTACCGGACGATGAGTCGCTGCCGGCGGGGCTGCGACAGACTCGGACTGGTGGGGATCACCCCCGGCACCAGCGGCTCGGCCGGCGGCTCGACCCACGCCGATTCGATCACTCCCTGCCCCGATTCCAGAGCCGCGAAGTCG
>CAJBCV010000381.1 GCA_903951635.1 uncultured Planctomycetaceae bacterium
ATGCTCCCGGCGGTCGTGCCGGCGCCGGTGGCCCCGGCTGCGGTGTCGCCCCGGGGCCGTGGCGCCGCGGTGTCGGTGGGGCCGACCGTCGCCCTCCCTGCTCCCCAGGTCGCTCCGACGCCCCTGCCGGGCGTTCCAGATGTCGCCGTGCCGGGTGTCGCCGACGAGCTTTCCGGCCGGCTGGCCGTGCTCGAGGGGCAGCAGCGTTGGGGCGACATCGTCGCTGCCTGCGAGCCGCACGTCCGCCAGGGGACGCTGCCGACGACGCTTGCCGATCGCTACGACCTCGCCAGGATCCACTGCGACCTCGTCCGGCGGCACTCGGAAGGGGCTTTCCGTCAGCGCCTCACCGGCCTCTCCGAAGCCGAGGGGCGGCGCCTCCACGCCGAGGTGCTCTCGCGGATCCGCAGCCACCATGTCGACGCCCCCGATTTCCATCGGCTCACCCTCCGCGGCCTGAAGGCGATGGAGGTGGCGATCGACCATCCCGTGTTCACGTCGTGGTATGCCCCCCATGCCACCGCGGAGCGCCGGGCGGCGTACCGCGAGCAGGTGGGCCGCCTCGTCGGGGGGCGGATGGTCAACTCGCAGGCCGACGCCGAGACGGTCGTGGCGTGGGTCGCGAGGATCGGCCACTCGACCCTCGGCATCCCCCCGTCGGTCACGCTCCTGGAGATGACGGCCGCGTCGATGGGGGGCCTCGACGAATACTCCGCGTTCCTCACCAACGGCCAACTCGATGACCTCTACGCCCAGATCGAGGGCAACTTCGTGGGGCTCGGCGTCGAGCTGAAGACGGCCCCCGATGGCCTCCTCTTGGTCCATGTCATCGCCGGTAGCCCCGCCGAACGGGGCGGTCTCCGCGACGGCGACCACATCGTCGCCATCGACGGCCGGGCGATCGGCGGGATGACGGTCGACGAATCGGCCCAGCTCCTCCAGGGGCCGGAGGGCTCCGCCGTCAGCCTCGACGTCGTCCGCGGCAGTGCCGCAGCGGGGCGGGTGTCGCTGCGGCGCGAGCATGTCGAGGTGCCGAGCGTCGAGGATGTGCGGATGGTCGATGCGGGGGCGGGCATCGGCCACCTCAAGATCTCTTCCTTCCAGAAGACGACGGCCGCCGACCTGGAATCGGCCCTCCGCCGGCTCGACGCGGCGGGGATGCGGTCGCTCGTCATCGATCTTCGTGGCAACCCCGGCGGCCTCCTCTCCGCAGCGGTCGACGTCGCCGACCTGTTCCTCGAACGGGGGCTCGTCGTGGCCACCCGGGGACGCAGCCCGGAAGAGGATTTCAACTACTCGGCAAGCCGGCCCGGCACCTGGCGGATGCCGCTGGTGGTGATCATCGACGGCGACTCGGCCAGCTCCAGCGAGATCTTCGCCGGGGCGATCCGCGATCATGGCCGCGGTACGATCGTCGGCAGCCGGAGCTTCGGGAAGGGGTCGATCCAGGGGATCTTCCCGCTCGAGATCGGCGGGGTCGGCCTCCGACTCACCACCGCCAAGTTCTTCTCGCCGAAGGGGAAGCCGTACAGCCGGGTCGGGGTCGAGCCCGATCTCGTCGTCCACTCCACCGCCCGTATCCAGGACGGCGGCGAGGCGGTCCCGGCGGCCGGTGATGCGGCGCTCGACGCGGCCCTCGCCGCGGCGCGGCGGGCCACCGTCCGCCAGTCGACCCGGCCCGCCCCCCGCTCCCAGGCCTCGAGATAGTGTGGTTCGGGGGGGCGGCGCAGCTTGAAAGTCACCCTCCCGCGGGCTAGGCTGCCTCACGTTCGCGTCATGTCCTCCGCAGATTTCTTCTTTTGGCTGCGGGGAGGTGACGGGCGTGTCGGTCGGCCGGTTGGCGGGAGTTCGCGCACGTTGTGCCCAGGCACGACGGTCGGGCATGGCGGTGCCCGGTCGACGTGTCGGCGTGTCGATCCCCCATCGGAGTCCGCTCCCCGTCTGCCCATGGCCGTGCCCCGTGTTGTCCCGCCACCTCCCTTCCCAGGGGCCGGTGACGGGTCGTTCCTGTCCTGTTCCAATCGGCCTGCTCCGAGCCCCTTCGCCGTGCCGCGTCGGCTTGTCCGTCGCGGAGCGAAGCCGGGATCGCGAGTCTGTCCTTCACTCCCCTCTCTCCCGTAGCCCGCCATCACGAAGAAGGATCCATTCATGACTTCCGCCCGTGCCAGCGCGATCGCCGCCATCAACAACTACAAGTCGAATGGCCAAGCCTGGAACTTCCGCGAGACGCCCACCAGCGAAATCTTCGGAGCGAACGTCTTCGGCGACTCGGTGATGAAGGACCGGCTCCCGAAGAGCGTCTACAAGGCGCTTCAGGCGACGATCAAGCAGGGGAAGCCGCTCGATCCGACGATCGCCGACGCCGTCGCCCTGGCGATGAAGGATTGGGCGATCGAGAAGGGGGCTACCCACTACGCTCACGTCTTCTACCCGCTCACCGGGCTGACCGCCGAGAAGCACGACAGCTTCCTCTCGCCCACCGGCGACGGCGAGGCGATCTTCGAGTTCTCCGGCAAGGAACTGATCCAGGGCGAGCCAGACGCCTCGAGCTTCCCCTCCGGTGGCCTGCGGGCGACCTTCGAGGCCCGTGGCTATACCGCCTGGGATCCGACGAGCCCGGCCTACATCCTCGACAACCCCAACGGCACGACCCTCTGCATCCCCACCGCGTTCTGCTCGTGGACGGGCGAGGCCCTCGACAAGAAGACCCCGCTGCTCCGCTCGATGCAGGCCCTCGACAAGCAGGCACGGCGCGTCCTTGCCCTCTTCGGCCACAAGGACATCGGGCAGGTCTCCGCTTCGTGCGGGCCGGAGCAGGAATACTTCCTCATCGACCGCAACTTCTATTTCGCCCGTCCCGATCTCGTGATGACCGGCCGGACGCTGTTCGGCGCCAAGCCGCCGAAGGGGCAAGAGTTCGAGGACCAGTACTTCGGGGCGATCCCCGAGCGCGTCCTGGCGTTCATGCTCGAGGTGGAGCGTGAGCTCTACAAGCTCGGCGTGCCGGTGAAGACCCGTCACAACGAGGTGGCCCCGGGGCAGTACGAGATCGCCCCGGTCTACGAGAACGCCAACATCGCCACCGACCACCAGCAGTCGATCATGCAGACGCTGACCCGCGTCGCGCAGAAGTACGGCATGTCGTGCCTCCTCCACGAAAAGCCGTTCGCCGGCATCAACGGCTCCGGCAAGCACGTCAACTGGTCGATGGGCTGCAAGCTCGGCAACCTCCTCGAGCCGGGTGAGACGCCCCACGCCAACATGCAGTTCCTCGTGTTCTGCGCGGCGGTGATCCGGGCCGTCCATCTCCACGGGGATCTCCTCCGGGCGGTCGTGGCCCATAGCGGCAACGATCACCGTCTCGGGGCCAACGAGGCTCCGCCGGCGATCATCTCGATCTTCCTCGGCGAACAGCTCGCCGACGTCTTCGAGCAGATCGAGAAGGGGAAGGCCACCAGCTCGAAGTCGAGCGGCACGCTCACCGTTGGCGTCCACACGCTGCCCCCCCTGCCGCAGCACGCCGGCGACCGCAACCGGACGAGCCCGTTCGCCTTCACCGGCAACAAGTTCGAGTTCCGTGCGGTCGGTTCGGCGCAGTCGATCGCCGGGCCGCTGGTGGCCCTCAACACGATCGTCGCCGAGAGCCTCGACTACATCGCCAATGAGCTCGAGCAGGCCACCGGCGGCGACACCGCGAAGCTGCCCCAGGCGGTCGAGAAGCTCCTCCAGCAGATCGTCTCCGAGCACAAGGCGGTGATCTTCAACGGCAACGGCTACTCGCAGGAGTGGCACGACGAGGCGAAGAAGCGCGGGCTGCCGAATCTCAAGGCCACGCCCGACGCCCTCTCCGTGCTCGCCTCGCCGACGAACATCGCGCTGTTCGAGAAGTACGGCGTGCTGTCGGAGCGCGAGCTCCGCAGCCGCTACGAGATCTACATGGAGCGGTACTGCAAGGACATCAACACCGAGGCCCAGTCGGCGATCCAGATCGCGAAGACGATGATCCTCCCGGCGGCCTACCGCTACCAGGGCGAGCTCGTGGGCACCGCCCACAAGCTCAAGGAGATCGGCAAGAGCGTGCACATGGGGACGCTCGACAAGCTCACGACGCTCGTCGGCGAGCTCGAAGCCGCGATTGCGGCCCTCGAGAAGGCGGCCGGCCATCACGGCGGCGGCGACATCTCGGCCGAAGTGGCCCACTTCCACAGCAAGGTGATTCCGGCGATGGTCGCGCTTCGTGAGACGGCCGACCAGATCGAGTCGATCCTCCCCGACGATCTCTGGCCGCTGCCGACCTACCGGGAAATGCTGTTCATCAAGTGAGCAGTTCCACGCCAGGCATGCCCGACGGGGAGCCTCTCCCCGTCGGGCCCCTCGATCCTTCGGCCCTCGCCCCGGCCATCCGGGCGGAGTGTGAGCGTCTGTCGCTCGCCCTCCCTCCCGGGGCCGAGGAGGGCTTGGCGGCCTACGCGACGCGCCTGTGGGCGTGGAACGAACGGCTCAATCTCACCCGCCACACCGATGTCGAGCGGTTCGTGTCGCGCGATGTCGCCGATGCGGTCGCCGTGGCCGGCCATCTGGGCGCTGGAGAACGGGTCCTCGATGTCGGCACCGGCGGCGGCGTGCCGGGGGTGCTGCTGGCGATTCTCCGCCCCGATCTCCGCGTCGAACTCTCCGACAGTGTGGGAAAGAAGGCGCGGGCCGTGCGGGCGATCGTGGCCGAGGCAGGACTGGCGATCCCCGTTCACGAAGGGGCCGCTCAGGAGCTCGTCAGTCGGCGCGGCGAGAAAGATCGCTTCGACGCCCTCGTCATCCGCGCGGTGGCGCCGCTCATCAAGCTGCTCAACTGGTTCGAGCCGATCGCCGACCACTACGGACGGATGCTGATCATCAAGGGACCGCGCTGGGAGGAGGAAAAGGGGGAGGCAAGGCACCGGGGCTGGGTCAAGAAAGTGACCGTGCGCCGGGTGGCTGCCTGGCCGATCCGCGGCAGCGACAACGAGAGCGTCCTCCTCGAGGTCCGCCGCAGGGAGACCCGCGACGGCATTCCCCACCCTGCCCCGGCAGCCCCCCCGAAGCGTTGATGGGGCTGGTGACGCGCTCGTGTCCGGGGGGTTTTTCGAGGGAAAGTCGGCAGGGCCACAGGCTCCCCGCAAGGCTAGAATGGTGGCATGGCCAGCTCCCCCGTCCGCTTTCTGATCGCCATCGTGGCGTTGGTCGCGTCGGCCGTGATCCGACCGGCTGAGGCCGACGATCACCCCGGCGCGGCGATTTACCGCGAGCACTGTCTCCGCTGCCACGGCGACGACGGCGTCGGCACGCCGGCGGCTCCGGCTCCGCTCGTCGGAGACCGCTCGGTCGGGCAGTTGGCCCGCTATGTCGCCGACACCATGCCGGAAGACGATCCGACCGCCGTCACCGGCGACGCGGCGGCCGCGGTGGCGGAGTGGATCCACGGCCACTTCTATTCTCCACTCGCCCGGGATCGGCATCGACCGGCCCGGGTCGAACTCGCCCGACTGACCGTCGGCCAGCATCAAAATGCCATCGCCGATCTCGTGGGGGGATTTCTCCCGCCGTCCCCCCCCGTCGGTCCGGAGCGGGGGCTCCGCGGCGAGTATTTCCAGGGGCGTGATTTCAACCCTGCCCGTCGGGTGTTCGAGCGGCTCGATCCGGCGGTCGGCTTCGACTTCGGTGTCGAAGGGCCCGATCCGGAGCGCTTCGAGCCGGGGCGGTTCGCGATTCGGTGGCAGGGCTCGATCGTCCCGGTGGAGTCGGGGGTGCATGAGTTCGTCGTCCGCACCGAACAGGCCGTCCGGCTCCTCGTCAATCATCTCGACTGGGATGGTCCGCCCCTCATCGATGCCTGGGTGAAGTCGGGCCACGACACCGAGTACCGGGGAACGATCCATCTCCTCGCCGGCCGTCCCCATCCGCTGCGGCTGGAGTTTTCGAAGGCGAGTCAGGGCGTCGACAATCCTCTCCACGAGAAGCCGAGGCGCGCGTCGATCGAGCTGCTCTGGCGGCAGCCGCACGGCGTGCTCGAGCGGGTGCCGTCGCGGAACCTCATCCCCAAGCACGCGCCGGCGACGTTCGTCGTCACGACCCCTTTCCCCCCGGACGACCGGAGCATCGGCTACGAACGCGGCAGTACCGTCTCCAAGGAATGGCTGGCGGCGGTCGAGGCGGCGGCGATCGAAAGCGCGGCGGCGATCCGCGAGCGTGCCGGGCGACTGGCCGGCGTGAAGCCCGATGCCCCCGACCGGGCCCAACGGGTGCAGGCCTTCGCCGCCACCTTCGCCGAGCGGGCCTTCTGTCGGCCCCTCGACGCCCCGGTCCAAGCGCTCGTCGCGCATCCCTTCGTCGCGACGACCGACGTCGACGCGGCGCTCGAGCGGGCGATCCTCTTGATCCTCTCCTCCCCCCGCTTCCTGTTCCGCCAGCCGCCCAACGACGATCCCAGCATGGCTTCGTGGGACACCGCCGCCCGGCTCTCCTTCGGCGTCTGGGATTCGATCCCCGACGAGGCCCTCCGCACCGCGGCGGCCCGTGGCGAGCTCGAGACACCCGAGCAGATCGAGGCCCAGGTGCGGCGGATGGCGGGCGATCGGCGGGCGCTTGCCAAGCTCCAGGCGTTTCTCCTCACCTGGCTGCGGGTCGATCGGGTGCCGGAGATCGTCAAGGATCCGCTCCGCCATCCGGGCTTCGATCCTGCCGTGATCGACGATCTGCGGACGAGCCTCCGATTGCTTCTCGACGACATCGTGGCCCCAGCCGCCGGGCCGGCCGACTACCGGCGTCTGTTCACGGCCGACGAGGTGCCGATCAACGGTCGGCTGGCTCCGTTCTACGGCGTCGAACTCCCCGCCCGGGCCGACTTCGTTCCCGTCCGTCTCGACAACGGGCAGCGAGCCGGCGTCCTCACCCATCCCTACCTCTTGAGCGTCCTCGCCTACGCCGGCGAGAGTTCCCCGATCCACCGCGGGGTGTTCCTGACGCGGGGAGTCCTCGGCAACGTCCTCAAGCCGCCGGCCGAGGCGGTGGCGCCGCTCGCCCCCGACCTCCATCCCGGGCTCTCCAACCGCCAGCGCGTCACTCTCCAGACGAGCCCCGCCGCCTGCCAAGGCTGCCACGCCGTCATCAATCCGCTCGGCTTCGCCCTCGAGGGCTTCGACGCCGTCGGCCGCTTTCGGGGGGGGAGTGCGGGCGAGACCGACGGGAGCTATCTGCCGCGGGAGGGCCCGGAGGCCCACTTCGAAGGGGCCGACGGATTGGCGGCCTATCTCGTCACGAGCGCCGACGCCGAGGAGGCCTTCCTCCAGTCGCTGTTCCATGCCCTGGTCAAACAGCCGATCCGGGCCTGGGGGCCCGACACGCTTCCTCGGCTGCGCCGGTCGTTCGCCGCCAAGGGCTTCGATATCCGCGAAGCCGTGGTCGATATCATGAAGGTGGCGGCGTTTCCGCCCGTTTCCCCTCCATCCTCCCCGGAGCCGATCGATGATCACTCGCCGTGAACTGCTGCGGAAGCTCGGGGTCGGTGCGGCGGTGGCGCCGTTCCTCGGCAATCTTCCCAGCTTTGCAAGCGCCGCCGCGGCGCGGCAGAGGCTCGTCATCGTCTTCAGCCCCGACGGCACCGTTCGCGAGAACTTCTGGCCGACGTCCGCCGGGTCCTTCACCGCGCCGGCCGAGGACGGCACGGCGGCGGTGGAGCTGCGGCCGATCCTCGCGCCCTTGGCCCCCTTCAAGGATCGCCTCCTCACGCTCAAGGGAGTCGGCAACAAGATCCGCGGCGACGGCGACGGCCACATGCGCGGCATCGGCTGCCTGCTGACCGGCGTCGAACTCTTCCCCGGCAACATCCAGGGAGGAAGCGACACGCCGGCGGGCTGGTCGAGCGGGCTGTCGATCGATCAGGAGATCGCCGGCTTTCTCCAGGCGCGCCCGGAGACCACCACCCGGTTCGGCTCGCTCGAGTTCGGCGTCCTCGTCCCCGACCGGGCCGACACCTGGACGCGGATGGTTTACGCGGGGCCCAACAAGCCGGTGGCACCGATCGACGATCCCTATCAGATGTTCTCGCGACTCTACGGGAGCGTGAAACACCGCGAGAGCCTGCGGAGCGTGCTCGACGAGCTCCACGAGGACCTCGCCCGCGTCTCGGCGACGCTCCCGGCCGAGGATCGGAGGCTTCTCGAAGAGCACGCCGACCTCGTCCGCGGCTTCGAGCGGGAATTGGCGGCCGAGCGCGACATCTCCAGCCACGCCGTGCCGGTCCTCGAACCGGGCATTCTCGAGGCCAACGATCGGATGCCGACGATCAGCCGGATGCAGATCGATCTGCTCGTCGCGGCCCTCGCGGCCGATTTCACGCGCGTCGTCACGCTCCAGTACACCAACTCCGTCGGCCAGCCCCACATGAAGTGGCTGGGGGTCGACGAGGGGCAGCATGATCTCTCCCACGAGCCCAATAGCAACGTCGACGCGCAGGAGAAGCTCACTCGGATCAACACCTGGTATGCCGGCGAAGTAGCCCATCTCGCCGCCCGTCTCGCGGCGACGCCCGAGCCGGGCGGGGATGGATCGATGCTCGACCACACCACGATCCTGTGGACGAACGAACTCGGCGAGGGCAATTCACACACCCGCGAAGACATCCCCTGGGTCATGATCGGCGGGGGTCTGGGCTTCCGCACCGGCCGGGCAGTCGAGTTCCCGGCGGTGCCCCACAACCGCCTCCTCCTCAGCCTCGCCCACGCCTTCGGCCACACCGGCCTCGACCGCTTCGGCAATCCCGACTTCTGCGGCGACGGCCCGCTCGCCCTGGGGTGATCGGGGCGGCGCCGCGGGGCTTCAGCCGAGCCGCGGAAACATCCGCTCCGCCTCGTGGAGGACGACGAGGCTCTCGGCCCGGTGGGCGAGCCGTTCGACCGCTTCGGGGGTCGCGGCATGGCCGAACTCGAGCTCCTCGACGAGGCCCTGATCGAGCTCGGAGAGGAGCACGAGGCGGCGGTCGCCGAGGGCCTGCGCGAAGAATCTCGTCGCCATGGCGTCGGCGATGAGGGCTTGGTCGCCCGAGGCGAGGGCCTCCTCGACCAGCGGCTTCAGCGCCACTCCCTGACGCCAGCGATGGAACACCGGGCCGGGGGGCAGGGCCAAGCGACTCGCGATGCAGATTGTCCCCTCGGGATGGGTCGTCCGGGCCGCGGCCGCGACGGCGCGGACAAGCTCCGCCATCCCCGGCTCGGGCGTCGCAAGCGAGGCGATCGTCAAGCGCGGTGACCCTGGCAGCCGTGGCCGCCAGAGCTCGCCGTGGCGCCGGGCCGCCCGCTCGGCGGCATGGGGCGAGCCAAACTCGACGGCATGGACCGCGCCACCGCGTCCCGGCACGACCCGGAGCGTGGCCATCGTGCCGAGTTGCCAGCCGATGTCCCGGGAGCGTTCACGGAGCGTGGCCACTCCCTTCCGGCCGCTCCGCGCCAGGCGGCGGAGGACGTCGGCCCGGGCCGCGGCCGGTGCGAAGGCTGGCCAGAGGTCGCCGTCGAGCGCGGGCCCGCCGAGCGCCGCATCCCAGACGAAATCGCCGACGGTGACGACGACGTCGGCATCGACGAGGGTTCGGGCGATGTGAAACGGAGTCCCTTCCGCGTCGGGGCCGAGATAGGCCGAGCCCGATTCCTGGGAAGGATCGAAGACGTACTCCCCCGCTTTCACCGTCGCGCCAGCGGCGGTGGACGGTGAAAGCGGCGGGGCATGGAGGATGGCGAGGTCGTCGGCGGCAATCCCCGCTGATTCCAGCCGGCCGCGGATCGTGGCGACGATCGGCGCGGCCACGGCGATCGGGCCGGCCAGAGCGACGGCAACTCGGTCCCCTGGCACGACATGGGCCGCGAGCGGGGGGCCGTTTGACGGGGTGTCGATGGCCGTCGCCACGAGGGCCGCCGCAGCGTCACCCTTGACCCCGGCGGGGCCACGGGCATCGAAGGCGACGTCGGCGTCGGACGGCTCGAGGACGAGGGGATCGGTGCTGCCGTAGTCGAGGAGGATCGGTTTCACGGTGCGGAGCGCTAAAGAGGCAGAGGGGCCGGTTCCCGACGGGTGGGGAAAACCGATTCTCGCCCACGCCCGGGCCGGCGAACAGCAGCAGGGCTGCCGCTGCGGGAAACCCGACCGTCAGGGGTTCCCCCGCCGGCACTCCTTTCCGTACCGGCATGTGCATACCTGGCAGGTGCCACACTCATCCCCGGTATTCGCGGACGACGATGCACAATCAGCATCACACCACCTCCGGGGGCCCCCCGGACCTGTCAGAGGAGACCGCTGCCATGCCGTCACATCCCGTCAAACCTGTCCATTGCTCCCTCGTGGCGCTTCTCGTGGCCGCCGCGGTCGGTGCCACGGCCGGGGCCCAGGATCCCTCCGTCGGCGGGGGGCGTGGCGTGCCGGTGATCGGTGCCCCGGCCAGCTCCGACTGCGAGAGCTGCCGCTCGCAGATGCGCCCGCCGTGGCACGGCAGCGCCCACGCGGGATACGGACAGCGTCTTCCGACGGGGCACTGCATGAGCGGCGCTTGTGGCCTGAGCCATGCGGCACCGTGCCGGACGTGTGGCCCGACGGCCTGCGGCCCCGCTCCCTGTGGCCCGTGCGCCCCGGGGATCTGCGGTGTGACCGGCTTCTGTCATGCCCCCGGCGGGGCCTGGGGAGCCCACTATCCACTCCCCCCCTGCCTGCCGCGGCTCCATGCGTTCCTTCGCGACGGGATGGTCCTCTCCCCGCAGCCGCTGGTGGTGCCGAAGTGCCACGAGTGCGGAGCGGTGCTGCCGATGGGCTTCTGATCGCGTGACGGCCGTCAGCGTGTCAGCCAGCCCACGATGAGCATCACCACCGTGATCACCGCCGCGCCGGCGACATCGAGGATCGCCCCGCTGCGGATCATGTCGCGGAGGCGGATCCTCCCTGTGCCGTAGACGATGGCGTTGCAGGGCGTGCTCACCGGCATCATGAAGCCGAGGCTCGCCGCAAACGTAGCGGCCAAGGCTGCGGTGAGCGGATCGCCGCCGCCGGCCGCCGCCAGGGCCATCGCCACCGGCACGACCATGTTGGCGCTGGCCGTGTTGCTCGTGAACTCGCTGGTGATCACCGCCACGAGCGTCGCGGCCGCCACGAGCGCCGTGCTCGCCCCCGGCCCGGTCGGCAGCCAGCCGATCAGGCTCCGCCCCAGGGCCTCGGCCAAGCCGGTGGAGAAGGAGAGCTCGCCGAGGGCCATGCCGCCGCCGTAGAGAAGGATGATCCCCCAATCGATCCCGGCCGCCTCCTCCCACGCAAGCGCCCTCCGCCCCTCTCCGCCGGGGAGGATGAACAGCAGCACGGCGCCGAGGAGCGCCGCGACCCCTTCGGGGACATGAGTCGCAAACCAGGCCGGCAGCGGATGCTTCGCGCCGAGGAGAAGCCCGAGGATGCCCGGCACGATCCACAGGGCGACGGTGGTGCCGAAGGCGATCGCCGTGCTCACCTGTCCGCACGACCAGGCGCCTAAGGCCGTCCGCTCCCGGGCCACGAGCTCCGCCACGCCGGGGAGCCGGTCGACACCGGCCGGGAACATCCAGCCCAGGAGGAGCACCGCGAAGAGCGTGAGGATCGCCGCCACCGGCACGCCGATCGCGCACCAGGTGAGGAACGACACCTCGATGCCGAGCTCGTTGCGGATGAAGGCCAGGCCGATGAGGTTTGGCGGCGTGCCGATCGGGGTCGCCAGGCCGCCGATGCTCGCGGCGAAGGCGACGGCGAGCATCAAGCCGGTGGCGAAGCGCGGGTCGAGTCTCGGGCCGGCCGGGGAGCCATCCCGGGAGCCGGCCGGCGGACTGGCATCCTCAATCGCCGCCAGGATCCCGGCCGCGATCGCCACCATCATCGCCGTCGTGGCGGTGTTGGAGATGAAGGCGCTGATCGTCGCCGAGACGAGTGCCACCGCGGCGAGGATCCGCCCCGGCCGTTCCCCCACCGCCGGCAGCCCGAGAACGGCAAACGCCAGCCGCCGATCGAGGCCGTGAACACGGATCGCCTCGGCGAGCATGAACGAGCCGATAAAGAGAAAGACGAGCGGCTCGGAAAAGGGGCGGAAGACCTCCTTCGCCGGCGCCACGCCCGCCACGACGCAGGCCACCGCCCCGAGCAAGGCCGTCACCGGCAGCGGCAGGGCCTCGGTCACCCACAACACCACGACCCCCACGAGGATCACGGCCAGACTTTGGGCCTCGGGGGTGAGTGGCATGAGGGACTCGAGAAAAAATCCCCCGGGGGAGCAGTGGCTCCCCCGGGGGACGTGGTGGTTTCTCTGGACCGGCAGCCGGCGTCAGTAGGTCTTGCCGAGGGCTGCCTGGGCCGCGGCCAGCCGGGCGACCGGCAGGCGGAACGGCGAGCAGCTGACGTAATCCAGACCGATGTGGTGGCAGAAGAGCACCGAGTGGGGATCGCCACCATGCTCGCCGCAGATGCCGAGCTTGATGTCGGGCCGCGTCTTTCGCCCCTTCTCGACCGCGGTCTGCATGAGCGAGCCGACGCCGGTGGTGTCGATCGAGGCGAACGGGTTCGCCTTGAAGATCCCGAGGTCGGTGTACTTCTGCAGGAAGGAGCCCATGTCGTCGCGGCTCATGCCGAGGCAGGTCTGGGTGAGGTCGTTGGTGCCGAAGCTGAAGAACTCGGCGCTCTCGGCGATCTCGTCGGCCGTGAGGGCGCCGCGCGGGATCTCGATCATCGTGCCGACGAGATACTTCACCTTGACGCCCGTTTCCTTCGCCACCTGAGCCGCCGTGGCGTGGACGATCTCGAGTTGGTTGTCGAGTTCCTTCTTGAAGCCCACCAGCGGGATCATGATCTCCGGCTTCACCTTGATGCCGGCCTTCTGAACCTTCGCAGCAGCCTCGAACACGGCCCGGGCCTGCATCTCCGAGATCTCGGGGTAGCTGACACCGAGGCGGCAGCCCCGGTGGCCGAGCATCGGGTTGAACTCGTGGAGCGCCTCGACACGGCGGTGGACGACCTCGACGGGAAGCTTGAGCTTCTTCGCCAGATCGGCCTGGGCCTTCTCGTCGTGCGGCACGAACTCATGGAGCGGCGGATCGAGGAAGCGGATCGTCGCCGGGCGGCCGTCGAGGGCCCGGAAGATCCCCTCGAAATCGTCGCGCTGGTAGGGAAGGAGCTTCGCGAGGGCCGCACGGCGGGCGTCGAGCGACTCGGCGAGGATCATCTCCCGCATCGCGTCGATCCGGTCGCCCTCGAAGAACATGTGCTCCGTCCGCGTCAGGCCGATCCCCTCGGCGCCGAAGGCGATCGCGTGCCGGACCTGCTCCGGGGTGTCGGCATTGGTGCGGATGCCGAGCTTCCGGTGCTTGTCGGCGAGCTTCATGATGAAGGCATAGTACTGGTAGACGTCCGAGTCTTCCGGCTTCATCGTGTTGGTGACGAGCACCTGCTTGAGCTCACTGTCGGCGGTCTTGATGGCGCCGGCGAACACCTCTCCGGTGCTGCCGTTGATGGAGATGTCCTCTCCCTCCTTGAGCGTCGTCGAGCCGCAGACGAGCGTTCCCTTGTGGTAGTCGATCGAGATCGCGCCGGCGCCGGCCACGCACACCTTGCCCATCTGCCGGGCGACGAGGGCCGCGTGGCTGGAGACACCACCGCGGCTGGTGAGGATGCCCTCGGCCGCGATCATGCCACGGAGATCCTCAGGGGAAGTCTCGACGCGAGCGAGAACGACCTTCTTCCCCTTCTCGGCGAGCTCCTCGGCCTTGGCGGCAGAGAAGACGAGTTGCCCGGTGGCGGCACCGGGGCCGGCGGCCAGGCCGGTCGTCAGGACGCGGCCCGCCTTCTTCGCCTTCTCGTAGTCGGCCCGGTCGAAGATCGGGGCGAGGAGCTGCGAGAGGGCATCCGGATCGGCGCTCTGGATGGCGTGCTCCGGGGTCATGAGCTTCTGCTTGACCATGTCGTGGGCGATCTTCACGTACGCCAGCGCCGTCCGCTTTCCGTGGCGGGTCTGGAGCATGTAGAGCTTCTTCTTCTCCACCGTGAACTCGAAGTCCTGGACGTCGCCGAACTTCTTCTCGAGCTTCTCGCGGACCTTCTCGAGCTGCTTGTAGGTGGCGGCGAACTCGGTGTCGTGGGCCATCTCGACGACCGGCTTCGGCGTGCGGACGCCGGCCACGACGTCTTCGCCCTGGGCGTTGACGAGGTATTCGCCGTAGAAGACGTCTTCGCCGGTGGCCGGGTCGCGGGTGAAGGCCACGCCGGTGGCGCAGTCATCGCCCATGTTGCCGAACACCATGCTCTGGACGTTGACGGCGGTGCCCCACTCGTCGGGGATCTTGTACTTGCGACGGTAGATGATCGCCCGCTCGTTCATCCAGCTGCCGAAGACGGCCGTGATGGCGCCGATGAGCTGCTCGAAGGGATCCTGCGGGAAGGTCTTCCCGGTGCGTTCCTTGATGAGCTTCTGGAAGCGGCTGATGAGATCCTTGAGGTGATCCTCGGTGAGCGCCGTGTCTTCCTCGACGTGAGCCTGGTGCTTGACCTTCTCCATCACCTCTTCGAACGGGTCGTGCTCGTTCTCGTGGCGCTTCTGCACCCCCATGACGACGTCGCCGTACATCTGGATGAAGCGGCGGTAGGAGTCGAAGGCGAAGCGGCCGTTGCCGGTGGCTTTCTTGAGGCCCTCGACCGTCTTGTCGTTGAGGCCGAGGTTGAGGATCGTGTCCATCATGCCCGGCATGCTGTCACGAGCACCGGAGCGGACGCTCACCAAGAGCGCGTTGGCCGGGTCGCCGAACTTCTTCCCGGTCTCCTTCTCGAGAAGCTTGACGTAGTGGGCGATCTCCTCCTCGAGTCCCTTGGGAAACTTCTTCCCCGAGGTGTAGTAGTCGATGCACATCTGCGTCGTGATCGTGAATCCCGGGGGCACCGGGAGGCCGATCTTCGTCATTTGCGCGAGGTTGGCCCCCTTGCCACCGATGATCGCCTTCATGGTGCCGTCGCCGTCGCACCGGTCGGCGCCGAAGTAATAGATCATCCGCCCAGGCTTGGACGCGGCAGGCTTCTTGGCGGCGGACTTCTTCGCGGACGATTTGGCCATGGGGGCGATGTGACCTTTCGAGGAGGGAAAAACCAGCGGGAAAAAGGGTCTAAGACGCGTCGAATCTACGTTCACGTTTCCTGGGCGTCAACGCGGCGCCCCGGCGGGATGGCGACCGGCGGGCGGGAGGGCTTGTGCCGCGGCAAACGGGTCGTTTTCTCCCCGGGCTTGAGGAGAACAGGAGGGGGCCAGCAGGAGGGGGGATCGCGGCCTTCCGGTCGGGCGGGCGGCCGGGGCCGGCGGGCATGGATCTCCGGTCGGAGGCCGGTGAGCCGTCTCGGCCGGGCGATTGGACCGTGTCGGGCATCGCCGGCTGCCGTGGTGGCGTCGGAAGGTTTCGGAACGCTTCCCACGTCGCCCCGTGGTCACTCCGCCGTGCCGAGCCAGCGGTCGATGATCGTGTCGATCGCGCCATCCTCGCGCATCGAAAGGATCACGGCGTTGAGCCGTTCGCGGAGCGGGCTCCCCGCCGGGAGCACCAATCCGAAGTCGAACGACTCGAATACCGGTCCGACGAGGCGGTAGTTCGCACGATCCGGACGGGAGATGGCATGACGAAGGGTCTGGTTTTCGGCGATCACCGCGTCGACCTCCCCGGCGTCGGCGGCCGCGAATACCTCGTCGAGCGTGCGGAACTCAATCGGCATCCCGCCGCGGGCCCGGATCGCCTGCCCGGCGACGCCGGTGGCCTGGGTGCCGATCACGCGGCCGGCCATGTCCCTGGGGCCGTGGATCGTCCCCCCGATCCGCTCGGCCGTGAGCGTCGCCGCGAGCGTTCCGGTGAACAGCGCGATGACGACCGTGCCGACGAGCATCCAGCCGGTCGCCAGGATCCGCCCCGGCACCGTGTCGACACGCTTGTCGTCGCACCCGCTGGCGATGAGCGAGCTGATCCCCCACCACGTTCCCTCCCACGCGCCCCGCCGCCAGTCGCGCGGGAAGCTGTGGGCGTTGACACCGCGTTCGCACCACCAGAGGAGATGGCCGACGAGCACCGTGAGGGCGAGGAGCCCCGCGAGCACCCCGAGCGCCTGACGTGAGAGGAGGATCGAAAGCGGGCCGAGCCAGGATTCGTCGTCGGTCTTCGGGACCGCGATCCTCAGGCCCGAATGGAATACCGAGTGGGTGAAATCGAAGATCTCCTCGCGCTCGCGCGTCATCGCCACCGGCCCGAGGAACAGATCGACCTCCCCCTTCTTCACGGCCTCGAGCCCCTCGACGAGCGAGTCACGGACGACGTATTCCGTGGTGGCGCCGATCCGCAGCGACATGTCTTCCCAGAAGTCGACCGATGGTCCCATCGGCTTGCCATCCTTGAGCTGGAGCGTTACCCCCACCGGCGCGACGCCGACGCGGAGCGTCTCGGCCGCGTCGGCGGCCTGCGACCCCGCAGCGGCGACGCACGCGAGAACGATGGCCGCGACCGTGGCCATGCGCCCCGCGCCGCGGGCCGCGAGCGTCACCAAGGCCGTGCCGATCGCCATCAGCACCAGCGCCGCCGGCAGAGCGCCGGCAGGGAGCGTCGTCGACGCTCCGGTGGCGAACTCCCGCACGCCGCCGTCGACCGCACCGCCACCGGCGAGCGCCAGAAGGAGCAGCGGCATCGTGTTGTGCACGGAGTGGAGCACGATCGACGGGAGAAGGCTCCCGGTGGCGACGCGGAGGCAGCCGGCGACGAGGCCGAGAGAGAACGTCGCCGGCATTCGCTCCGGGAGGATGTGCGCGGCGGCGAACAGGGCCGCCTGCAGCAGCAGCGCCGCCGCAAGCCGGCCGCGCGTCGGCCGTTCGCCTGAGAGCGCCGAGAGGAGCCAGCCGCGGAACAGCAGCTCCTCGGCCACCGGCGGCAGAAGCGCCATGAGCGTCCAGGACACCCACCACGGATGCTGCTGGATGAGCCCGATGAGCCGTTCGGAGAGGCTGCGGATCGCCGGTGAGACTTCCGTTCCCTGAAGCGCGAGCATGATCCCGGCGGAGACGATGAACAATCCCGCTCCCAGGCTCGCCGCCCCCAGCGCCGCCGCGATCGTCTGGCCCACCGATGCGGGAAGGACGAGGCCGAGCGTCTTCACGATGTCGACCCGCTGCCAGGCGAGCATCGCAAGCAGCGGTAGGATCACGGCGATCCCTTGATGGATCGGGATGCCCATGAGGAGATTCTCCGGCGTGAAGGCCTGCACGTACCACAGCGCCGCCATCCCGGCGACGATCGGCACGATGCCCTGGGGCACGGTGGGGAGGACGCGCGGCGCCGGCCGGGCGAGGACGCCGCCGGTGGCATCGGGGCCACGGAAGAGGATCTCCTCGTCGGTGAGGAGATGCGCGGTGCCGCGAAGGAGCAGCGCCGTCAGGACGGCCGACGAAAGGAGCGTGAGAAGCAGCGGCAAAAGCGCGTGGATGATCCCACCCCCGCCGTGATCCGGGGCGCCTGTGAGGCTGTCGCGGGCCACCATCACCTGCCCCGTGAATGGCACCAGCGCCAACGGGCCGTCGCCGCGCAGCCCAGGCACGAGCGCCGTGCCGGCCAGCGCTGCCACGAGGAGGATCACCGGCGTGAGGGTGTTTTGCGCTTCCTTGCCACTCTTCGACGCCGTCGTCACGGCCAGGCAGGTCGCCGCGGCGAGTGCCGCCAGGCCGACGAACGCGATCACGGTCACCACCGCCCCGGCCCCGAGGGAGGGGAGACGCGAGGCCGCGCCGGGGGGAAGGAAACGGAGGCCGACGGCACTGGTCAGAGCGATCGAGAGGCAATTGGCCGCGAGGGTGGCGAGGGTGACGGCATAGACGGCGAGGAACTTCCCGAACACGATGCTGCCGGTGCTGCAGGGGGCCATGAGGAGCGTCTCGATCGTCCCCCGCTCCTTCTCGCCGGCGATCGCGTCGATGGCCGGGTAGAAGGCGCCGGTCATCGTCAGAACGGCCAGGAGGACGAGGATCGACGCGGTGAGCGCGGGGAGGATCTTTTCGGTGGCCACCGTCGGGTCGCCGAACGTCTCCCCGAGGATCCGCAGGCGGATCGGCCGGAGGACGCTTTCGGGCAATCCGGCCCGGCTCACCCGGCCGGTGCGGATCGCTTCGGCGACGCCGCGGATCACCCCCTCGAACTGCTCCCGCGCACGCCCGATGGGACGCCGCGAGGGGAAGCGGACGTCGAGGTCGACCGTCCCTTGGGCGTCGAGGGCCGCGATGATCCCTTCCGGGGCATTGAGCCAGACGTCGGCCGCCCCATCCTCGACTGCGGCGATGGCCGTCTCGACATCGCCGTGGAGGAACGAGGCGCTCGAAGGCCAGGGAGTGTCTCCGCCATTGGCCGGCCTTCCCGCTTTCACCACTCCAGCGATGCGGGCGGCAAGCGCTCCGGCCTCGGCCCCGCTCATCGCCACGGTGAGTGGCGCCGGCGCGGCACGGGCCTCGAGATCGGTGACGGCGGTGCGGACGCCGAGGGCACTGGAAAGGGCCACCAGCGGATAGGTGACCATCGGGAGGAGGAGCGTGACAAACAGCGTCCTCCGGTCGCGGACGAACTCCAGCAGGTCGCGCCGGGCGATCGCCACGGCCGCACCGAGCGCGGAGTTCACGGCGGCGTCGGGCATGGAAGCAGGAGCGGTCATTCGGGCCGGGCCTCCCCGATCGCGGCGAAGAACGCCTCCTCGAGTCCGCCCGAGAGTCCCACGAAAGCTTCGCGCGTCCCCGCGGCGACCACCCGGCCACCATGGATGACGACGAACCGATCACAGCGGCCCTCGATCTCGTGGAGCCGGTGGCTGGAGAGGAGGATCGCCCGACCGTCGCTGCGGAGATCGGCGAGGAAGGCGAGCAGATCGCGGGCCCCGACGACATCGAGGGCGTTGGTCGGTTCGTCGAGGATCAAGCTCGGCGGGTCGTGGACGAGGGCCCGGCCGACACTGACGCGCTGCCGCTGCCCCGACGAGAGCCGGCCGGCGGGGCGATCGGCGCACGCGGCGAGGTCGAGGACGTCGATGAGGCGGTCGACCCGGGCCGCGAGGGCGTCGCCGCGGAGGCCGTGGAGCGCGCCGAAGGAGTGGAGGATTTCGCGGGCCGAGAGGCGGTCGGGGACGCCGGTGGTGGCCGAGACGTAGCCGAGCCGGCGGCGGGCCCCGACGGGGTCGGTGGCGACGTCGCAGCCACCGACCCGGGCCGTGCCGGAGGTCGGCGTGAGGAGCGTGGCGAGCATCCGCAGGGTCGTCGTCTTGCCGGCGCCGTTGGCGCCGAGGAGCCCGACCATCTCGCCGGAGTTGACCGCGAACGACACCCCGTCGACCGCCCTTACGATCTCCCCCGAAGTGGCACGGTAGTGTTTGACGAGATCCTGCACCTCGATCATGTCAGCTCTCCTCGCTCGGGGGGAACTGCCGCCATTCGAGGATCGCCACGGCGATCGTGAGAAACACGGCGGCGAGGACGAACACCGCGGTCACCTGAACCCACGGAGGGCCGTCGTCGATGAGGAGCTGGAGTTCCGGGGTGACCGACCGCCGCCAGTTCATCCAGCGGACCAAGAGCGTGTGGAGGCGGAGCGAGACGGTGAACTGATTGACCACCGCCGGGATCAGGCCGGCGAGGTATTCCACCACGAGGGCCACGCCGACGCTGGCGACGAGCGAGCGTTTGGGAACGATCACCGCCGGGAGCGAAAACAGCGCCGCCCGGCCGATGCACGACAGGCCGACGAGGATCGCAAACGGACCGAGGAGGCTGAAGCCACGGTCGATCACGCCGATCAGCAGGGCGAGGAGCAATCCGGCGAGCGCCACCATTCCGGTCCAGAGCACGGCGGCCAGCCACGTCCCCAAGAGGAGCGCCCGCCGGCCGCCGGGACGGACGGCGACATGGACCCAGGTGCCGCGTTCGAGCTCGTCGGCGACCGCCGGGGAGATCGTGACGAGCAGGCCGAGCATGCAGACCGCCTCGGGCACCAGCGCATAGAGGAGGATCGCCCCGAGATCTCGCTCGAGTGAATCGCCCCGGGCCTTCGCCGCCGCCAGAAGCACCGCGGAGGGGAAGAGAACACCGATCGCCGCCAGGCCGAGCCGGGGGGGGGTGAGGAGCCGATCGATCTGGAAGCGGGCCACCGCCATGATCGCCGCCAGAGCGGGGAGCGGGGGGGACTCGCCCGGTTGCCGGGCCGGTGAGTGGATTGGGCCGGTCATGGCGTCACCCCACGGTGGATCTGGACGAGCCGACCGAAGATCCCCTCGAGCGACCGGTCGCCCGGGACGAGTTCCCGGACGAGGATCCCCGCGCCGATCGCCGCCTCCCCGATCCGCTCCGCCAGAAGGCGCGGAGCCCGCGTCTCGACGACGAAGGTGTCATGGCCGATGAACCGGACCGCTTCCGCCTCGGGGCATCCGCAGGCCAGCTCCGCCAGCCTCCGCGGCGCCGTCGAGACGACGCGCACTTCCGACGGGAGCGTGTCGATGAGTTGGCGGATCTCGTGGACGGTGCCGCTGGCCACCAATCTCCCACCGAGGATCACGGCCAGCCCCGCCTGGAGCGATTCGACTTCGTGGAGGAGATGGCTGGCCACGAGCAGGCTGCGCGACCGCGCCCAGGTGCGCACGAGCGACACCAGCTCGTGGCGGGCGACCGGATCGAGGCCGTCGAACGGCTCGTCGAGGACGAGGAGATCGGGATCGTGGGCGATGGCGCCGGCGAGCTTGGCGCGTTGCCGCATGCCCTTCGACAAAGTCGACAGCGGCCTCCCGGCCGCCTCGCCGAGCCCCACCTGCTCGAGGGTGGTGGTGGCACGCTTGAGCGCCGCGGCGGGGGAGAAGCCCGAGAGCTGGACGAGGTAGCTGACCCATTCCCGCGGCGTGGCGGAACGCTCCGTGAGATCGGAGGCCGGGCAGTAGCCGATCCGCCGCAGCACGCGGGCGTTGAAGAAGGGGCGCTCCCCGAAGACGCGAACCCGGCCGATCGAGGGGCGGAGCTGGCCGGTGACGAGGCCGAGGAAGGTCGTCTTCCCGGCGCCGTTGGGGCCGAGGAGCCCGTAGGCGCCCGCGCCGAGCTCGACCGTGACATCGTTGACGCCGATGACGGAGCCGTAGAGCTTGGTGACGTGGGACAGGGAGATCATGCGGGTGGGGCTTGCTGGAAGGCGCTTGCAGGGGACGCCGGCGGGAGGCGGATCAGGCGCGGGCGGGAGCGTCGACGCGCCACCAGAGGACGAGGGCCGAGACGATCGACACCAGTCCCAGCGAGATCAGGGGAGGAAAGATCGCCTGAGAGCGACGCTCGATGCCGAACACCCAGGCCTGGATGACGCCGAGGGAATGATAGGGGGAGATCCAAGCCCAACGGTCGATCGTGTCGTCGAGGCCGGTGGCCTTGGAGAGCCAGCCGAACTGTCGGACCGCGAGCGGCCGGCCGCGTGGCGGCCCGCGCCCCTCGATGAGATCGGCGAGGGTCTCCCCAATCTCGCCCCCCGGCCCCCGCGGATGGACGTTGCTGCGTCGGGAGCGTCTGGGGGCATCTTCGACCGAGAATCCACCGTCGAACGCGTTCGAAGGATCGGTCGATTGAGCCTTCTCGCCGGCGAGGTTCTCCGCCTGGGCCCGCTGCATTATGTCGGCGGTGGTCAGCGACGCGTGGGCGATCCAGCAGGCGGCCCAGGTGGCAAACCAGGCGAAACTCGCGATCCGACTCTCGGCGGTGAGCGACGAATAGGCCAGCGCCATGAACACCGTCGGTATGGCCAGTGCCAGGCTGGCGACGATGATCCGAACGGGCAGATCCCACGTCGTCACCGCCACCCAGATGCTCGGGCTCACCGCCACCCCCGCCACCCACAGGGCCAGCGCCGGTAGCATCGTGATCGAGGCGACGAGGAGGCCGAGGATGAGGAGCTTTCCGGTGACGTATTCGAACTTCCCCACCGGGCGCGTGAAGTAGATCAGCCAGGCTTTCGCCCGCAGGTCGCGCGAGACCAGCGCCGGCGCCACCAGCCCCACCACGATCGCCAGGAGGATCGCCTGGGGCGAGCGCATGAAGGCGAGCATGAGCCGCGACCAGACGGCCCGGCGCGTCCGATTGGCCTCCTCGTCGCGGGTCTCGTGCCGATCGGCCGGGGGGGCATCGGTCTGTCCGAGGGCGTCAGCGATCGCCCGTCCGAGGATTCCCACGCCATCGACGTTGCTGCCGACGCGGGCCCGGTCCTGGATCGACCCAAGCCTCCCCTCGTCGATTGCCTGCTCGAAAACGAAGAAGCTGCCGGCGAACACCAAGGCCGGGCTCCAGGCGAAGAACACGGCCCGGCGCAGCCAGCGGCTCGTCCATGCCAGCTTGATGCCGGTGGCAGCGATGACGAGGATCGCAGCGAGCGACCCGGAACGCTTCCCCTGCCAGGGGCGGTAGCCGACGTCATGGAGCGGCATGGAGAGACTCCGTCGGGGACGCCTGGGCGGCCTGGAGGGCCTCGAGAAACACCTCCTCGAACGGGCGGCAGGAGGCTTTGAGCGAGCTGACCCGGACGCCGAGTCGATGCACCTCCGCCCACATGCCGGCAAGCGCCTCGGGCGTGGAGAGTTGGAGCAGGATCACCCCTTCGTGCGCTTCATCCCCCGGCATCACGGTCTCGACGGTGGCCGAGAAGCGGCCGGCCGCTCCGGCGGCGGAGGGGAAGAGATCGAGCGGGCGGGCACGGCGAGCGGGGATCCCGCGGGCGATGAGGCGACCGACGAGTTCGTCGACCGGCCCAGTCACTTCGAGTCGCTCCTCCGGGATCGCCGGCTGGGTCAGCTCCCGGATCGATCCGGTCAACCGCACCCGGCCACCGGCGAGGACGATGACGCGCTCGCAGATCGACTGCACGTCGGGGAGGACATGGGTGGAGACGAGGATCGTCTTGCCGTGGTCGCGGGCGAGCGTGGTGAGCCGGCCGAGCATCGCCCGCCGCTCGATCGGATCGAGGCCGTTGGTCGGCTCGTCGAGGATCACCATCCGCGGGTCGTGGACGATCGCGGCGGCAAACGAGATTTTCTGTTTCATCCCCACCGAGAGCGTTTCCACCGCGCGGTAGCGCTCCTGACCGGCATCGCACCAGTCGAGCACCTCGTGTGCCCGACGGAGCGACTCGATCCCCGGGATCCCGGAGAGTTGAGCCGCATAACGCACCATCTCCACTCCGGAGAGCCCCGGCACGGAGCATTCGTCCTCCGGGACGACGCCGACGAACCTCCGCACGGCATGGGGCTCGCGGCGCGGATCGAGCCCGAACACGCGCACGCCCCCTTCGGCGAGCCGCACGAGGCCGAGGATCGCCTTGACGAGCGTGCTCTTGCCGGCGCCGTTGGGGCCGACGAGCCCGGTGATCCCCGGGTGGACGGTGAGCGACACGCGGTCGAGGACGGTGCGCTGCCCGTACCGCTTGACGATCCCCGTGGCCTGCACCGGCTCTTCCACGGGCGACGATCGGCTCATGCGTGCTGGGTACCCGGGCGAAGTCGACTCGATCCGTCTTCTGCAACCATCGTGACAGAGCCTCAGCCGTCCATCACTTCCGCTTCCTTGGCGCGGGCCAGGTCCGCCACCTTGGCTTCGTAGGTCTTGGTGAGCTCCTGCACCTCCTCCTTGGTGGAGTCGCAGTCGTCCTCGGTGAGCGTGCCGTCGGTCTTCTCGGTGTCGGCCGCCTTGTTGCCATCGCGGCGGACGTTGCGGATCGCCACCTTCGCCTCCTCGGCGAGCTCTTTGATCCGCGACGACATCTTCTTGCGGACGTCGGTCGACAGGGCGGGGATCGTGATCCGGATCACCCGGCCGTCGCTCTGGGGATTGAAGCCCAGGTCGGAGGCCTGGATCGCCTTTTCAATGTCCTTGATCGTGCCGGGATCGAAAGGGCGGACGACGATCTGGTTCGGTTCGGGGGCGCCGACGCTGGCGAGGGCCTTGATCGGCGTCGGCGAGCCGTAGACCTCCACGCGGAGCGAATCGACCAAGCCGGGATTGGCCCGTCCCGTGCGGATGCCGGTGAGCTGGTGGCGGAACACGTCGACCGCCTTTTCCATTCGCTCCTCGGCGTCCAAGAGGATCTCGTCGACCGGCATGCGGGCACACTCCTTCGTGGGGCTGTCGTCGTCTCTTCGGGCCGGCCACCCTTGGCTCGTGGGGCGGAATTGTCCCTCTCCCGGGCCGACGTCACAATTCTCGCGGGGTGGGAGTTGGCACGCAAGCGTCTGGCCGCCCGCGGCCCCACGGTTCCCGACTTCGATCCCCCGGCGTGACGTCCGTCCCCCGCAGCGGGATTGCCGCCGTCCCTTCCCTTCCCCGAGGTTCACGTGCCCCTTCATCTCCCCCGCCCCAAAACCTCCCTCCGCAGCCGGGGCCTTCTCTTCCTGGTGGTCGTCATCGCCGCGGCTGCCGCCACGGAGGCCGGGGCGATCGAACGGAGGCTCCCCCCCAAGGCGCCTCCGCTGGCGGACCTCCTCGCCAAGCTCGACGACGGCCAACGCCTCGCCTGGGAGCGGGTGCCTGAGCGGCTCGAAGCGATGCAGCAGCGGATCGAGCGGACTCCCTTCGCCGACGACGGGGTGCGTGCCGAGATCGAAGTCTTCCCCAAGGCGGTGGCCTCTGCCATCGAGTGTGGCGAGTGGTGGGAGCCTGAGCACCTCGCGCGGGCGACCTGGGCGCTCGACGAAGCGGAGCGCCGGCTCGATGGGCTCGCCGCGGGGCAGCCGGCGTGGCGCGAGGGAGGATTCGTGCCGCTGGCCTACCGCTCCCGGATCGACGGCTCGGCGCAGCCCTACGGGATCGTCGTGCCGGAAGGCCTCGACCGCTCCAAGCCGGTGCCGGTGTGGATCTGGCTCCATGGCCGCGGCGAGCGTGACACCGATCTCCACTTCCTCTGGCAAAAGGCCCGCAAGAGCGGCGAGTTCTTTCCCGAGGGCGCCGTCGTCCTCCATCCCTTCGGCCGCTACTGCAACGGCTGGAAGGGGCCCGGGGCGGTCGACGTCTTCGAGGCCCTCGACGCCCTCGATCGGATCATCCCGGTTGACCGGGATCGGGTGGTGCTCGCCGGCTTCTCGATGGGGGGAGCCGGGGCGTGGGAGATCGGCGCCCGCCGCACCGACCGGTTCTGCGCCGTCCATGGCGGCGCCGGCTTCGTCGACACCTCGCGCTTCATCGGCATCCAGCCAGGCGACGTGCCCCCATGGGAGTCGCGGCTGTGGCTCCTCACCGACGTCCCGCCGGTGGCCCGCAACCTGCTCAATCTCCCCGTGATCGCCTACTCCGGCGAGAAGGACGGCCAGCGGGCCGCCAGCGAGATCATGGTGGCGACGCTCGCCGCTGAAGGGCGCGAGATCCCCCATCAAATCGGCGTCGGGATGGAACACCGCTACGACGAGCCCTCGCGCGCGGCGATCCGGGAGTTTCTCGCGCCCGCCATCGCCGCCGGCCGGCCGCGCTCCCCCGACACGGTCCACTGGGCCGGCACGACCCTCGCCGACGGCGGAGCGTGGTGGGTCGAGCCGCTCGGCCTCGGCGAGCACTGTGCGCCGGCGCGGATCGACGCCGTGCGCGACACAACGTCGTCGCGCGTCGTGGTCGAGACGGCCAACGTCACCGTCGTGCATCTCCGCGACATTCCCGCGCCGTGCCGGATCGAGATCGATGGCACCCCGATCGCGTTCGAGGCGAGCCGCGACCCGGGAGACGGCACCGCTGCTGTGGTCCTGGCCCGAGCTGGGCTCGCTTCCGACGGCGCGTGGGGCATCGTCGACTCTTCCCTCCTCCCGACGAAACGGAAGCGGCCCGGGCTCACCGGCCCGATCGACGAGGCCTTCGACGCGCCGTTCGTCGTCGTGCCTGCCACCGGGCCCGGACTTTCACCCGCGGTCGACCGATTCGTGGCGGAGGAGTTTGCCCACCTGCAGCGTCGCTGGCACGACCTCTACCGGGGCGAGCTGCCGGTCGTGGAGGCGAAGGATGTCACCGACGAGATCCTCCGCACGAAGCACCTCGTGCTCTTCGGCGACGAGCGATCCAATCCGCTCGTCGCCCGCGCCCTGCCGGGCTTGCCGCTGCGCTGGACGCCTGAGGCGATCGTCTTCGGGCCGGGCACCCCGGGCGAACGCCGCTTTCCCGGGGCTGGCCATCTCCCCGTGCTCATCCACCCCAATCCGCTTGCGCCTGCCGACGCGCCGCGGTATGTCGTGCTGAACTCAGGCTTCACTTTCCGCGAGGAGCACGACGTCAACAACGCCCTCCAGAACCGGCGCCTCCCCGACTGGGCGGTGATCGATCTGGCGGTGCCCCCCGACGGACGCAATCCCGGGGGCATCGTCGCCGCGGAGTTCTTCGACGAGGCCTGGGGAGTGAAGCCGCGGGAGTGAACGGGGGCCGCTCAACCCATCGGCTCAACCCACGAGGACCGTAGGCCGTCGCGCCTGGTCGGGGACGGCCTTCTCGACGAGGTCGTAGACGACGTTCGGCACGTCCCCCTGGCCGAAGAGAAGGAACTCGAGCGCGAGCTTGAGGCTGCTCCCCTGACTCCAGCCGAAGACGACATCGAGCGGCGTGCCCGACTTCGACATCTCGATGGCGATCTGCGCGATCGTGTGGGAGACGCTGACGACGTCGCGGGCGACGATCACGAACCGCTCCCCCTCCTGCTTGGCAGAGAGGATCGGGGCGTTGTGAAACTCGCTGGTGTCGCCGTAATGGACCTCGAGGAATACGATCGGCACCTCGGCGGGGATCCGATGGCGGTGGCGGATCTCCGCCTCCTTCTCGTCGAGCGAGCGGTGGCCGGGACGGTGCGGCACGAGGACGCGGAAGGCCCCCTCGGCGCAGATGTCGGTCCAGAGCATGCGGGCGGAGTCGTCGGCGAAGCGAAACTCCTTGTGGCGCAGTTCCTGGCTCCGCCACACGCGCGACACGATCGAGATCACGAGTACCGACGCGATGAACATCGAGGCGATGATGATGCCGTCGGGGCGCTCGGAGATATTCGTGATCGTCGTGTAGATGAAGACGAGCGTGATCAGGGCGAAGGCGAGCCGTTTGAGCGGGTGGTGATCGGCCCCCGCCGAAGTCTCGTGCTGCATGTGCACCAGCGAGGCAATGCAGGCGCTGGTCATGAGCACGAGCACGCCGGTGGCATAGGCGCCTCCCTGGGCCGTGACGTCGGCCTTGAAGGCCCAGGTCACGAGGAGGTTGATGACCGTGAACGCGATCACGAGGGGCCGGTAGGCCGACGCCCACTCCGGCGCCATGCCGTAGCGCGGCAGGTAGCGCGGCACCATGTTGAGGAGGCCGGCCATCGCCGAGGCCCCGGCGAACCAGAGGATGAGGATCGTGGAGATGTCGTAGATCGTGCCAAAGATAGGCCCGAACAGCGGGCTGACCGCCAGGGGGCTCTCACCGTGGGCGACGTACGCCAGCGCGCGATCGAGGGCTTTCCCCTTGAAGAGGATCTCGCCGGCGTCGTCCTTCTCCATCCGCAGCTCCTCGGCCGGGATGATCGTGTTGGTGCCGGTGACGAGCGAGGAGCCGATGAGAAAGAACGACATGATCAGGGCGGCGGTGAGCATGAGGCGGCGGGTGTTGCCGATCCGCGCTTGCTCGTCGTCGGGGTTCTCATCGCTGCCGCGGACGAGGTGAATCAGCAGCACCCCGGTCTCGAAGCCGGAGAGCCCGAGGGCCAGCTTCGGGAAAATCAACAGTGAGATTCCCAGGGCCACCCACAGGCCATGCCCTTGCAGCGGCGCCTCGTGGAGGTGGTAGGAGCCGGAGGCGATCTCCGAAAACCAATGCTGGAGGAGGGCGGGGTGGGTGAGGAGGTGCCACAGCCCGCTGGCGATGATCAGGAACGACAGCCCGAGGAAGGCGATGACGAGGACCGTGGCGATGCCCACCACCTCGGAGTAGCCCTTGAGGAACATCGCCCCGAGGAGGAGCAGCAGCACCACCGCCATGACGATCTGGTTGTGGGCCCACGGCGGGGCGTTCTCGGCGAAGATCGAGTTGCTGATGAGATGCGCCGCGGCGTCGGCGGCGGAGAGCGTCTTCGTGATCACGAAGTCGGTGGCGGCGAAGCCGATCAGCACGAGGACGCCGATCTTCCCCTTCCAGCCGCTGACGAGCCTTTCGATCATCCCGATCGAGCCGACGCCGTCGGGGGTTTGCCCGGCGACGTAGCTGTAGACGGGGTAGGCCCCGAAGAGCGTCACGAGGACGAGGACGAGCGTCGCCAGAGGGGCGAGGGTGCCGGCCCCTTCGAAGGCGATCGACGGCTGATAGCCGAGCGTGCTGAAGTAGTCGACGCCACACAGACACATGATCAGCCACCACGCGTAGTGGTGATGCTGACCGTGGGAAGACTCACTCACGGGGGCGCATCGCTCCTGGAGGGGGATCGGACGACGCTCGCAGTCTACCTGTCAGGATGGGCAGCGTGGCGGCCGCCCTGCTTACTGCCACTCCGGGAGATCGACGCCCCGCTTCTTCGACTGGCGCTCGAGGGCCTCGGCGTAGCGGTCGAAGAGTTTGCGGCGGTCGGCGTCCTTCGGGGGCTTCTGGCGGCGGCCTTTCTCTTCGTGTGCCTGTGGCGAGAGGCCGAAGCGGAGCTTCCGGTAGGCGATCGTCCGGTCGATCCCCTCGTCGGCCAGCCGCGGCCGATCCGATTCCGGGGCGGCCACGAAGGCATCGATCGCCTCGTCGCGGCAACGCTTCCACTCCTCGTCGAGGGCTTTGCGGGCGGCCTCGAGTTCGGCCTTGGTCATCTGGTCGGCGTTGCGGATCACTTCCGCGACCGCCTTCTTCCCGTCCGCCCCACGCATTTCCCCGCTGAGGAGCCCCTTTTGGATCGCAGCGGTCGACCCGACGAGATCGGGCCGCCGGCCGAGGGTCATCCAAGCGCCGCCGGCGATCGTTCCCATCCCGATGACGCCGAGGAGGGCGAGGATCACGATGCCGCTCCCCTTCGAGCCGGGGGCGGGGGAAGCCTCCGCGGGCGGCTTGGCCCCTGCAGCCGATCCCTGAAGGGGAGCCGCTTGGGGCTTGTGGCCGGGGGCAGGGGCAACGGTCGGAAGCGGTTTGCCCTGGGCGACGGCCCGGGCCGCCGCGAGGCGGGCCTGGGCTTCGGGGCTCAAAACGCGTGCCATGAAGATCTCCTCCGAGAGCGGTGGGGTTGGCGGAAAAAGCCCTCCTTGGCGATTTTCCACGATGAGAACCGCGGAGGCGCCCCGCCACCAAACAGGTGGCGGGGGCGCCCACGGTCGGCGATGCCTCGCGTCGGGCGGGGCGCCGGGTGTTGCTGGGACTGGAGGCCGTGGCCGCGTCAGGTACCCGTGCCCGCAGCGCCGTCGGCCGGCTTGGTCGGGTCGTTGCCGTCGCTGATCGTCGAATACCACCGGAGGACGTCGAGATCGACGTCGGGGCCGAGGCCTTCGACATGGCCGTCGAGGAACACGAAGTTCACGATTCCGCCGGCGTGCTGGCTGCCGAACTTCCGGCTATTGGTGTCCTTCGGGCCGCTGGCGAGCCCACGGGCCGTGTCGCGAAACAGGCAATGGGGGGTGTCGGCAGCGAACATCGCCGTGTCCCCCTGCCAGTAGTGGACCATGTTCTGCGGCCAGGCCGGGTCGACCGGGATCAGGTGCCGCTCGCCGATCGCGATCGTCTGGCTGAGTCCGTCGGTCACCCACGAAGCCTTCACGGCCGAAAAGGTGAAGATCGGGCCGGCCTGTCGACCGTCGACACCAGCGCCGTTCTCGGTGCTGTAATTGAAGTAGGTCCCTGCATTGGCGGAGTAGTCGCCGCCGGCGGCGGCCGCCATGACGACGGGAGCCTCGTTGTTGTTGTCGAAGTTCCGGGTGTTGTTCGGGGCCCGCCGGCTGGGGCAGAAGAAGGCGGAAACGGCCGTCCGCATCGACTGGGCATTGAGCGTGTCATCGGCCCGGGCCGTCGGCACGTAGGCGTTGGCGATCGCCGACTCCTCCATGTAGGGGAGCATGCGGAAAGCCCAGGAAGTCCCGATCTGTTCGCGGGTATTCCGGCCGGAAGGGAAGGTCTTCTTGGCGTCGTGGTGAAGCGTGACGGCCAAGCCCTGCTGCTTGAGGTTGTTGTTGCAGGCCATCCGATTGGCTGCCTCGCGGGCCGCCTGAACCGCCGGGAGGAGGAGGCCGACGAGGGTCCCGATGATGGCGATCACGACGAGGAGTTCGACGAGGGTGAACCCGCGTCGACCGCCCCTGCCCACCGCCTCCGAATCAGCCCCGACGTCCCGACTCTGCCAACCGTTGTTCAGACGACTCTTCAGCGTGCCAACCATGGTGAACTCTCCCGGCCGCAACCCACCCGGAGCCGACAAGGCAGAGGGAAGGAGGTGGCCGCCAAAAGGGCCATTGTCGAACGGTGGAGAGGGTCAGTCAAGGAAGACTGGGGCCTCAAGGTCGAGCCAAAACCCGCAAGCTACCGATGTCTCCCAGCCTCTGGTGGAATCGGTATTCTGCGGCAGAGAGGAGGCCAAAAATCAATCGGAAGTGGGGTTCATCTCGGGGTGAATCTACCGCTGCGGGCGGGAGAGGCCAGCCTGACAGGCCTCTGCAGAACCCCCCTTGAGATTGATCGTCCGGCCGCCGTCAGCTCGGGCGCGAGACCCGGCTCCCGATCCGCTCGCCGGCGATCGCCCGGACGATGTTCCCCTCCCGGCGGTAGTTGAACACCAGGATCGGCATGTCGTGCTCCATGCACTGGGAGATTGCCGTGGCATCCATGACGCGGAGATTTTGATCGCGGACCTGCTGGTAGGAGAGTTCGCGGTAGAGGATCGCGTGGGGGTTCTTCTCTGGGTCATCGGAATAGACGCCGTCGACCCTGGTCGCCTTCATGAGGATGTCCGCCTCGAGTTCCAAAGCCCGTTGGGCGGCGGCGGTGTCGGTGGTCACAAACGGGCTTCCGGTGCCCGCCGCGAGGATCACGATCCGCCCCTTCTCGAGATGCCGGCCGGCGCGACGGCGAATGTAGGGCTCGGCGACGCCGTCCATGCGGATCGCCGTCATCAGCCGCGTCTGGGCCCCGAGGCTCTCGAGGGCATCCTGGAGTGCCAGGCCGTTGATGACCGTGGCGAGCATCCCCATCGAATGGGCCGTCGCCTCGTTGACGCCGGAGTTTCCGGCGGTGAACGATGCCCCGCGGAGGATGTTGCCGCCGCCGATCACGATCGCCAGTTCGACCCCCCGGGAGGCCGCCAGGACGACCTGCCGGGCGACGAGCATCACCTCGTCCATGGAGATGCCACGCTCGCCGGGGCGGACGAAACTCTCCCCCGAGAGCTTGAGGAGGACGCGGCGGTAGACGACCGCCGCGCCCGCGTCGGCAGGGGCCGGACCCTGTGCGCCGTTCTCCCTGGCTTCCATCGGAAGAGCCTCCCGCGGCAGTTCGTCAGCCGCCGAGCTTCCAGTTCTCGACGCGCTTCACCTCGAGGCCGGCCCCCTTCGCCAACTGGCCGACGGTCTGCTTGTCGTCCTTGACGAACGGCTGCTCGAGGAGGACGCACTGGCTGAAGAAGTTTCGCAGCCGCCCCTCGATCATCTTGGCGATGATGTTCTCGGGCTTCCCTTCGCCGCGGGCCGCCTCGGTGAGGATCTCGCGCTCCTTCGCCACGGTCTCGGGATCGAGGTCTTCCTTCGTGATCGCCTTCGGCGCGAGGGCGACGACGTGCATCGAGATGTCCTTGGCGACGGTCGCGGCGTCGGCCCCGGTCGTCTTCCCTGCGATCTCGACGATCGCCGCCTTCGAGCCGTCGTGGTGGGCGTAGCCGCCGCAGGGGGCGTCGATCCGGCAGATGCGGGCGAGATCGAACACTTCGCGCATCCGGTTGAAGAGATCGTCCTTGATGTCGGCGAGCGTCTTGTCAGGGTGGGCGTGGCTCTTCTGCGCGAGGAGTTCGGCAGGGCTCTTCGCGCCGGGGCCGAGGGCGAGCGTCGTGGCGATGTCCTCAGCGAGGGCCTTGAAATCGGGGCTGTTGGCCACCGGGGCGCTCTCGCACTTCAGCTCGATGATCGTGCCGACGTTCTTCGCGGGATCGGCGTAGACGGCCAGACGCCCCGTCGAGGTCTCACGGTCGGCCCGCATGGCCTGCGTCTTCACGCCCTGCTTGCGGAGCCATTCCACCGCCTGCTCGGTGTTGCCGCCGCACTCCTGAAGGGCCTTTTTGCATTCCATCATCGGCAGTCCGGTCTTGTCCCGGAGTGCCATGACCGCTGCCGCCGTGATCTCTGCCATGGAAAAAGCTCCTTCGAGAAATGAACGTTGAAAAGGGAGCGACTCCGGATCGGATCGAGAGCCAATCGCCCCGAGCCCGACCAGAACGGGACGACCGGCGAAGCGCCCTGTGCGTAGAGCGCTCCTGCCGGCCGTCGGAAGACAAAAACTGTGAAGACCGCCACCCCCGGGCCATGCCGGGGGATCGATCCACGACCGATCAGGTCTTCGGCGGACGGGGGGCTGCCCGCTTGGCGACGTTCGACCGGGCCTTCGGCGCCGACTTGCCGTCGACATCGGCACCCTCGGCCGCAGCCTGGGCATCGGAGGAGGTGTTGACCTTCCCCTCGAGGATCGCGTCGGCAAGCCGGGCGGCGACCAATTCGATCGAGCGGATCGAATCGTCATTGCCGGGGATCGGCAGATCGACCAGATCGGGATCGCAGTCGGTGTCGATGAGGGCGACCGTCGTGATGCCCATCTTCCGAGCTTCGCTGACGGCGTTCTTTTCCTTCTTCGGATCGAACACGACGAGGCACTCGGGGAGCCGCGACAGGGTGCGGATGCCGCCGAGATTGCGCTCCATCTTGCGGAACTCGCGCCGCAGCGACGACTGCATCTTCTTGGAGTAAGCGCCGAACTCGTCGGAAGGCATGAGCTTTTCGAGCTGCTCCAGGCGCGCCAGCCGGTTGCGGATCGTGCGGAAGTTGGTGAGCGTCCCGCCGAGCCAGCGGTCGGAGACGTAGGGCATGCCACAGCGAGCCGCCTCGCGGGCGACGGCCTCGGCGCCCTGCCGCTTCGTACCGACGAAGAGGATCAGGCTGCCGGTCGACGCGACCTGCTTGAGATACTTCCGGGCCCGGAGCAGGCCGCGGATCGTCTCGCGGACGTCGATGATGTGGATGAGATTACGGCGCCCATGGATGTAGGGCCGCATCTTCGGGTTCCAGCGGCTGGCACGATGGCCAAAGTGCACGCCGGCTTCGATCAGTTCCTGGGCGAGGACGTTCGACACGCTCATCACTCGTGGGGTGGGGAGAAAGGGTGCAGGCGGACGGAGCCTCGACGGACCTCCGAGACCGCGGGAGCAGTCCCGCAAACTATTCGTATTTTCCGCCCCATGTCAACGCTCACCTGCCAGGACCGGCCTTGAAGGGGCATCGCCAGGGGCACCGCTTGAATCGTCCCGCCGGGCCAAACTACACTGACGCGGGTCCGTGGATGCCGTTTTCGGCCGTGTTTCGTCGTTTTCTTGGGAGTCATCGCCCCGGGGACGATCCCTGCCGAAGGGCGGGGGAAACCGGGGCCTGGCGGCGGTTTTCCCGTTGGATTTCTCCGGATGGAGAGCGATTCACTGGTTTTTTAGGTCGTTTTCCTGCCGACGCTCGCTTCTCGTCGCCCCCGTATTCCTCCGAATCTGCGCCGTCTTCCGCACGCCCCCCCCTGCCCTTGACGTCGCCGTCCGATCCTTCGCGCTTCTTGTCCACGCCCTCACCGTTCTTGTCCGTCCCTTCCCCAATCCGGTCTCCCCTCATGCGTCACGTCCTTTCGGCTACCGTCCAGAACGTTCCTGGCGTGTTGGCCCACGTCTCGGGCATGCTCGCCTCCCGGGGGTACAACATCGACAGTCTCGCCGTCGGCGAGACCGAGGATCGGCGGTTTTCCCGGATGACGTTCGTTCTCCGTGGTGACGACCGGGTCCTCGATCAAGTCCGTCGGCAGCTCGAGAAGATCGTCACCGTCGTCCGCGTCGATGACATCAGCTCGCGGAATTACGTCGAGCGCGACTTGATGCTCATTAAGGTCGCCGCCACGGCCGGATCGACCCGGACGGAGGTCAAGGAACTCGCCGAGGTGTTTCGCGGCCGGGTGGTCGACGTCGCGGCCGACAGCGTCGTCGTCGAGATCTCCGGCACGGAAAAGAAGATCGAGGGTTTCATCGAGCTGATGCGTCCGCTCGGGATCCTCGAGCTTGTCCGCACCGGCCGGATCGCGATGGTGCGGGGGAGCCCGCCGACCCGCGAGCTCACCGAGGCCGCCGACGGGGCCCGCCCCGCCGACGAGGCGTCGGTGCGTGAATCGCTCGCCTGATTCGCCGCCAGATTCCCTGATTCCATGGTTGGGGCGTCCGGGCCTGTTGTCCCGTCGCCCCCCGTTCGTCCTTGTTTCAAGCCACTTATCCAGCCCGTCCACCCAAGCCCGATCCGAGGAGTGATCCCTTGCCCGCCACGATCTATTACGACGCCGACGCTGATCTCAAGGCCCTCGATGGCAAGACCATCGCCATCATCGGCTACGGCAGCCAAGGGCACGCGCAGGCCCAAAACCTCCGCGACAGCGGGCTCAAGGTCGTCGTCGCCCAGCGGCCGGGCGGGCCGAACTACGATCTCGCCAAGAAGCACGGCTTCGAGCCGATGAGCGTCGAGGATGCGGTCAAGCAGGCCGACCTCATCAACATCCTCCTCCCCGATGAGCTCGCTGCCGACGTCTACAAGGCGTCGATCAAGCCGAATCTCAAGAAGGGCGCCGTGCTGATGGCCAGCCACGGCTTCAACTTCCACTTCGGCCAGATCGAGCCCCCTGCCGGTCACGACGTGATGCTCGTCGCCCCGAAGGGCCCTGGGCATCTCGTCCGCAGCGAGTACGTGAAGGGGGGCGGCGTTCCCTGCCTCATCGCCCTCGGTGCCGGGGCTTCGCCGGCGACGAAGAAGCTCGGCCTCGCCTACGCCAAGGGGATCGGTGGCACGCGCGGCGGCGTCATCGAGACGACGATCGCGGAGGAGACCGAGACCGATCTCTTCGGCGAGCAGGTCGTCCTCTGCGGCGGCGTCTCGGAGCTCATCAAGGCGGGCTTCGACACGCTCGTCGATGCCGGCTACCAGCCGGAGATGGCCTACTTCGAGTGCCTCCACGAGATGAAGCTCATCGTCGACCTTCTCTACCAGGGCGGGCTCGAGTACATGCGCTACAGCATCTCGAACACCGCCGAGTACGGTGACTACACCCGCGGCAAGCGGATCATCACCGACGAGACGCGCAAGGAAATGAAGAAGATCCTCGAGGAGATCCGCTCGGGCGAGTTTGCCCGCGACTGGATCCTCGAGAACCGTGGCGGAGCGGCGATGTTCAAGAGCACCCGCCGCCGTGAGCGCGAGCACAAGCTCACCGAGACCGGCCGCAACCTCCGCAAGATGATGAAGTGGATCGAGGCGAAGGAGGTCTGAGGACTTTCTCGTCCGCGACCCGGGGGAACGCCGAGGGTTCCCCGGGTCGGTGCAAATCGCGCCGTCGTGCAGGTTCAGGTTTCGAGCCGTCGAGTTCTTGTCGCCAGAAGAGAACGGGAGAGCCAAGATGACCCCCGAAGAACGCCAGTCGCGGACGCTCTATGATCAGCTCGCTCCGGGGGACCGGGTCGAGGTGATCCATGGCGTCCAGATCGGCTCGACCGCCGCCTGGAGCACGACGACGGTGGGGAAGGTGTTGCGGCGCGAGCGTCGTCGGCACGGCCTCCACTTCCGCCGCAATCCCGACGACAAGGTCTTCAGCGACGTCCTCATCCTCTCCCGCGACGACGGCGAACTCACCACGGTGACGATCGACGAGTTCACGAAGCTGCGGAAGCTGTAGGAGCAAGGCTCAGGGCCGGAGGCCCGGGTGTGTTGCCAGCGGGCGGACGCCCGCGAAGCGAACACGAGCCGGACGCTCGTGGTCTTCAGGTGGCCGTCTCGTCGGTGGTCATGAACAGCCAGGTGAGGCCGTACTTTCGTCCCTCGTCGATCGATCGCTCGAGAGTCCGACGTCGGAATCGTCGTTGCAGCGGGACCTCGATGTCGCCGAGCGTTCTCGGAATCGCGATCGCCCGACGGATCCGGTGGGTCGCCGCGAAGCGCTCGCGGAGGATGGTCTCGATCGTCCCCTTCGCGGCATCGTGCACCTCGACGAGGATGTCCGACCTCCGCAGCAGAGGCATCGCCACGGGGTCGAGCAACTCGGCCTCTGCGCCCTCGATGTCGCACACGATCAGGGTTCGGCCGGCCGGCTCCGAGGCGACCGATGCCGCGGACCACTCGCCGCGAAACTCGACACGATCGGCCACCTCGTTGATCACGGCGAGCCGTTTGAGCAGAGGTGGTACCGATCGATCGAGGTCATGGGCGAGGACGCGACAGCCCGGGAGGCGCCTCGCCAAGCCCACGGCGTAATACCCTTCGGCGCAGCCCACCACGCGGATCTCGCGGTAGTCTGTTCCGATGATTTCCTCGAGCCAGGGATGCAGCTCCAGTTCGTAGGTGCCGAGGAGCTTCGGGGGCAGCGCGCTGCCGACGGCACGGTCGACGTAGCGCATGCCACGGAACGGCCCCGCGAGGATGGTATCGCCACAGGCGGCGACGACGCGCTCGCGGGTCGTGGGGCACCACCGGGATCGCAGCCGCCGAAGCCGATCGAGAATCCGTTGCCCGGTGTCGAGCCGGTGGAGTGGGGGACTCAAGCCGAGGCTCCGCTGGTGATTTTCCGCGCCCGGGGCGCTCACGCTCTGTCAGGTCATGAAGCCCAAAACTATACTAGACGTCCGATGAATCGGAACCTGTCGGGCCGCGTCTGCCGGCGATCCTGTCCAGCCGTGACGCTCGGAGCATCGCCATCCTTCATCTCGCCATCATCGCTGCGTTCTGGTGCTTTGCAGCCCTCGCGAATCTGCAACCGACGCCGCGAATGCGTCGGGCTTTCCTGGCTGTTTTCTTCGGGTTCATGATCCCGGTCGGGCTTTCCAGCGAGGTGTACTGGCCTTTTTACTCCTGGGACATGTGGGATCGCCTCGAGCCTGCCTGGATGGAGAAGCACGAGCTCGTGCTGGTCGACGCCGCAGGGGAGGAATGGCGGTATGACGTTTCGGCGGTGCCGCCGACGTCGCCGGCGTTCTTCAAGGAAACTTGCGGGCGGATCCTCCTCGAGCAGCCCGACAAGGCTGATTCGTTGGCGACCTGGCTTTTGACGCGGGCGCGGAAGCTTCGCGACGATCCTGTCGGATTCCGTCCGCGGTGGTGGGCGACAGAACTCGGCTTCCTGCCGGTCGGCCCGGCGGCCCGCGAGTCGTGTGCGGGCTGGTCGCGCGAGATGAGCGAACGGCCGGCCGAGTTCGTCGAAGTTGTCGTGCGACGCCATCGTATTGTCTTCTCGACGCGTGATGCCCCCATGAGGCGAGAGCACCTCGAGGAGAAGCGATTCCCGTGGACTGGTTCGTGAACTACTGGCACGCGCCGAATCGCGCCACGAGCCTCAATCTCGTGGTGGCAAGGGTGTTCGTCTGCTCGCTGGCGGCGTGGAAGGTGTTCGCCTATCCGTTTTCCGGCCTCGCGGACTACCCGGTGTACCTGATCACCTCCGGGGCACCGGGGCTGTGGAAGCGGTGGCCGGAATACGGGCAGTGGATCGGCTGGGAGCAGACGTTGGCCGCGGGCTGCCTCGTCTCCTGTGCCGCGGGGCTCGCCCCCGGGATCAGTGCGTTCGGCGCCGCCGCCCTCGTCTCGCATCTCACGGCCGTCGCCTGGCCGGTGTCTTACGAGAAGACGTGGTTGCCCACGATCTACTTCCTGCTCCTCTATGGTCTCCACCGACACGAGGATCCGTGGACGGTGCCTCGGCCGCGCAAGGCCGCGGCGACGGGATTCTCCTCGGGGATTCCCGGGGCTGAAGCGGGAGCACCGCTCGACACGCTCAAGTGGTTTCTCGTCACGATCGCGGCCATCTATTTTTTCGCCGGGCTGCACAAGCTGGGCGAAGGCGGACCGTGGGTCGAGTGGGCGTCGCCTGTCAACATGGCGAGGATGCTCGAACGGCGGGCGGCTGCCTGCGGCGTCGAGCTTCCGGCGCTCGCGGCATGGCTCATCGGAAAGCCGTGGCTGTTGGCCGTTCTCGGCTGGGGCACCGTGATCTTGGAGCTCGGGCTTCTCGTCGCGGTGCTCACCAACCGCCTCCTCACCACCTGCCTCCTCTGTCTGGCCGCGATGCATCTGGGCATCTGGGCCACGATGAGCGTGAACTACGTCACCGACTTCGTGGCGATGTACCTCGTGTTCCTGCCGTGGGACTCACTGGTCACCGCCGCCAGGCGGAGAGTTCGCGCCCCGTGATCGCCTCGACCAGATCGGTTTCCTTGGCATAGTACTGCAGGAGCCGCACGCGCGCTGCCGGGGCGAGCTGCGGCTTGGCAGTGGCGTTGACGATCCTCGTGGAGTTGGTGATGGCGTCCCGAAACCGGGCCGACATCAGCCTGTGGGCCAGCCGACGCACCGGCGTGTCGGCCGACATCCAGCGGACGATCGCCGGCCAGCGGGGGTAGCTCGTGGTGTTTTCGGAGGTCACGGGAATATCGCCGTCGTAGCCGACGCCGATATGATCGCAGACCTGTCGGAGAACCTGCTGCGGATGCGACTTCCAGTCTTCGTAAAACAGCACGAGCAGCTGACGCCGGTCGAAGCACTGCAGCCAGCGATCGAGTTGGGTCCCGTAACAACCGAAGTGCAGATAGTCCCATCCGGGGCGCCAGCCAGCCGACAGGCGGTCGGGCGCTGCGGCGATGGCCGCCTCGAAGTCTGCAAGACTCTCCCTCCCACTCTGTCGGTAGAAGAGCCAGTGCGAGAAGGCACGATCGACCGGGTGTCGCAGGATGGTCACCAATCGGGCGTCAGGTACCGCGGCGGCAAGCTCCCCAGGCGCGCTGGCCGAGGCGAGATAGCCGGCGCTTCCCTCGCCGGCTCGGGATCCGTTCGGGCAGTCTGCGAACAGACGTTTGTAGACCGCCTCGTCCGTGATCCAGGTGCCAGCCACCTCGACCGCTCCGGGGCAGCGGAAGTCGAGGGGATGCCCCTTGTAAGCGAAGAAGTTGGGCTCTTTGAGAGCCGGCATGAAGATCTCGGGATGCCGCCGAAGGGCCTGCCACAACGCCGTCGAGCCGGCCTTGGCGGAGCCGATGATGAAAAAATCGGGAAACCGGCCGGATGCTGCCGTCGCCATCACGCGGAGAGCTCCGGGGGGGCCTGCCAGATCGTCGTCCGCCAGGGTTGCGTGCAAATGAGCCCAACGCCGAAGAAGTCGTGCCTCGCCCAGCCCGGGAGGAGATCCGCGGCGGCCGCGTAGTCGTCCCGCTCCGAATTGTCGAGGAGGAGATATCCGCCCCCCTTGAGCTTCGGGACGGAGGCCTTGATGCAGGCCAGACGGGCCCGGCCATCGACCGAGACGACGTCGAAGGAATGGTCGGGGAACCCGGCAGCGGCCGAAGCGTAGCCGGCAAAATCGGCGCGGGGATCCGGGAAGCGGTCAGAAGGCACCCGCGGCACGGCGGCAGAGACCAGCGGCGGGACGACGCGGAGGTCGACCCGTGTGTCGGGGAATCCAGGCGCCGCACGCACGGAGGCGGCCCAGGCGGGGTCGTGCTCGATCGTCACGACGCGGGCGCACCGCGAGCCGTAAAACACCGTCGATCCACCGCTCCCGTACTCGAGGATGGAAAAGTCGGGGCGGAGCCGGGGCGCGAGCCACTCGAGCGCCAGGAACGTGATCCATGGCTGCCCCAAGGCGATCGGGGTGCGGCGTCGATGTCGGAGCCAGTAGCCGATCCAGCGGAGGTTTGCCGGTTCGGCGACGAGAGCTGCCTTGAGGCCGACGAGGCGTTCGTGCATGGATTGGCAGGGAGGGGAGCAACGGGCGTTGGGGTAATGACGCCGGGAAGACTAGCACACCCCCGGCGGCTTGGGGTCGGCCGCTCTCATGTCTGGAAACGGGGAGCGAACCGGGCTATGGCCCGTCGGGCTCGACGCACCGGTTTGATGATCCGCCACTGCTGTCGTTTCCACCAGATCTCGCTGGCGAAGGGGCACCGCCTGGCGATCTCCCAGAAGCGATCCGCGCCCGGCGACGCGGGCTCGTGCCAGGGCTTCGTCAGCGTGTAGTGGAGCACGGCCGGATCGGCCACGGCCCGGGGGCTCGAGGGCATGGAGTTCCAGCGCGGCGGCAGGAGCCGGTAGTTGTTCGGCGAGAAGTACATGTTCATCGGATCCTGCGAGGGGAACGTCACCCCGGGCCGTCGCTCCAGCGCGATCCGTGTGAGGTGCTCCGACACGCGATCCGCCCGCCACACCGGGCCGTTGATCAGGATCATCCCGTTGTTGAAGTAGCCGTGCTCGGGGGCGATGCCGAGGGCAGCTTTGTGTTGCGAGGCGTCGATGATGGCGTCCAAGCACATGTCATGGCACGCCGCCAGACCGTGCTCCTCCGTGCCGAGGGAGAACAGTTCGGCGACGTTCGCCTGGAAGATCATGTCGACGTCGACATAGAGCGAGAGATCGTACTCGGGAAACAAGTCCGCGATGTAATACCTGGAGAAGATCGCGCGGGTCCGGTACCAGGGGCACGGACAGTCGTCGAGGCGCCGATCGAGGTTGCCGTGGATGGCGAGGTCGACATGGGGGTATTGGGCGGCGACCCCGAGGAGCTTCTGTCGGCGCGACGACGCGATCCCGTCATCGAAGAGATGAAATTGCAGCGGACTGGTCGTCCGCTCGGCGATCGACATGATCGTCGTCGCCACGAAGCACGCGTAGGCGTCGTTGGCCGCCATGAATACCGGCAGCGTCTTCATCGGGTCACTGCGGAGTGGCTGGGTTGTCGCTCGGAGCGGCAACGATGCCCGATCCTACCCCCCCAGGAGTGGCTCCGACAATCCGTTTGCCCATCAAGCAACCGCCGGCTTTTCTTACCGGCTAGCCCGGCCGGGGCCGGTGCGTCGGCGGCGACCGTCAGGCCACGCGGGCGATGACGCACTTGAGGTATTCCCCCTCGAGGCAGCTGGCGCTCACGGGGTGATCGGGGGCGGCGCCGCGGCATTCGAGCATCGCGATCTGGCGACCGGCGCGCTGGGACACTGCGGAGAGCATCTCGAGGAAATCGTCGCGCGAGACGCTCCCCGAACAGGAGCAGGTGACGAGGATTCCCCCCGGCTCGAGGAGATCGATCCCGACGCGGTTGATGCGGTGATAGGCGCGGAGGGCTTCGTCGATGGCGCCGCGGCTACGGGCGAACTTCGGCGGATCGAGGATCACCATGCCAAACTTCTCGCCGGCAGCGGCGAGGCTGTCGATTCGCGCGAAGGCGTCGGCCGTCTCCACCGTGACGTTCGCCGCGCCGTTGAAGTCGGCGTTGGCCCGGGCGAGCGCCGTCGCCTTGGCGCTGCCATCGACGGCGAGCACGCTCTTGGCGGCACCCGTGACAGCGCAGGTGACGGCGAAGCCGCCGGAGTAGCAGAAGAGATCGAGGACGCGGCGGTCGCGGGCGAGGAGCGCGGCGGCACGCCGGTTCTCGCGCTGGTCGAGGTAGAAGCCGGTCTTTTGCCCCTCCGCGAGATCGACGCCCCAGGAGAGGTTTCCCTCGCGGATGAACACCGGCCCGTCCGGGGCGGTGCCGCGGATGACGCGATCGGGGAGATGGAGTCCCTCGAGCTTCGAAAGGCCCCGGTCGGCGCCGCGGAGGAGGATCCCCGCCGGCTTCACCGCCTCGTCGAGGGCGTCGCAGATCGCGTCGAGCCGGCCTGCCATCGCCAGGCTCGTCACCTGAACGGCGAGATGATCGCCGTAGCGATCGACGATCAGGCCGGAGAGATCGTCCCCTTCGCTGTTGACGAGCCTTGCGGCGCCGGAGCGGTCGTCGAGCCCGAGGGCCCGGCGGAGGGCGACGGCCGCTCCGATCCGCGACCGCCAGAAGTGGGCGTCGAGCGGCACGCCTGAGTCGAAGGCGTAAAGCCTGACGCGGAGCCGGCTCGAGGCATTCCAGATCCCACGGGCGATGAAGCGCCCCTCGTGGGTGGCCAGGTCGACGACATCGCCGTCGGCGGGCTTGCCCTCGACGCGTTCGATGGCAGTGTCGAGCACCCAGGGATGGCGGCCAAAGAAAGGACGCGCCCGCTTCGCCTTCACGAGCACGGTCGCGGTGGGGAGGCCGGGTTCGTCGGCAGCGCGGGCCGCCGGCGGTGGGGGCGGCTCCACGGAGGGACGATCATCAAGGCGGCGCCCCTCGGAGGGAGCGGCGCCATGATGGCGGTGGTCTTTGGCGTCGTGCCGTGGGCCCGAACCCGGCTTCCTACCGGGGCGGCGCCTGCCTTCAGGCATGCACGACCTGCTTCGATTGCCCGGGAAGGACGTGAGGGGGCGAAAGTTCGTCGCTCCCCGGATCCTCCTTCACGGTGGTCCGGCCGTTGCGACGGGCCTTGTTGCGTTCGATCCGCAGCACGCTCCAGCTGAAGACGGCGCCGAGCGGGCCGGAAAGGAGGGCGGGCATGAGGACGAGGTTGCCGACCAAGGCGATCGTCAGCATCGCGAGCATCATGTATCCGAAGCGCTGCGTCGGGCCGAACGGCGAGAGCGAGAACACCGACAGGCCGATGCCGATCACGCCCCAGCTTTGGTACATGGCGCGGGCACAGCCCTTGTAGGCGAGCATCGTCGCCTGCTTGCGGTCGAGGCCGTCGGCGATCCCGCGGCGGAACCAGAGCATGAAGTGGACGACGTCGTCGACGGTCACGCCGAGCGCCACGCTCGGCGCCATCACCGTGCCGATGTCGATGAGGAGATGACCGTCGGCATAGGCCTTGAGGAGGTGATTGCCCCAGCCCATGGCCCCGAACACCATCACCGCGGGGAAGGCTGCGGGGAGGAGGAGCACGAGGCCCGCCGAGGCCGCACGGCAGAGAAGGATCATCACCGCGACGATGATCGCGAAATCCCAGATGAAGCCGATCTTGAGGCCGTCGAGGAGCGAGTGCTGCGCCTTGTAGACCAGCGGCACGAGCCCCGTGTAATCGACCGAGACGCCGTCGATCCCCTTCTCGGCCAGACGGGCAAGGATCGGGTCGATCTTCGTCTGCAGGTCGGCCTTGAAGTCGGCGTAGTCGACTTCCTTGACGGCACTGACGCGGGCGCTGATCCGCCACAGCTCCTGCTCGCGGCCGTCGTCGAGGACAGCGTCGCGGAGGTAGTCACCGGCGAGGAAGTCCTCACGGTGGGCCAGGAGCCGCCGATTGAGGACGTTGCGCTTCGTGCGGGCGCCGAGGCCGAAGGCCCGGGCCGCGGCACCACCGATCCCCTCGCCGCCGTCGCCAGTGTCGAGGCTGCGACCGAAGGTGACCGTTGAGAGCGAGCTCCCCACCTCGGCGAGGACGCCGATCTCCGATTGGATCTCGCCGACGAGTTCCATCCGTTCGAGGAAGTTGAGCGGGCAGGTCTGCTGGTCGATGCGGACGAGGATCTCCATCGGCACCAGTGGTCCGAGGTGCGCCTCGAGCCAGCGGTAGTCCTCGCGGATCCGTGCCTTCGGGGAGAACAGTCGCATCAGCTGCACACTGCTCTCGACCTTCGTCATCCCGTAGCCGACCCCGGCCATCACGAGAAGGCAAGCGGTGGCAACGAGGCCGTTGTGGCGGGTGATCCACTCGCCGGCACGCCACCAGCGGCTGTTCTCAATCGGCGCCAGATCGATCCCTGCCCCGTCGTCGGAGGAACTGCCGACGAGCTTGGGGGGGAACAGCTCGAGCGCCGCGGGCATGAAGAAGACGAGGATCAGGAAACTCACCACGACGCCAACGGCCGAGAAGATGCCGAACATCCGGATCGGCACCAGCTCGCTCACCGCCAGCGTCGCCAGACCGACGGCCGTCGTGCCGGTGGCCAGCGACAGCGGCAGGAGGGCATGGTGCACCGAGCGTCCGGCGGCCCCCTCTTGGATGCCGGTTTCGGCGATCTGGTCGCGGTAGTAGTTCGCCAGATGGATCGCCCCACTCGTGGTGGCGACGTAGACCAGCGACGGCATCGTGAGGAGGATCGCGTCGACCGGGTAGCCGGAGTACCAGACCACCGCCAGGCTCGCGAACATGCTGTAGACGCCGGAGGCGAGCACGAGGCCGACGAGCAGTTTGCTCTTCAGGCTCCACCAGCTGACGAAGAATCCGACGACCAGCGACAGCCCGAAGAGGATCGTGACGCTCGTCTGGCCGGCCTTGTCGATCGAGACGTTGTCGACCGGAGGGCCGCCCATGTGGAGCGATGCGGCCGGAATGCCGCATTCCTTCGTCGCCACTTCCTGGATGGTGTCGATGGCGCCGTGGAGATTGGCCCGGGCAGTGTCGGAGAGGGTGAGGACGAGGCAGGTCTGACGCTGATCGGGATCGTCGGGGAGCGATTCACCCGTGGCCGACTTCGGCGGCGCGCCGATGATTGCCCCGGTGAGTCGCTCGATCGCCTCCTCACGGTCGAGGTTGAGCGGTTCGGCCATCATCAGATCGACGGCCCGCGGGCCGGTCTGGGCCGACTTGTAATAGAGCGGCCGGTCGATCCGGGAGGCCTCCTCCGGCGGGGGGAGGAGTTTCTTGGCAAGCAGTTCGAGCCTCGGGTCGGCCATCGTGCAACCGTCCCACGAGACGAGGATGAACTCCTCGCCCGCGAAGTTGCGGCGGAAGAACCGGTAGACCTGGGTCTCCGGGTATTCCAGCGGCAACCAACCCTTGACGTCGTTGCGGTTGTTCCCCTTCGCCTTGACCGCCCCCACCAACACCAGTGGCAGCAGGAACAGCAGGACCGCCATGATCGCGACGCTGTACCGCTGATAGAAGTTGTTGCGGGAGTGCGTCATCTCGCCGTGGTTACCCGGGGCCGAGGGACAGGCGGAAGCTCAAGGAAGCGTTGTCCGAACACGCAACCGTACAGGGCAAAGGCGAGCCAGTCCATATCGCCCGCCCCCGCCGATTCTAGGCTCTGTTCCAATCGACCGTGCGCAAGTGATTCTGAGCGAAGAACTTCCGTCGTGTGCAGGGTCTTCCTAGCCGGCACAGCCTGCCCTGCCCGCCAAGGTGGGATTGGGGAAAAAGGGCAATAAAAACCCTCCTTGGTGGGGGTTGGTGGGTGGTTGGCGTCGGCCGGCAGCCCAGTCGGCCGGCGACGACACATCTCGTCCAACGGCTAGCCGGCGGTCGGCGGAAGAGCCTTGTGGGTTCCGTCGCAAAAGGGCTTCCGCCCGGATTGGCCGCAGCGGCACAGCGCCACCGGCCGGCCGTCGTCGGGGAGGGGATGCTCCTGCCCGTCGTGGTCGGTGACGCGCAGAACGATGCCGAGCGCCACGCTGTCGGGGGAGATTTCGACGACGAGCGGACCATCGAGCCGACAGCGGACCGTCACGCTGCGAGGGGGAAGCGGGCGTTTCGGTTTCGGGCCGGGAGTTGGAAGGGGATCGTCGGGCGTCATGGTGCCGGCGGGCCGACGCTCTCCGGGGGCTGCTCCTCCAGGTCGTTCTCCTCGGCGCTGACGCCCGGTCCGAGTTCGTTCGGGGACGGGGGACGGTGGCCGGCCGGGGGCGGGGGGGGGCCGGCGGCGGACGGCGGGCGGCGAGAGCGACGTTCACCACCAGGGCGAACACGACGCCGGCCAGGAGCGCGGCGGCAAAGCCTCCCCACAGCCAAGCGGAGGGATGGGAAGGAGCCGATTCGCCGAGATCCTCGCGAGCCTCGGCCACCTCTTCGGCGACCCGGTCCGACTCGATCCGCTTCCACTCCTGGTCGACAGCTGCCTCATCGGCGCTCGGGGTCGAGACCCGGGGGTGGTCTGATGACCGCGTGGCGGGGGGAGGGGTTCCCGGTGAGCTTTGGCGCTTGGGCATGGGGAGACCTGAAGGAGGCGGAGGTCAGCGACGGGTGGGAGGAGTCTGCATGCCGGGACGGCGACCGTCAAAGTTCCCCTCAGCCCGGCCCCCGGGCGTTGTTCCGGAAGCGCCCGGACCCGGGCCGTCGGGAGTGCCGTCCCAGGGATGTCGCAACGGTTGGCGGCTGATCCACCACCACAGCCCGGCGGCGAGGGCGAGGAGGACGAGCGACACGACCTGCGAAATAGAAAACGGCGTGCCGAGGGCCGGAGCCTCGTCGATCCGGATCATCTCGAGGAGGAACCGCGAGATCGGATGGAGCGTGAGTACCAGCGCGAACACGGCGCCGTCCCGCTTGGCCAGCGGCGTGACGGCGACTGCCAGCCAAGAGAGGATCGCGGCGTCGATCGTCGCGTAGAGCTGGGCGGGGTGGATCGGGAGGCTCCAGGCGCGCGCGCCTGCGGGCGTTGGTGGAATCAGGCCCCGCGCGGCCTGATCGAGCCAAGGGGGGCTGTCGGGCGGGAAGCGGACGGCCCAGGGAAGATCGCACGGGCCGCCGTAACAGCAGCCGTTGAGGAAGCAGCCGATCCGCCCGATCGCCAATCCGAGGAGGAGCCCCGGCGCGATGCAGTCAGCCAGCCGCGGCAGTGACAGCCCCCGCCTGGCGGCAAACCGCCACGCCGCGAGTGCGGCAGTGGGGATCGACCCGAAGACGGTCAGCCCTCCCGCGGCGACATTGAGCACGCCGGGGATCCCGGAGAGCAGACTCCGCCCCGGAGGAAAGAACTGCTCGTGGTATTCGATGACATGGAACAGCCGGGCCCCAACGATGCCCCACAGGAAGACCTCGAGGCCGAGGGCGAGGATCGTGTCGGCATCGTAGCCGGCGCGGCGACCGCGCCGGATCGACAGCCACGTCCCCGCCGCTGCCGCCAGGAGGAGCATCACGCCATAGCCGCGCACCGGCACCCCCTCGCCGTCGTCGAGTGCCGGAAGCAACCACACGATCATCGCGCCGGCCAGCGCCAGCGGCAGCCCGAGGCCGACGATCGCCTCACGGGCACCGCTCCGTCGCCAGGCGAGGAGGAGCCCGAGCCCGCTGGCCACGGCCCACACGGCCAGCAGCGCGCCTACGCCGAACAACGGCACGTCCCAGAGACGGGTGGGAATATGGAAGAGCGTCGAGTGCACGGCGAAGGGATCCCGGTCAGGGCGGCTGCCTCGCAGCCGGATCGGTCGTGGAGGGTCTTCCCAAGGCGAGTCAGGGACGCGGCGGCAAAAGGGCGTTGTCGAGGAGGCGCGTGGTGCCGACGCGTCCAGCGACGAGGGCCACGGCAGCCGCTCCCGGCCGCGGAGGAAGGAGGGAGTCGGGATCGACCACCTGCGCGTAGTCGATGGGAATGTCACGGGATCGCAGCGCCGCGCGGATCGCCTCCTCGACCACCGCCACGTCGTCCCCTGCCTGCCAGCGCGCGGCGGCCGCCACGAGCCCTTCGTGGAGCGCGACGGCCCGGCAGCGCTCTTCCGGGGAGAGGTAGGCGTTGCGCGAGCTCATCGCCAAGCCGTCGGGCTCGCGGATGGTCGGGCAGACCTCGATCGCGATCGGGATCGCGAGATCGGCGACCATTCGCCGCACGACGACGGTCTGCTGCCAATCCTTGGCGCCGAAGTAGGCGACATCGGCCGGAACGACGTTGAACAGCCAGCAGACGACCGTCGCGACGCCGGCGAAGTGCCCCGGCCTGACGGCGCCCTCGAAGTCGGCCGCCGGCGCTGCGACGACGACGCTCGTGGCGTGCCCTGCCGGGTAGGCGGTCGATGCCTCCGGCACGAAGACCCACCGGGCGCCCCTCGCCCCGACGAGCGCCAGGTCGGCCGGGAGCGTCCGCGGGTAACGGGCGAGATCCTCCCTGGGGCCGAACTGTTTCGGGTTGACGAAGATCGAGACGACGACGTCGTCGCACTCCGCGGCGGCCTGCTCGACGAGGCTGGCATGACCGGCGTGGAGCGCGCCCATCGTCGGCACGAAACCGACCTTCCGGCCAGCCCGGCGGGCGGTGAGGATCATGTCGCGCATCGAGCGCGAGTCGGCCACGACGATCGGCGCTGGTCCGGGTCTTCCGCTCATCCGGCTGCCTCCACCGCCGCGATCGCCTCGTCGGTGGCGCGGCTGAGGTCGTCAGCGGCGACGACGACCACGGCGTGGGGGCCACGGGCGCCGGTCTGATTCCCGCAGCGAAGTCGGGCGAGGAGCCGATCCTGGAGCCGCCCCAAATCGGCGGCAAGATCGGCGGCTGCGACGCGTTCGGCGAGCGTCCTTGGCGAGGCCCGTAGCATGATCGCGACGTGCGGCGTCACCGTCTTGGCCGTCACCGCGGCATGCTCGGCCGTGAAACGCCCCAAGCCCGTGGGCGAGAACGCGTCCTCGGCAGCCACCAGGAGCGAGCCGAGCCAGTAGTCGGCGACGGTGCCGTGGGGATCGTCGGGCCAGGTGGCGCTCTCCAGCGGCCGGGCACAGGCCGACAGCGCGGCGCTCCAGGCGGCGCTCTGCGAGCCGACGTTCGGCAGACCGGCGGGGCGTGGCCAGGGGAACGCGGCCGGCGCCTGGACGAGTCTGGCCAGCGTCGCGTCGGCGACGGCATTGGCCACTTCGGCGGCTCCCGATCCGGGAGCGCCGACGATGGCGACATGGAGGTGCGCCTGCGAGATGTTGTCGAGGAGGTCGCCGAGGCTGCAGCAAGAGAGCGGGTGACGGAGGTCCGGGGCGATCTCCACGGCGGGCTCGAGGACGAACCGGCGCGTCGTCATCCGCGGATGGGGGATCGTGAGGGCCGAGCCCTCGACCACGTCGTTGTCGAGCACGAGTTGGTCGTAAAGAAGGATGTCGAGATCGAGCGTCCGCGGCCCCCAGCGCTCCGTCCGGTCGCGATGGAGCGTGTTCTCGACGGCCGCGAGCACGCCGAGAAGTTCGTGGGGCCCGAGTTCCGTTTCGATCAGGCAGGCGCCGTTGAGGAACGGGGCCTGATCGGGCGGGCCTCCGATCGGCCGGGTTTCGCGATGGCGACTTACCGCGCGCATCGTGATCCCCGGCATCACTCCGAGGAGTTCGATGGCCCGATCGAGCTGCTCGCGCCGGGCCCCCTGATTGGAACCGCATCCGATCAGGCAGCAGGCCATGTCGCACTCCCTGCAGGTCCGGCGGGCGGGTCCCCCCCGCGGCGTGCGGGGGACGTCATCGGTCGACGGGGTCTCCAAGCGTTCGGGGTGATTGTTCCCCGCGCGTGGTCCCGCCGGCAAGCGCCGGCGCTAGGAACTTTTCCCGACCGAAGCCGATCGGAGGCCGGATCACAGCGGATCGCCGACGACCGTTCGCGGCATCCGGCCACGATCGGCATGATCCACAGCCAAGCAGGCAGGGAGCGTCTCAGCCTCCCCGACCGGGCCGGAAACCATCCCCTCTCCGGGACGGTGAGACGGGAAAGGTGGGGGGGACATCCAGGCCACGACCAAGGTCGTCGACATTCGCTCCCTCGTGTCGTCGCCCCCCAAGCTCTTTATCCCGTCGCACGGCGATCCGGACATCGTTCCGGTTGCCACCGCGCTGCGTTTTGGTGCGGCCCAACATCCTCTGGTCTTGCTCCATTCGCCCGACATCAAAACCGCGGCTCCATCGTGGGAGACGCAGATCGTCAGGGCGGATGCAACCAACCAGTGCCGATCCTTCGGCGGATCGATCGCGATGCGTGGCGGAGAAACCCTTCCTCCGACAGGCATCGCGACCAACCGTGGGCCACTTCGATTTCCACCGTCGATGATCTGCTTCGGAGCGGATCAGCGACCGTTCCATCGACGCTTCGGCGCCATTCTGTTGGGATGCGCTGGGTTGTCAAGCAGGAAGCTTTGCAGCCGCGCCACACGCGGAAAACAGCGGGGGCGGTTTGGCGCGGGAGCGTTGCTGGCGCCGCGATGACGAGGGTTGACAGCAGCGCCAGCATCGCTCGGGCGCTTCGGGCGGTGGCAGAGCCCTTGTCAGGCAGAGCCCGGGCGGACACAACTGTCGCTCGTGCGGGATCTTCGGGCGATGAGCAGAGGTCGGAAGGAACGGCGCGGTACAGGTCGGCTCGACGAGCGCCGGTCGATTCGTCGCCATGGTTCGGGATGACGCAGTCGGGGTGTTGTCGATGGCTTCACGCGACGATCGCGAGAGTCGAGGCGAACGTGACCGTCGCGATGCCGCGGCGCCGTTGGAGGATGATCTCGACAGTCTGCTCCACGAGGTCGACGCCGATCTCCGCGGCGCCGACGCGTCCCTGCCGCCGTTGCCGAGAGCGTCCGGGGACGACGGCCTCTCCACCGACGCGCCGGCTGCCGCCGACAGCTACTGGGGGCTGTCGCGGATGCCGCTGACGAGCCTCGTGTTCATCCTTCCGCTCGTGCTCGCCTACGAAGGGGGCGTGTTGTTCCTGGGGAGGAGTTCGCCGCGAAACGGTGCCGACGTCTGGCTGCGGCATATCCTCGATGGGCTGGGATTCGGTGAGTATTTTCTCCTGCCCGTCCTCACGATCCTCGGATTGCTCGCCTGGCAGCATGTCGAATACGACCGCTGGCGATTCAGTCCGTGGGTGCTCGTCGGCATGGCAGCCGAGTGCCTCTTTCTCGCGGTCGTGCTCGTGGGGCTGGCACGCCTGCAGAACCGGCTCTGGCCGCTCTTGCTCGGGCCGGGCATGGAGGGGATCTTCGCGCGATTCATCGGGTTCTGCGGGGCTGGGCTCTACGAGGAGGTGCTCTTCCGCCTCCTCATGCTGCCGGCCGTCGCTTGGGGGCTCGAGCGTCTCGGCACGCCACCGTCGTCGTCGCTGCCGTGGTCGGCCGTCCTCACGAGCCTCCTCTTCAGCGCCGCCCACTACGTCGGGCCGCTCGGCGACACCTTCCAGCTCTACAGCTTCACCTTCCGCACCATGGCCGGGCTTTTCTTCGCGCTCCTGTTCGTCGTCCGTGGATTCGGGATCGCGGCGGGGACGCATGCCGCCTACGACATGCTCGTCGCGCTTCTCCCCTGACGACCCGCGCCCTGACAAACCGCGAAAAAAATGCAAGGCGTTTTTTTCGCGGCCGCTCGTGGTCGCGTTTCCCTTCGGCCGGCCGATCGAGGCAGTCGGGTTGGTGACCGCGGCGGGGATTTTTATACTTGGGCCTCGGCCCATGGCCTGCGGTGCACTGGTGGGAAGAAATCGACGCCGGCTTCTTCCGCGGATCGTTCAGAGGAGAGTCGCCCGCGTGCTGTCGGCCCGTCCCAAAGTCACCGACCTCGTCTTCCAGCTCTACGGGCGCGTCCTGCACCCGGAGTTGTTCGAGATCCATGCCACGCGCTCGATCGAGCGCGGCGGCTACTCGGCGAGCGTGTCGATCACCAGCGCCGGCCATGTCATCTGCTGGCGGAAGGATGGCCTCGTGCTCTCGGAGGTCGCGACGGCATCGACCGCACCGCTCCCCCAGAAGCGCAGGCTCTTCTCCTACCGGATCAGCGG
>CAJBCV010000382.1 GCA_903951635.1 uncultured Planctomycetaceae bacterium
CCCCCGTCGGTGCTCCACTTCTCGCTCTTCCCCCAACTGATCCGGGGCCACACGCTCTCCGACGTCGTCGCCGTCCTCGGCAGCCTCAACATCATCGCCGCCGAACTCGACCGCTGAACCGTTCTCGTCCCCGCGCCAGCCAACCGTCCAACCAGCCTCTTTTCACCCCCGCCCCATGATCACCACCCAGCGGATCCTTTCGCCCGAGATGGTTGCAAGGATCGAGGCGCTCGCGCCCCGTTATCCCAACCGCCGCGCGCTGACGCTGCCGGCCCTGCACATCGTCAACGAGGTGCTGCGCTACGTGCCGTACGAAGCCGTCGTCGAGGTGGCCCAGCTCCTCGGCCTCGCCCCGGCCGAGGTCCAGGACACCCTCTCCTTCTATCAATTCTTCCCGCAGGACAAGCCCTCTGGCGAGACACGGGCGTGGGTCTGCCGGTCGGTGTCATGCGCACTGCGGGGGGGCGAGGAGATCCTCGACCACATCTGCCATGCCGCCGGCATCGATCCCTACGGCACGACCGCCGACGGATCACTCACCGTCGAGCCGGCCGAGTGCTTGGGCGCCTGCGACTTCGCTCCCTGCATGCTCGCCGGCAAGACGCTCCACAAGAATCTCACCAAGGAATCGGCCGAGGCCTTCGTCCGCGACGCCCGGGCCCGGGCCGGAAAGTCGTCCTGAGCCGGTCCCCGGCCCTTCCCCCTCCTCCCCAACGATCCCATGACCACCTTCCAACCGGTTCTTCTCGAAGCCGTCGGCGTTGCCGGGAGCCACACGCTCGCGAGCTACCGCAGCCGCGGCGGCTACGCGCCGCTCGAGCGATTGCTCAAGGAGAAGCAACCGGCTGACGTGATCGAGCTGGTGAAGTCGTCGGGACTGCGCGGCCGTGGTGGCGCCGGATTCCCCACCGGGCTTAAGTGGACGTTCCTCCCCAAGGATCACCCCGGCCCGATCTATCTGTGCATCAACGCCGACGAGAGCGAACCGGGGACGTTCAACAACCGGATCCTCATGGAGGACGACCCGCACCAGGTGATCGAGGGAATCATCCTCTCCGCCTACGCGACGCGGGCCACCACCGCCTACCTCTATCTCCGCTACGAATACCCGCAGTCCTGGGACCGCCTCCAGGGGGCCATCGACGAGGCCTATGCCGCGGGGCTCCTCGGCAAGAACATCCAGGGGAGCGGCTTCTCGCTCGATCTCTATCTCCACCGTGGCGCCGCGGCCTACATCTGCGGTGAGGAGACGGGGCTGATCGAGAGCCTCGAGGGGAAGCGGGCGTGGCCGCGCATCAAGCCACCGTTCCCGGCGATCGAAGGGCTGTTCCGCAAGCCGACGGTCGTCAACAACATCGAGACGATGGCCTGCGTCGCCCAGATCGCCCGTCGTGGCGTCGACTGGTTTCGTTCGATCGGCGTTCCTGCCGACCCGAACAACCCGCGCGATCCCGGCAGTTACGGTCCGAAGCTCTACTGCCTCTCCGGCCACGTCGAGCGCCCCGGGTGTTACGAGGCCCCCCTCGGCATCACCGCCCGTCAACTCATCGACGGCCACGGCGGCGGGGTGTGGAAGGGGCGGAAGGCGAAGGCGGTGATCCCCGGCGGGATCTCGATGGGGCTGCTGACGGAGGCCGAACTCGACACCCCGCTCGACTTCGCCGGCCCTGGCAAGGTCGGCTGCCTCGGCCTCGGCACAGCCGCCGTCGTCGTCATCGACGAGACGGTGAGCATCGTCGACTTCCTCCACAATTCCTGCCGGTTCTTCGCCCACGAATCCTGCGGCCAGTGCACGCCGTGCCGCGAAGGAACCGCCTGGTCGTTGCGGATGCTCGAGCGGATCCGGGCCGGTAAGGGCCGGCTCAAGGATCTCGACCTCCTCGCCGAGATCGGCAACACCATGGGCATGATGCCCGGGTCGACGATCTGCGGCCTCGCCGACGGAGCCGCCTGGCCGATCAAGAACGCCATCAAGAAGTTCCGCGGCGAGTTCGAGGACTACATCAAGCGGACGAATCCCTCCGGCTGGATGGTCACCGACCCCGTCCCCGCCCTCCCGATCGTCGGAGCCCACTGACCGGAAAAGGTGCCAGCCACCATTTTCAGACTGCCAACCCTCCGTGCCGGATCGCCCCATGGCCATGTCCCCATGAGCAAGGGTGGCAGGCACCTTTTCCCTTTCCTGACGCCACATGCCCACAGTCATCGTCGACGGTAAAGAGATCGAGATCGGCGCCCACGAGCGGCTCAACTGCATCGAGGTTGCGCGCCGCGCCGGCGTGGAGATCCCGCACTATTGCTGGCACCCCGGCCTGTCGGTCGTGGCCAGCTGCCGGATGTGCCTCATCGAGACCGGCACCCGCGACGCGGCCACCGGCAAGATCACGATGATGCCGAAGCTCGTTCCCGGCTGTCAGACGCCGGCCAAGGACGGCACCGTGATCGTCACCGACACGGCCCTGGTCAAGGACAGCCGTGCCCGCGTCGAGGAGGCGCTGCTCATCGATCATCCGATCGATTGCTCGATCTGCGACAAGGCGGGGGAGTGCCTCCTCCAGGATTACCACTTCGAGCACGGCCAAGCGGAGCGGCGCACCGACCTCAATCCGTTCCACAGCCGGCGCCGCGACGTCGGTCCGACCGTCACGCTGTTCGTCGATCGCTGCATCATGTGCACCCGTTGCGTGCGATTCACGCGCGAGGTGTCGGGAACGAGCGAGCTGATGGTGGTCAACCGCGGCTCCAAGGAGGAGATCTCGGTCTTCCCCGGCTACCCCCTCGACAACAAACTCTCCGGCAACGTCGTCGATCTCTGCCCCGTCGGCGCGCTCGGCGACAAGGACTTCCTCTACCAGCAGCGGGTCTGGTTCTTGAAGCGGGAGTCGAATGTCTGCGGCGGCTGCTCGGCGGGTTGCTCGATCGTCACCGAACACAACCAGGACACGGTCTACCGCCTCAAGCCGCGCGAGAATCCCCACGTCAACAAGTGGTGGATCTGCGACGACGGCCGCTACGGCTGGCACCATCTTCACGATCCCGCCCGGCTCCTCTCGGCCGGCAGGCTCGTGTCGAGCAACGACGACCGCGAGGCGGTCGAGTGGTCAGACGTGACGACGCGACTGCGTCAAGAGCTCTCCGGGGCCGGGCGGCTGGCCGTCGCGGTGTCGCCGATGCTCACGATCGAAGAGGCGTGGATGCTCTGCGCCGTCGCCCGTTCGATCGACCAGCAGGCAGCGCTGTTCGTGGGGCATGTCCCCGTCTCCGGCGAAGACGAGTCGTTCCCCGGGGGCTTCACGATCCGGGCCGAGAAGTGCCCCAACCGTCGGGGCGTCGAGGCGGTCGTGGCGCTGTTTCAATCGGAGGAGCGCAGCTGGAGTGATCTCGTCGCGGCCGTCGGTGCCGGCGAGTTTGATTCCGCCTGGATCACCGCCGGCTATCCCCATGCCTGGATCGACGACACGACCGCCGCCCCCTTCGGCCGGCTCCGCGCGCTGGTCGTTCAGGATCTCTTTGAGTCGCCGCTGTCGAAGCTTGCCACCTGGAGGTTGCCGGCTGCCGGGTTTGCCGAGCGGGCCGGCACGTGGGTCAACGCCGCCCACCGCGCTCAAGTCTTCGCCGCCGCCGTCCGGGCGCCGGCCGGGGTCTGGCCGGAAGGCCGCCTTTACTGGAACATGCTCGGCCGCCGGGGTCTGTACGACCCCGCCGCCGTCCGCCGACAGATCGCCGAATCGTCGGCCACCCTCGCGGCACTCGGTGGAGAGATCCCCGCCGTCGGCGTCGATCTCCGCATCGATCAGATCGCCTCGTCCTGACTTCGTTCGCTGATTGGATCGCCTCCGCTTCGAATATCGCCTCCGCTTCGAATATCGCCTCCGCTTCGTCCGACATCCCCGACCGCCACGAATCCCCAGCCCATGAACCTTCTTCCCTCAGCGGCAACCCTTGCGGCGCTTGTGAAGATCGGCCTGCTCGTCGGCGGGCTGATGACCGCGGCGGCCTACCTCGTGCTCCTCGAACGGTGGATCGCCGCCTGGGTGCAGGATCGCCGCGGGCCCAACCGGGTCGGAATCCCGCTCACGAAGGTCCGGCTCTTCGGCCTCGGTCAGCCGCTGGCCGACGGCCTGAAGATCATCCTCAAAGAAGACTTCACGCCGAGCCATGTCGACCGCGTTCTCTACAACGCGGCGCCGCTGGTGATCCTCGCCGCGTCGCTGGCCATCTTCGCAGCGATCCCGTTCGGGGACGTGCTTCCTCCGCTCGGCATCCCCGGGCTCCCTGATCCGGTGCCATTCCTCGTCGCCCCGGGCCTCGACGTCGGCGTGCTCTGGGTGTTCGCGCTGTCGAGCATCGCCGTCTACGGCGTTCTCCTCGGCGGCTGGGCGAGCAACAACAAATACGGCTTCCTCGGGGGCCTGCGGTCGAGTGCCCAGCTCGTCGCCTACGAGATCCCCCTCGGCCTCGGCTTGCTCGGCGTCGTCCTCGCCGCCGGCAGCCTCCGACTCGACACGATCATGAACGCCCAGGCGGAGTCGGGCGTGTGGTACGCGTTCGCCCAGCCGCTGGGCTTCATCGTCTTCATGGTGGCGAGCTTCGCCGAGGCGGCGCGGCTCCCATTCGATCTTCCCGAGGCGGAGCAGGAGCTCGTCGGCGGCTACCACACGGAGTACTCGGGGATCAAACTCCTCCTGTTCCTCGTCGCCGAGTTCCTCCACATGATCACCGCGGCGTTCCTGATCGTGATCCTGTTCCTCGGCGGCTGGCATCTGTGGGGCGTGACTGGCGCGTCGCGGGAGATCGGCTGGATCCAGGCCCTGCTCCGCTTCGGCATCCTCTCCGGGAAGATCCTCGGAGTGATCGTCTTCTTCATGCTCGTCCGCTGGAGTTGGCCGCGGTTTCGTTTCGACCAGCTCATGAACCTCGCCTGGAAGGTGATGCTGCCGCTGGGCCTGGTGAACCTCGTGACGGTGGCAGCGGTCGAGGAGTTCCGGCCGCAACTCGTCGCCGCCCTCGGCCCCGGTCTCGCGACCGCCGTGGCGATCGCCCTGCCGTGGATCGCCTGCCTCGCCGGCTGGGTCGTGGCGGGCGTCTTCACCCCCTCCGGCACCGACAACACGCCGATCCTCACGCACGATCCCCTCGACATCGAGCGGGAACTGGCCGAACACGAGCGCCTCGAACGGGCGCCTCACGACGTTTCCCCGTCCGAACTGGCAGGTAGCCGATGAAACCGACCGACCCCGCCATCACCTGGCTCGAAGAGAAGCCCCTCGGGCTCACCGAGCGTCTCTACCTCCCCCTCTTCCTTCAGGGGCTCTCGACCACCGCGCGCCACATGGTGAGCCGCAAGGTGACCGTGAACTACCCCGAAGTCCGACCGACCGTCGGCAACCCGCTCATTTACCGCGGCGTCCACCGTCTCAACCGCGACGACGCCGGCCGGGTGAAGTGCGTGGCGTGCTTCCTCTGTGCCACCGCCTGCCCGGCGCACTGCATCGACATCGTCGCCACCGAGAGCCCGTGGCCCGACCGGGAGAAGTATCCGGAGAGCTTCTCGATCGACGAACTCCGCTGCATCTTCTGCGGGATGTGCGAAGAGGCCTGCCCCGTCGACGCCATCGAACTCACGAGCCTCCTCGACCTGACGGGAAAAAGCCGCGAGGAGATGATCTTCGACAAGGAGAAACTGCTCAGCGTCTACGACATGACGAAGGACGCCGAGCCGATGAAGTCGAAGACGCTCGCCGCCGGGGGGATGGCCACGTTCGGTTCCGCTCCGGGTAGCCCGGCCGCCGCCGTGGGGGGCCACCACTGATGGATCCCGTTTCCACGACCGCCGCCCCGTCGGGGCTGCTCCTCGCGGGCAGCGTCGCTTCCCTCGCCGCCGCGCTGTGGCTCCTCCTTCCCAAGGCTTCCGATACGGTCGCCTCGCGGCGGCTCGGATTCCTGCTCGGTGCCGTGGCGCTCTCTGGCTTTGCCGCCACCGGCCGCTCGCTCGGGTGCGTCGGCGAGGATGCGGTATTCCTCACCGTCGCCGGTATCGCCGTCATCTCCGGCTTGGCGACGATCGTCACCCGTTCGCCGGTCTACTCGGCGATCTGGTTCGCGATGACGCTCGCGGGAGTGTCGGGCGTGCTCCTCGTGCTCGGGGCGCAGTTTCTCGGCGTGGCGACGATCGTCGTCTACGCCGGCGCGATCCTCGTGATGTTCCTGTTCGTGCTCATGCTCGCCCAGCCGTCGGGGATGGCCCCGTACGATCGGGTGTCGAACGAGCCGATGCTCGCAGCCGCCGCCGGCGCCGTCCTCCTCGGCCTGCTGACGCTGTCGATCGGCCGGCTCTCGGCCGCCGAACCGCCGGCGTGCTGCCGGATGCCCTCCCGGGCTCAGGCTGTCGCCGCCGCATCTGTCGTTGCTCCCTCGACTGACGCCGCATCCAAGGACGACGCATCCAAGGACGACGAAAGCGCGACGCTGATCGCCCCCGCTCAGCCCGGAGGAGACACCGGCGACGCCAACGAGGTCGCCCACCTCGGCGCCGAACTGTTCGGGCGGCATCTGTTCGCGGTCGAGGTTGCCGGCGTGCTCCTGCTTGTGGCCCTCGTCGGCGCGATCGCCGTCGTGTCGCGGGGCGAGGCGACCGAAACCGACCACCGGAGGGAGGGCCGATGATCCCCGCCACGATGCTCACCAACGCCCTCCTCGTGGGGGCCGTTTTGTTCTGCCTGGGACTGGTGGGGATCCTCACCCGTCGCAACCTGATCGTGATGTTTCTCTCCGCGGAACTGATGCTTCAGGGCGTGTCGGTGACGCTCGTCGCGTGGAGCCGTTACCACGGCGACTGGGGAGGACAGGTCCTTGTTGTCTTCGTACTCACCGTCGCCGCCTGCGAAGCCGCCGTGGCGCTGGTGTTCGTGCTCCAAGCGTTCGCCCGCACCGGTCGCCTCGACGCCTCCGCCTGGCAGGCGCTCCGTGAGGAGAGCCTCCCGCGGGTGATCGACCATGAACTCCCCGCCGACGACCGAGTTGTGCCGACGTGGCCCCACCTCAGTCCCGCCGGTGTCCTGCCCGAAGGGGACGATTCCCGATCCCTCGAGCGCGACCACGTCTGACCGTCGCGCCGGCAGAACCCTGCCGGTCCGACTGCCCCCGGCATCGACGCCCGATCCCCACACGCCCCCGAACCGACTCCCATGCAGTCCTCAGCCGCCAACCTTCTGGTGCTCGTCCCCCTGCTGCCGCTGGTGGGGGCCATCGGCACCGTCCTCCTCGGCCGCAGGCTCGGGCCCCGTGCGCACCTTCCGGCCGTGGCGGGGATCGGCGCCGCCGCGGTCGTCGCGTTCCTCCTCCTCCTCGGCACCGCCAATCAGGTCGGCGGCGGACATGGCGACCCGATGCGCCCGGTCGAGCCGGTCGAGATGATCTCCACGCTCTGGCAATGGGCCACCGTCGGCGATGCCCGGTCGGGCGATCTCACCGCAACAGGGCTCGAAGCCGTCGGCGCCCCGGTCGCCCCCGGCACGGCCGACAACGGCGGCGCCTTCTCGATCCCGATCGCGCTGCGGCTGGACCCGCTCACCGCGACGCTCCTCACGATCATCACCGGTGTCGGCCTCCTCGTGGCGATCTACTCGATCGGCTACATGCACGACGACCCGGGCTACCCGCGGTTCTTCGCGCTGGTGGCGATGTTCGTCTTCTCGATGTCGATGCTCGTCGCCGCAAGCAACTTCCTCCTCGTCTATGTCTTCTGGGAGGCGGTGGGGGCCTGCAGTTATCTCCTCATCGGCTTCTGGTACACGAAGCCCGAGGCGGCGCGGGCCGCCAAGAAGGCGTTCCTCGTCAATCGCGTCGGCGACTTCGGCCTGGCGATCGCCACCTTCCTCCTCTGGATGACCTACGGCACGCTCGACTTCCACGACACCCACCTGGCCGACGGCACGATCGTCGAGGGGATCCTCGGCCAGATCCGCCTCGCCGACGAGGCCGGGTATGTCGGCGGCGCCGTCGGCACGGCGATCTGCCTGCTGATGCTCCTGGCAGCCTGCGGCAAGAGTGCCCAGATGCCGCTCCATGTCTGGTTGCCCGACGCAATGGAGGGGCCCACCCCCGCCAGCGCCCTGATCCACGCCGCGACGATGGTGACGGCCGGCATCTACCTGATCACTCGCTCGGCGCCGCTGTTTGTCGGTTGCCCCGGGGCTCTCACGATGGTGTCGATCGTCGGGGCGACGACGGCGCTGGTCGCCGCGCTCATCGCCACGGTGCAAAACGACCTCAAGCGCGTGCTTGCCTATTCGACCATCAGCCAACTCGGCTACATGTTCGTCGCCCTCGGCACCGGCACGATGCTCGGGTTCACCGCGGCGATCTTCCATCTCCTCACGCACGCTTTCTTCAAGGCCCTCCTCTTCCTCGGTGCCGGATCGGTGATGCACGCCATGGGAGGCGTGATCGACATGCGTCGCTTCGGGGGACTCCGGCAGGTGATGCCGATCACCGCCGCGACGTTCCTCGTCGGGGCCTGTGCCCTCGCTGGCGTCGCCCCGTTCGCCGGCTTCTTCAGCAAGGACGAGATCCTCGCGGCGCTCCACGCCAAGGCGCACCCGGAGGCCCATGGCTCGGATCACGCCGAAGCGGGCTCGGCCGGCGAGCGACCGAGGGATCTCTCCGGCGGCGTGCGGCTGGCGACAAGCCTTCCCTCCCGCCCGTTCCGCCCGGCGTCGATGATCACCCGCACTTCGCGGACAGACGCTGCGGCCGCTCACGGTGTCTCGTCCGGCGTCTCGCACGAGAAGGTGGGCCTCGACGCCCTCGACCATCCGTCGACCTGGCGGTTGCTGTTCTGGATGTCCCTGCTCACCGCCGGCCTGACGGCGTTCTATACCTTCCGAGCGGTGTTCATGACCTTCACCGGCCCGGTCCGCGTGCCGAAGGAAGCAGGGCACCACGCCCATGAATCGCCGTCCGTGATGACGATGCCGCTGGTGGTGCTCGCGGTCCTGTCGGCGTTTGCAGGGCTCGTGCTCTTCGCCACCAACGCCCTCTCGGGCTTCCTCGCCGCCACCCCGTCGCTCACCGCGCCGGCTCTCGCCCGCACCGCCGTGCCCCACGTCTTCCACTGGGACATCGCCATCCAGGGAACTCTCGCCGCGGCGATCGGCATCGCCGTAGCGGCCATCGGCCACCTCGGCCGACGGAGCGATTCGCCGCAGATGGAGCGTTACCTCGGCCCGCTGGGAGGGCTGTTCGCCAACAAGTTCTACTTCGATCAGATCTACGCCGCGCTCATCGTCAAGCCGCTGGAGGCCCTGTCGCTCCTCACCGCCTTCTTCGACCGGGCGATCGTCGACGGCACGGTCGACGCGATCGGCCAGGTGCCATCAGCCTGGGGCTCGGCGATCCGCCGGATGCAGTCGGGCCTTGTCCAGCGGTATGCCCTGGCGGGGGTCGTCGGGGTGCTGGCGATCGTTCTCGCCCTCGCCTGGCAGCTGCGCCCCTGATCCGCCGGGCGAACCATCCTCCACCGAACCACCGGCCCCCCCGCGACATCCTTCAGCCATGAACCCCTTCTCTCCCGAAAACCACCTCCTCCTGGTCATCCTTACGCCGCTGGTCGGTGCCCTGGCGGCCTGGCTGCTCGGGTCGCGCGGCGTCTCGGCGGTGCGTCAGAGTGCAGCGGTGACGACGCTGATCACGCTCGCCGGTGCCGTCCTCCTCATCCTCCGGGCGCTCCCCGAGGTGTCGGCCGGGCACGCCTTCGCCGTCAGCGAGGGGCCATGGCTCGTCGATGGGCCGTTCGACATCCGCTTTTCGCTCGGCCTCGACGGCCTGTCGATCTGGCTGTTCGGCCTCTCGGCGCTCCTGTCGGTGACCGCCGTGATGGTCAGCTGGGAGGCGATCAAGGAGAAGCCGGTCGGCTTCTACGCGCTCCTGCTCATCCTCGAGTCGGCGATGCTCGGCGTGTTCGCCGCCCGGGACGTGATCCTGTTCTACGTGTTCTTCGAGTTCACCCTCGTGCCGCTGTTCTTCCTCATCGGCATCTGGGGCCACGATGACCGACGTCGGGCGGCGGTGAAGTTCTTCATCTACACCCTCGCCGGGAGCGTGCTGGCATTCCTGGGCCTGCTCACGATCGTCCTCTGGAACGCGGCGCACACCGGCACGCTCTCCTTCGACATCGCCACGCTCACCGCCGGTTTGGCGGCCCATCCGCTTCCCATGAACGCCCAGGGGGGATGGTTGCAGTGGTGGGTGTTCCTCGCGCTCTTCGCCGGCTTCGCCGTCAAGGTGCCGATCGTCCCCTTCCACACCTGGCTCCCGCTGGCCCACGTCGAGGCACCGACGGGGGGAAGCGTCGATCTCGCCGGCGTTCTTCTCAAGATCGGCATCTACGGATTCCTCCGTTTCTCCCTGCCGATGCTCCCCGAGGCGACCGCCGCGGCCGCTCCGTGGATCCTCGGCCTCGGCGTCGTCGGCATCCTCTACGGAGCCCTGGTGGCCCTCGCCCAGACCGATCTCAAGCGGCTCATCGCCTATTCGTCGGTAAGCCACATGGGCTACTGCGTGATGGGAATTGCGGCGCTCGAGCCGGTAGCGGTCGAGGGGGCGACACTCCAATTGATCAACCACGGCCTCTCGGCGGCGGGGCTGTTCGCGCTGGTCGGGATGATCTACGAGCGCTATCACACTCGGTCGATCGCGAATCTCGGCGGGATCGCGGCCCGGGCCCCGTGGCTGGCGTTCATGTTCCTTCTCTTCACCTTCTCGAGCATCGGACTTCCCGGCCTCAACGGATTCGTCGGTGAGTTCATGGTCCTCCTCGGCTCGTTCCAGCGGGCTTGGGGCGGGGTGGCGGCCGAATGGCGTACTCCCTATCTGACGATGGCCGTGGCTTCGGTCGCCGGCGTCGTCCTCGGCGCCTGGTACATGCTCTGGGCGGTGGAACGGGTGTTCTTCGGTGCGTCGCGTCAGCCTCCGGCTCACGACCATGGCGACCATGCTCACGCGGCCCCCTCCGCTGCCACGCACGGCGCGCATGGCCACGATGCGCATGGCCATGACGCGCAGGGTGGACATTCCGGTCATGGACATGGCCACGCGGCTGCCGAGCCGACCGACGATCTCCGCTGGTACGAATGGGCGGCGCTTTCGCCCTTGGCGCTGTTCGTTTTGTGGATCGGCCTCTTCCCGGCCACATTCCTCGCTCCCAGCGCTGTCGCCGTCCGCACCGCCATGGCCCCCGGCGCCGCGGCCTTCGCTGCCCGGATGGGGGCTCCTCAGGCCGCTCCGCACGACGGCCCTGTCCCGCAGACGGTTCAGGCCGACGCGATCCTCCCCGGCGCGGCCCTCGTTCCTTCCGATCCTTCTCTCACCGCCGGCCTCGAACGAATCCCATGACCCAGACGTCGCTGTCGACTTTCCTCCTTGCCGGCCCGGAACTGACGCTCGTGGTGGCGGCCCTCGTCGCCTACCTCGGCGGAGCCTTCTGCGGGCTGCGGCAGGGTTGGCTCGTGGCCCTCATCGGCATCGCTGCGGCGGCCTGCTGGCCCGGGATGGGGCTCGAGGCCGGTTCGGTGGTGTCGTCGGGGCCGTTCACGTTCGACGATTTCGCCATCTTCGTGAGAGGGTTCGTCCTGCTGGCCGGAGCGGGACTGGCACTCGTGCAGGCGGGGGATCAGTTCCGCGGCGCGGTCACGCCCCGCAACACGCCCCGGGGCAATGGCACCTGCGAAGAAGCGGGGACGTTCCTCCTCCTCCTCGCCGGCCTGTCGCTGGTCGCCTCCGCCAATGATCTGGTCCTCCTCTTCGCCGGCCTGGAGTTGGTGTCGATCCCGACCTATATCCTGCTCGCGCTGAAGCGGACCGACGCCCAGGGCCAAGAAGCGAGCCTGAAGTACTTCTTCCTCTCGCTGGTCGCCTCGGCCCTTTTCCTCTACGGGCTCGCCTGCCTCTACGGGATCGGGGGATCGACGAGCCTCGCCGAGATCGGCAGCCGGCTCCGTTCCGGTGACGGCCGGATCGTGGCCACGGCGCAGACGCTTCTCCCGGTCGCCGTCGGGATGGTGATCGGCGGGATCGCGTTCCGGCTCGCCGCGGTGCCGATGCACTTCTACGCCCCGGACGTCTACGAGGGAGCAGGCCCCGGCAACGCGGCCCTTCTTTCCACCCTCCCGAAGGTGGCCGGCATCGTCGTCCTCCTCCGTCTCCTCGCCCTCGGCACCGGCGGGACGCTGGGGATGATCGCCCTCAATCAGGGAGTCGTCGGACCGGCCGGCGCCGCCTGGCTGACGTTCTTCTGGCAACTGGCGGCGGTGCTCGCGGCGCTGACGATGACCGTCGGCAACGTCATGGCGCTCCTCCAGACGAATCTCCGCCGCCTGCTCGCTTGCTCGTCGATCGCCCACGCCGGCTACCTCCTGGTCGGCGTGGCCGCCGCTGCCGCCGCCGATTCCACGATCGGTGGACGTCCCTTCCCCGGCCCCGATACCTCCTGGACGGCTACGCTGGGAGGCGCTTCGGCGACCCTCTTCTACCTCGCCGCCTACGTCGCCGCGACGATCGGCGTGTTCGGAGCGCTGGCGTATCTGGGGCACCGCTGGCCGGAGTGGTCGGCGGGCTCGGCCCCGCGGCCGCCGCGTGAGGAAGTGGCCACCATCGACGACCTCAACGGTCTGTCGGGAACCAACCCGGTCGTCGCCTTTTCGCTGGCCACCTTTCTCTTGAGCCTCGCTGGCATCCCGCCCCTGCCCGGCTTTTGGGGCAAGCTCTCGCTGGCGATGGCCGCGCTCGAGGTCGACTGGACGGCGAAGGCGACCCCGGGGAGCCGCCGGGTGTTCTTTCTGGCGCTCGCCGTGATCCTCGTCCTCAACGCGGCGATCGCCGCTGCCTACTATCTCCGTATCGTGTCTGCCATGTACTTCCGCTCCGCCAAGCGCGGCGTGCAGGCCGACGGCGGCCTCGGTGCCGGCATCGCGATGCTCGCGGCGCTGGTCGTGATGGCGATGGTCACCCTCCAGCCGCGTCCGCTGTTCTCCGCTGCGGCCCGGGCCGGGGCGTCGATCGCCGCCCCCAGCACCATCGGCGGACTCGCCTCCCCCTCTCCGCAAACCCTTGCAGCCCCCCAGGCCTCGATCCAACCATGACGTCTCCCGATCGCTCCGCTGTCACCTCGGTCCTCGCCGCCATCGCCGATCCGGAGACGGGAAGGCCGCTGACCGATGCCGGGCAGGTGGTGTCGATGGAGGTCGCAGCCGGCAGGATCGCCGTCGCCGTCGGGCTGACGAGCCATTCCGCGATCCTCCACGCCGCCACGCGGGCACGGATCGAGGAGATGCTGCGGGCCAAGTTCCCGACGGTGCCCGACGTCTCGGTGACGATCACGCCCCACGAGCGGGCGCCGATGAAGCTCGGCCAGATCGGTCTCGAGGCGAAGAGCGTGATCGCCGTCGGCTCGGGCAAGGGGGGCGTGGGGAAGAGCACGATCGCCGCGAGCATCGCCATTGGCCTGGCCCGTGCCGGGAGCCGCGTCGGTCTCCTCGACGCCGATGTCTACGGCCCGAGCGTCCCCCATCTCCTCGGCCTCTCCGGCCGTCCTCAGATCGAAGAGGGGAAGATCATCCCTCCCCGGCTCGATCTCCCCGGCGCCCCTGTCGCCATGCCGACGATGTCGATGGGCTATCTCGTGCCCCCGGGCGAGGCAGTCGTGTGGCGTGGTCCGATGCTCCACGGAGCGATCACGCAGATGCTTCGCGACACGGCCTGGGGCCCGCTCGATTACCTCATCATCGACATGCCGCCGGGCACGGGCGACATCGCGCTGACGCTCTCGCAGGTGCTGCCGCTCACCGGTGCAGTGGTCGTCTGCACGCCGCAGGACGTCGCTCTCCTCGATGCCACGAAGGCGATCGCCATGTTCCGCAAGGTGAACATCCCCGTGCTGGGGATGGTGGAAAACATGAGCTTCTTCGTCTGCCCCGACACGCTGAAGCGTTACGACATCTTCGGCACCGGCGGTGCCCGGCGCACGGCTCAGGAACTCGACATCCCCTTCCTCGGCGAGGTACCGATCCAGATCCCGATCCGCGAACATGGCGACGCCGGCACGACCGCGGCCAACTACGACGATCCGGCGGCCAAGCCCTACCTCGAATCGATCTGCCAGCGTCTCGTCGGCAACCTCGCCGCGGCTCATGCCGCCCGCCCGCCGCTCCCCTCGCTGCCGGTGCTGTGACCGGCTGACGTGGCCCATGCCCCGCCTGGTGTCATCGATCAGGCGTCGGTGCGTTCCAGCGCCGTGACGATTTCCGTTGCGATCTCGTCCGGCGTGGCGTCGATCCCCACCACGATCGGCCGTTCATCGGGGGTGGGCCGCTCGAGGGCCGCCAGTTGGCTGTCGAGGAGCGAGGCCGGCATGAAGTGGTCGCGGCGGGCACTGATCCGCGCACGAATGAGCTCGGGAGGGCCGTCGAGCGACACGAGCCTCACGCCGTCCCTCCCCACCCCCATCCGATCCCGGTAGCGACGGGCGAGGGCCGAGCAGGCGAGGACGAGCCCCCCGTCGCCGGCGAGGGTCGCCGAGATCACCTCGGCGAGAGCGTCGAGCCAGGGCCAGCGTTCCGTGTCGGAAAGCGCGATTCCACGTGACATCTGCTCGACGTTGGCCGCGGGGTGGAAGCGATCGGCATCTTCGAACGTCCACCCGAGCCGGTCGGCGAGCGCCTGCCCGACGACGGTTTTGCCGATACCGCTGACTCCCATCACGACCACCACCCGAGTCACCACGTTCTTCGTCTCCTTGCAGGCCTTTCGCAGATGGGGAAAACCGGCGGCCGCCAACGGTCGGCCACTCCCGTTCCGCGGGCCCTCGATGCTCCGCTCGGCCGATCAGTAGAGCGCCACCGAACTGCCGTCAGCGTAACGGCGGATCGGCTGGGGTGTGTAGCGCATCTGCCGGCCGAGCTGCCGCACTTCGGCCGCCCGCCTCCCCAGTCGCGCCCACTCGCGGAAGCCGGCCCGTGTCGGCCGCGGGGCCGGTGGCAGCCCCCAGGCATCGCAGGCATGGTGCCAGAGGGTGTCGAGGCGGCGGCGACGGGGATGGAGGGTGTCGAAGCCGTACCACTCGCCCGGTTGATCAATCGTGGCGAGTCCGGCCGATGCCGCCAGTTCGGCGATGCGTCCGTCGAGGTCGGCTGCGGCCGAATGAATCCCCTCGATCGAGAGCGGACAGCCGGGCACGAAGAGCGTCTTGAGGGCCAGGTAGCGCCCCGGCCCGACACGGCGCACCGCCTCGAGCGGAAGCCTCGCGATCGCCACCGTCGTGCCCCGATCGACGAGCCGATCGACGGCCTCACGCACCCAGGCCGCGACCTGCCCCGGGGGAAAGCCGTAGAGAAGATCGTTGCCGATGTCGGTGACCAGCGCCACACGCCGCCCGCCATCGCCCGCGTCACGATCGAGGGCACGCCACAGGCCGCAGGCCAGGATCGACGGCAGGCGCCGCATCCACACCCGGCTGTTGGCGCCGTAGGAGCGGCCATGCCCCGCGGCCACGAAGAGATCGACCGGGCCGGCCGCTCTCCCCCGGATCGCCGCGCTGAGCCGGGCCAAGCCCCGAGAGACGTTGCTGGCACCGAGCACGACCGCAGTGAGACGATCGCCGGCGGCCTCGGCAGACCTTCCCGGCATCAGTTCCACCGCCTCCACGGGGGCGACTGCTGCACGCTCTGATAGCAGGCCACGGCGAGCATCGCGAACATGATCCCGAGATACTGCTCGCCGCGTCTGAAGGCGAGATAGGCAAGCGCCCCACCGACAACGAGCCCGATCCCCGCGGCGATCCGGGCGGCATCGGCCACGCCCATCACCTCCATCCCCTCACGGACCATCTGCCCACCATCGAGCGGCGGCACCGGCATGAGGTTCAACAGCGGCCACAGGACGTTGACGGAGAGGAGAAACTCGACGAGCGCCCAGACATAGGGAGACGAGAACGGCCTTCCGTCGTAGAGCCCGAGCGCCTCGCCGATGAACGAGATCGGAAATGGGGCGAGATAGCCCCCGACCCGGAGAACGATGACGATCGCAGCGGCGAGGAGGAGTTGGGCGACGGGCCCGGCCGCCGAGACGATGAACCGTTCGGCGGGGCGGAGGTGCCGTCGACTCCCCCAGCCGTTCGGGATCGCCAGACCGCCGAAGTGGTAGAGAACGATCCGGGCATCCTGCCCGAAGCGGCGGTACATGAGAGCGTGGCCGAGTTCGTGGACGAGGATCGAGATCAGCACGACCGCCGTCCAGATGGCGAGGTAGAGGAGGAGTTCGCGCTGGTCACCTCGGGCGAACGATCGGCAGGCCCCCCAGCCAATGAGCCCTGTGCCGATCCAAAACAGCCCGGAGATCCGCACCGGCACTCCGGCGACGTGGAAATCGATGTCGAACGGCGTCTGCTGCGGCTCGGCGAGCATCGTGGCGGGGCTTCCAGGGCGGAGGGAGGGCTTGGGGCACCGCCGGATGACGAAGGGGTCCGGGGAGCGACGGAGCTTCCCGGGCCGCGGATCGCCCTCACGACGGTAGGGCCGGGCAGATGGCCACCCGGCAAGTGTAGCGTCAGGCCGCGCGGAAGGCCGTCGCCCGGGCCATCGCGTCATCGACCCCCCGCACCGCGGCCGCCGGATCGTCGCCGGCAGCGATCGCCAGCACAGCCGCAGCGGCCCGCGATGCCGAACCGGAGCGGGCCACCCTGGCGGCGACCTCGTCGAGCCGTTCGACGACCGATCGCCGGGCAGTGGCGTCGGTGAGCCAGGTGACGACATGCTCGGCGGCCCGGTCGGCTGGATCACTGACCGCGAGGTATTCCGGATAGATCGCGTCAGGATCGGCCGGCGGCACGACCGTCGGCGCGGAGAAGACGCCGCGCACCGGGAGGATCGGATCGGGCACTGCCATGAGATTGACCAGCGTGATGAACCGGGCATGCCGGAACCAACTCTGGACGATGTAGGCGAATCCGCCGATCCGGTAGAGGATCACCGCGGGAAGCCTGGCGGCGAGGAGTTCGAGCGACACCGAACCACTCACGGCCATGGCACAACTCGCCTCGGCCATCAGGCTCCGCGTCTTCCCGGCCACGACCTCGACCGCGCTGCCGCCGGCGCCGGTGATCATCCCGCGGACGACCTCGGCGTGGCGCTCATGGAGGACGGCCACGACGAACCGGGCATCCGGCACGTGGGCGGCGACGAGTTCACCCCCGCGCAGCAGCGACGGCAGATTGGCGCTGATCTCCTGTCCCCGGGATCCCGGGAGAAGGAGGACCAACGGCCCCCGGTCGGAAGGCTCGCGGGTCGCGGTAGCCCGGGGAGAGGCGTGGGCGGTCTCGTCGAAGAACGGATGACCGACAAGCGTCGAGGGGATCCCCTCGGCCGTAAACCAGTCGTGCTCGAACGGCAACGGCGCCAGGACATGATCGATAAGCCGGCGCATCTTCGCCTTCCGCCAGCTTGCCCAGGCCCAGATCTGCGGCGGGCAATAGAAGACCACCGGGATGCCATGCCGCTTCGCTCGCCAGGCGAGCCACCAGTGAAAGCCGGGGAAGTCGACGAGCACGCAGACATCGGGACGATGATCGAGGAAGCTCCGCTCGGCGCGGCGGGCGAGATCGACGAACCGATGGATCGCGAGGATCACCCGGAGAAACCACATCACCGCCAGCTTCGTCATGTCGGCGACAAGCCGGCATCCCTCGGCGGCCATCTGCGGCCCGCCCAGCCCGACGCACTCGACGTCGGGGCGGCGTGCCCGCAGGGCCCGGGCGAGGAGGGCGGCATGGTGGTCGCCCGAGGGCTCGCCGGCAGAGAGGAAGACGCGCATGGCCAGGGGCTCCGGGGAGGCCGGCGCGCAAAAAAACTCCGCACGGGCACAGGCTCCCGTGCGGAGTATTTCATCTCCAACCCCACCGCCCTAGGGCAATTCAGAGCCCTGAAAACGGGGGACGTTGGCCGGGGTTCACTTCTTGACGGCTTCGAAGGCGTTCTTGTCGCCGCCGAACACGAGCTTGACCTTCTCCTCGTCGGAGGCCTTCTCGACCTTCCCCTTGCAGTTGTTGCAGCAGAAGGTCACCTCGGCATCACCGACGGCGAGCTTCGTCTCGGGCTTGGTGGCGCCACCGGAGAGCGGGCAGCACTTCTGAGTCAGCTGGCCGGTCGAGACCATCTGCTGGTGCGCCTTGGCCGTGAACTTGGCCGAGTCACCCTTGAAGGCGCCGGCGCAGTTGTCGCAGCAGAAGTAGACCTTGCCACCGGCCAAGTCGGCGTGCTTGTCGGGGTTGCAGGCCTTGCCGGACACGGGGCACTTGGCGTCCTTCGGCTCCTTCGGGGCAGCGGAGACGACCGCCGAACCGACGAGCAGGGCGACCAGCGAGAGCGCGGCGGCGATGCGGGACATCTTCATCATGGGAATCGAGGCTCCTGAGAAGCGGAAAGGAAGGGACCTTCAGGCCAACAATTTCGTTATGATAGGAGTCTCCGGAGGGCGGAGCAACCGGCAAAACCGCTTTTTCCAGTCGCGAAACGGCCGAAAGCCCCCGCCCAGGTGCCCCTGGCTGCCGCCATCGGGCCCACGCGCCTCCATCCCCTCCTCGCAGCCCGCTTCTTCAAGCCGCATGGGGATTCCGGGGGCGGTTGCGCGGTTCCGGCAGCCCGGTGGCAACGATCGCGCCACCGGCGATCACCCCGGCCCCGAGGACGAATACCGGCTCGAACCCGAGCCTGTCGACTGCCCACCCCACCAGTGGCGAGAGGACGAACGGAGCCGCCAGAGCCGCTCCGACGATGCTCACATAACGGGGATGCTCGGCGGCCACGGGAGCCAGTTCGAGGGCGTAGTTCGTGAACAACCGCAGGGAGAGCGGGTTGAGCCCGAGAGGCAGGTAGACCAGCCAGAACCACTCCGCAGCCATTCCGTGAGGTCCCCGGGCCAGCGCTGTGACCAACAGCGGCGTGACCGACGACAGGGCCACGAGCCAGACGAGCACCAACCGCGTTCCACGCCTGTCGGAGAGCGGGCCGACCACGAGACTGGCAGTTCCCGTGGCGGCATTTTGTACGACGACCCAAGTCAGCAGGCTGCCGATGTGACTCCCGAGCCGATCCCGGGCAAAGGCCTGGTAATGGGGGAAAAGCATGAGCACCGCCGAGAAGCAGGCGGCCACGCCCGCCAGTCGGACGAGGCTAGGATCCCCCGCGAGCGTCTGCCGCCAGCCGGCGATCCCCTCTCGGGAGGCCGACCACCAGCCGCGCCTGGCCGCTTGGGCATCGGGAGATGCCGGCAGGGCAGGCTCCGCATCGCGGGGCTCGTCGAGGAACGGCGGCACGACGGCCGCCAGGCCAAAGAACGCTGCGGTCGCCGCGAAGATTTTCGGAAAGCCATCCGCCTCCTCGAGCCAGCGGCCGAGCCAGAGCCAAGCAGCGGCGATCGCCAGGACGCTTCCCAGGGAGACGCTCACGAGCATCGCCCGGCCGCGGTGTCCCGGTGCGATGAGCTTCCCCTGGAGGGCGGCGATGGCGAGTTGATTGAGCCCGTTGGTGGAGGAGAAGGCGGCGTAGACGACGAGGAACAGGAGCGCCAGGAGGTCGGGGCGCCGAGCCTCGAGCGGCGTCCAGGCCACCGCCAGGATCGCGAAGCACGCCGCCATGAGGGCACTCGACCGCATCAGCGCCCACTTCTTCAGGGGCGCTCGGGCAAGCCTGCCTGAGAAGAGCAGCGGCGTGAGGCTCTGGCCTCCCCGATTGAGCACCGGCAGGAGGCCGCGGAGGGCACCGGAATCGACGACGGCGTCGAGGACCGCCGGCATGATGATCGTCTCGGTCTTGAAGATCCACCCGATCCGGACGATCACCTGTTGGATCTCGAGGGCGAGCGTGTTCCAGGCGGCGCGGGAGGCTTCAGGGTCGCGATCCGCCTCACCCCCAGCCTGCTCCCCAGGCCCTGTGGAGACGCGGCCTTCCCCGGCGGCGGCGCTCTCCCGGTGGTGCAATCCGCGGTCCATGGGGGTACGATTCCGAAGGCTGGGCGATCGTCTTCCGGCCGCAGCATGAGGTCTGGGCCGTTCGCCGTCCAACCCCAGTGCGTGTTCCTGCCTGGCGGCGTTGCGGTGATGCGTTTCCGGCTCGCCCCAGCGGAAGCCCGCAACTCCCAATCCCGTTTTACGATTCGAGGCCCCCGATGCCCTGGAACCCCCGACTCGACCGCCGCTCCGTCACCCGCCTCGGGATCGCCGGGCTCGTCGCGTCCGTGACGACCGGGCCCCTGCCGGAACAACTGCTCGCCGCCGATCCCGACGCCACTCGACTGGTTTACTTCGGCACCTACACAGGCTCCCCGCCGCAGGGAGCGGGGATCTACGTCGCCCGCTTCAGCGCCGCCGACGGCACGCTCTCCGAGCCCACGCTCGCCGCGGAGTTGCGGAATCCCTCCTACCTCGCCCTCCATCCCTCCAAGCCGCTCCTCTATGCGGTTTCTGAGGTCGCCGACGCCGACGGCAAGCCGACCGGGAGTGTCGTGGCCCTGGCGATCGATCCGACGACGGGAATGCTCACGAAGCTCAACCACCAGTCATCCGGAGGCAGCGGCCCGTGCGCCGTGTCGGTCGATCCTTCGGGGCAGGCCGTGCTCGCCGCCAACTACGGGGGCGGGAGTTCTGTCTGCCTCGGCATCGAGCCCGATGGAAGTCTCCGGCCGGCGGTGACTGGAAATCCGGCGGGGTTCATCCAGCACGAAGGAAAGAGCGTCAATGCCGCCCGCCAGGAGGGGCCGCACGGGCATTCGATCGATCCCTCCCCAGACGGCCGCTTCGCCGTCGTCTGCGACCTCGGCATCGACAAGGTCCTCGTCCATGCTCTCGATGTCAAAAAGGGAACGATTCGGCCCCACGGGGCGACCGCCGTCGCTCCCGGCGCCGGCCCCCGGCACTTCGCCTTCCATCCCGATGGTCGCCACGCCTACTGCATCAACGAGCTCGATCTCACCGTGACGGTGTTCGATTTCGACCCCCAGGCCGGGGCCCTCGCGCCGGTGCAGACGCTCTCGACGATTCCCGAAGGCATCAGCGATCGGAGGGGATTCTCCACCGCCGAGATCGCCGTCCATCCGTCGGGGAAGTTTGTCTATGGATCCAACCGCGGCCACGACTCGATCGCCATGTATGCCGTCGACCAGTCCACCGGCCGGCTCACCTTCCTCGGCGTCGAGCCGATCCGCGGAAAAACCCCGCGCAACTTCGCCATCGATCCCTCGGGCAAGTGGCTCCTCGCGGCCGGGCAGGATTCCCATGGCGTGAGTCTGTTCTCGATCGATCAGGCCACCGGGAAGCTCGCATTCACCGGCCGCACGATCCCCGTGCCCGCCCCGGTCTGCATCACCTTCCGCTGACACGTTCTGGCCGATTCCTTTCCTCCTCTTCCGCCCTGACGTCCCATGACCATCTGCCTGCTCAAGTCGAAGATCCACCGGGCCGCCGTCACCGCCGCCTCCCTCGATTACGAGGGAAGCCTGACGATCGCCGCCGACCTCGCCGAGAAGGTGGGCCTGCGGCGCTACGAGCGGATCCTCGTCGGCAACATGGCCAACGGCGAGCGATTCGAGACGTACGTCATCCTCGGCGCGCCGGGATCAGGGGCGATCGAACTCAATGGCGCCACGGCCCATCTCGGCAAGCCTGGCGACCGGCTTACGATCATGTCGTTTGGCCAGTACACCGCCGATGAGGCCCGGCATCACCAGCCGGCCGTGATCGTGCTCGACGCCACCAACGCCATCAAGCGCGAGGCATCCGGCCACTGATTCTCGGGCGCGACTCGTGGCGCGCGGCGATGAGCAACGTCGGGCTCGCCTCCCTGCAGGCACGGCCATCTGCCGACAAAAAAACCCTGCCCCACGAGTTGCGGGACAGGGTTCTCTTGAAGTCAGACAGACGTCACGCGACGGTTGATCGTCGCCGTGGACGATCGCCAGACGGCGAACTCCCGCTCAGAGCGGCTCCGGCGCCGGCGGGGTGTTCCCCTGGAGCTTGGAAGGCACCTTCCCCTTCGGCGGCCCCTTGACTGACGGGCCCTTGACACCAGGCGCAGCCGCAGCGGGAGCCGCCGGGGCTGCAGCGGCCGGCGTCGCGGCAGCGGCGCCAGCAGGAGCCGACGGGCTGGCGCTCGCCCCCGGAGCCACCTTGCCGGGCTTCGGAACGCCCTGAGCCGCCGGTGGGGCGGGAGCGTCACCGGCCGGTACAGGCGCCGGAGGCGGCGGCGGGGCCGGCTTGGCCCCTTCCGAGCATCCAGCAAACCCGCTGACCGCCACGGCCAGGGCGGACGTGGCCACCGCACACCACAGACATCGCATGTGCATCAGACAAATCCTCCAGAAGGTCGATTCGACGGATCGGCCAGGCAGGCGGCTAAAACCCGGACGGGTTGCAACGCAGGCTGACCAGAGGCGGATCGGCAGCCGGCCCCGATTCGGGGCCGGCCACCGACCTTTTGAGCAACGTCAGTCGATCGACGTGTTGAGCGCCTGGCCATCCGCACGGCCTGCGAGTTGGAGGAGCGTCAGCGGATCGGTGTCGACCGCAAGAAACTTCACCGACCCGTCGACCATCGAGTAGCCGATCAAGCCGCCGGCATGCATGCTGCCGAAGCGATACCAGTTCCGGTCGGCAGGGTTGTACCGGGTGCCGCCGAACGACGTCGTCATCCAGTGCATCGGCATCGCCCCGCACATGTAGGACAGGCAAGTCTGACGGCCAGAGCCCTTCACACCGTCGGTGAAGCTGCCGACAACTTCGCCGAAGGCGATCGTCTTCGAGGTCCCGTCGATGCAGTCCTTGACTCCGGCAGCCTCGCTGGGACGGAACATCCCCTTGTAGGTGTCCGCTGCGGTAATCCTCGCGGCATCCGAAGTGACGTAGGCCATATCGAGCTCGATCCGCCCAGCGCAGCCGAGGTAGTTGGTGACGTGGTGGTTCGACGTGATCGGATCGGGCGCCTCGTCGTTGAGGTAGTAGCTCGAACCGGCCGTCGGATCGATCGTCATGAAGATGGAGAACTCGGACGAGCCGGTCTTCCGGGCAGCCTCGGCATTGTCCGACGGGCAGATCAACCCGGCGATCCGCGTGCCGGTCACGGCGTTGACCTGCGGATAGACAAAATAGTTTTGACGCTTCGGATCGCTGCCGTTGCCGTAGGTGGCAAAGTCACTCGGGTTCATCTTCATGTTGCTCGGAAACGGCTGGTAGACCTGCGTCTGCTCCATGTAGGGGAGGAGATAAACGAGGTGGCCGACGAGCGTGTAGTCGTTCCACCCGTTGCCGGCGGCCAAGTCGCCGAAGGCCTTGGGAACGATCTGCGACGGGGGAAGCTTCTTCGTCGCCGATTCATAGTTGAGCAGCGAGAGCCCGAGCTGCTTCATGTTGTTGGAGCAGGCGCTCCGGCGGGCCGCTTCGCGGGCCGCTTGAACGGCCGGAAGGAGGAGGCCGACGAGCGTGCCGATGATGGCGATCACGACGAGCAGTTCGACCAGCGTGAAGCCGTGACGGTGCTTTCCGGCACGGCTCGAACCTTGAAGGACCATGAG
>CAJBCV010000383.1 GCA_903951635.1 uncultured Planctomycetaceae bacterium
AGTGTAGCGGCCTGACGGCCATTCGATCGCCGACCGGTCCCGACCGACTTGCCCGCAGGGCGGAGGATCGGCTATTCCCATGACGGCTGACAGGGCCGCAGCGAGGTGCTGCGGTCGCGGAGGAATGTGCAATGGGCAACGAAACGATGCGGATCACCACCCGACGGCTCGACGGCCAGCGCCGGCTCGTCAGCGATATCGTCCGCCTCTCCAACCGGGTGCCGATCTTCCCGGTCGATCGGATCATGAATCTCGCCGAGCTTGACGCCGTCCGCCGGGCGGCGGTGCCGCGGATCGGGTGGTCGGCGATGTTCATGAAGGCGTATGCGATCGTCGCCCGCGACCGGCCGGCGCTGCGGAGCTGGTATGTGCCATGGCGGATCCTCACGCCGTGGCGGCGGCCAGCTTGGGCGACGAGCCCGGTGAGCGTCGCTTCCCTGGCGATCAGCCGGCCGCGCGATCCCGACGGGCCCCACGCCGATCCGGGGGATGTCGCCCTCGACCCCGAGAGCTTGTGGTGGGCCCGGCTGCGGGAGCCGGACAACCGTCCGCTCACCGAGCTCCAAGCGGCGATCCACCGCCATGCCACGGCGCCGGTCGAGGAGGTCTTTGCCCGGCAACTCGAGCTCGCCATGGTGCCCGGCCCACTCCGCCGCCTCATCCTCCGCTGGAACGCCCACGCCCCGTCGGCGAAGCGGGCGCTCCGCGTCGGAACCTTCAGCCTCTCGACCCTGGCTGGCGAAGGGGCCGCCAACCGCATGCATCCGACCTTCCTCACCACGAGCCTCACCTGGACGCCGCTGGATGAGCAGGGGCGGATGACCGTCACGCTCCTGGCCGATCACCGCCTCCTCGACGGCGTTCCGGTCGCCCGGGCACTCGCCGCCCTCGAGGAGACGCTCAACGGACCGATCCGCGCCGAGCTGGCCGCGCTCGGTGGCCAGGCAGGCTCAGCCCGGTGAGCCGCCATCGAGCCGAGCGAGCGCCTCAAAGAGCGCCTCGAAGGCGCTGCCGCGGCTCGTGAACGACGCCCGGCGCCCCGTCTCCGATTCGACCTCGAGGTGGATGTCGAGCCGGTCGGCAGGGAGAGCCGGCCCGATCCGCGCGCTCCATTCCGCCGCCACCCAGCCAGGCGGCGCGATCAGTTCCTCCCACCCGAGCTCGAACAGATCGTCGCAGCCGGCGAGCCGGTAGAGATCGGCATGGACGAGCCGGCAGGCGCGGTGGCCGTCGGGGAGGGGATGGACGTGGACGAGGCCGAACGTCGGGCTCACGACCTCGACAGGATCGATGCCGGCCGCGGCGGCGAGCGCCTTGACGAACGTCGTCTTGCCGGCGCCCAAGTCGCCGTCGAGGGCGAGAAAGGCATGGGGCGGGAGCGTGGCAGCAAGCACGCCGGCAAGCGGGCCGAGGGCCGCTTCGTCGGCGATCCTCACGACCACCCTCCGCGCAGCGTCGGATCGATCACTGCCCGTCATGGAGCCATCCCTTCGGCTGAAGTCGCTGGAGAGCACCGTCGGCCCTCCGGGCGGCAAGGCCCTCTCCGGCCGTCACCTCGCCGATGATCGCCGGGGCGAGACCCGACGGCGGATCGATGACCAGCGCCAACGCCGCGGCGGGGGGCAGGGCGAGGAGGAGTTCGAAATCCTCGCCGTCAGAGAGCGCGTGGTCGAGCGGGCTTATGCCATCGTCGTCGAGCCGGCTGCGGCGGAAGGCGTCGGGATGGATCGGCACGCGGGACAGGTCAACGATGCCGCCGGTGGCACTCGAGCGCATCATCCGCGCCAGATCGAGCGACAGCCCGTCGCTGATGTCGATCGCGGCGTGGACGGTGAATCGCTCCGCGATCTCGAGGGCCTCGTGGCAGCGTGGCTCGACGTCGAGGTGGCGGCCCAGAAGGCTCCCGCCGCATGGCCCGGTGACGACGAGGAGATCGCCGGGGCGGGCGCCGTCGCGCCGCCAGGCCGCCCCGGGGAGCACGCTGCCAATCGCCGTGACGCTGATCACGAGCGGGCCGTCCCAGGTGTTCGTGTCGCCGCCGGCGATCGTCACCCCGAAGCGGGCGGCAAGCGGGGCCATGCCGGCGTGGAGCCCGGCGCCGATCGCCGCGGCGCCCGACCGCGGCAGGGCGACGGCGACGACCGCCGCCTCGGGGCGGGCGCCCATCGCCGCCAGGTCGCTGAGATTCACCGCCAGGGCCTTGTGGCCGACACGCTGCGGGGTCGTATCACCGCCGAGGAGGAAGTCGACCCCTTCGGTGAGGAGATCGACGGTGACGACCGTGCGGCGGCCGGCCGGGGGCCGGAGCACGGCGGCATCGTCCCCCGGCGGCACCTCGAGGCGAGGATCGCGGGGGAGACGGGCGAGCAGCCAGTCGACGAAGGGCGCTTCCAAGGAGCGGCATCCGGGGGAGAGGGGGCCTGATTGTAGGCTCTCCTCCGAACGTCAGCGCCGGATCGTATCGCTCGTGAGATGGCCGAAGAGCGTTTCCCGTCCACGGAGGACGTAGAACTTCAGCTGGCCGAGGTTGTCCTCGCGGGCCTTGTCGAGGACGTAGACGATGTTGTCGGGAGAGATCGTCTCCCAGACATGGAGGCCGACGAGGATGTCCCCCTCGCGGATCCCCTGGTCGCCGGCGGGGCCACCGCTGCGGACCGACGTGACGAGGAGGCCGCCCCGGTAGCGCGACTGGAGCCGCTGCACCTTGGCGGCGGCCATCGGCTCGACCTTGAGGCCGAGCTCATGCCAGCAGCGCTCCCCCTGGCCCATCGGCTGGGGGCGGGCCGCGGCGAGCGGAACCTCGATCTTCGTCTCCTCACCGCCGCGGTTGACGCTCACGAGGACGCTGTCGCCCGCCTTGCGGCCGAGCATCGCCCGCTCGACGTCGAGCTGCGAGGTGACGGCGACGTCGGCGATCCGCGTGATCACGTCGCCGGCACGGACGCCGGCCGACTCCGCCGGGCTCTCGCGGTGGACCGTCTCGACGACGAGCCCCGGCTCGGTGTGCTGCCGGCCGACGATGCCGTGCCAGGTCTTGTCGATCCGCTCCGACGAGATCAGCTCCGTGACGATTTGCATCGCCCGGTCGATCGGGATCGCGAACCCGATCCCCTGGGCACCGGCGCGGACGGCGACGTTGATGCCGATCATCTCCCCGTCGATGTTGAGCAGCGGGCCACCGGAGTTGCCGGGGTTGATGCTGGCGTCGGTCTGGATGAGATCGTCGTAGCGCTGCGTCCGGCTCACCTCGACGCTGCGGTGGAGGGCCGAGACGATCCCGCGGGTGACGGTGTGCTCGTAGCCGAAGGCGTTGCCGAGGGCGAGCACCGTCTCGCCGATCATCAGGTCGCCCGACGTTCCAACGTCGATCACCGGGAGGCTCGCTTCGGCGGGGATCTTGATGACGGCCAGATCGGTCCGCGGGTCGTGGGAGAGGAGCGACGCCGTCGTCGTGCGGCCGGAGGCGAGGGTGACCTCGATCCGTCGCACCCCTTCGACGACGTGGTAGTTGGTGACGATGTAGCCGCGGGGATCGATGATCACCCCGGTGCCCATGCCGTTGACGCGGCGCAGTTCGCCGCCGGCGTCGTCGTCGGTGTTGGCGATCAGCTTTTGGCCGTGGATGTTGACGACCGAATCGCGGGCCTTCTCGATGGCCTGGACGATGGCGGTGCGCCGCGTCTCACCAGCTTGGGCGGGTCGGGCCAACGGGGCCGAAAGGACCACGGCCACGATCGGCAGGGCAACCCACGGACACCGCATGGTGGACTCTGCTCCGGCCCGCTCGCTCGGACGAACCGGTGCGTCATCCGCATCCCTGCGGCGACCCCGGCCCCAAGGATGATCGGACGTGGCCGGGGGACGAATGATCCGCGCGTCCGTCCGACGGCATACCTTTCCCAGTTCGCACCCCACGCAGAGGGGGGGATGCCGATTCCGGGGGGATTGTTCCGGTGAGACCAGGGGGCCTGGAGATCCGGCGCATGGCCCGACGACGGTAAAACGCCCATCGAGGGCGCGTCAGGGTTTGCCCGGCTTGCGTGGCTGGCTTGGAGTGCGCGGCTTGTCGGCCGCGCCGCGCTCGGCCGGTGAGGAGGGGGAGGATGCGGGTGCGATGAGCGCCGGGAGGAACTGGAGGAGAAGGAAAATCCCCATCGCGACGAGGACGACCATCGGCCACAGCCCCGCCAGCCGTTCGCCGAACTCCCAGCCGGTTTGCCTGGCGATCCCCCCGAGGAGGGTGGCGCCGACGATCACGGCCAGAGCGAGGAGGACGATGCCGCAGCCGAGCGAGGCCATCGTTCCTTTGAAGGTGCCGATCTCGGTGAACTCCTCCTGATGGAGATCGATCCCGCGTCCCTTCGCCAGGCTCCGCGGCACGGTCTCGGCGAGTTCCACGCCTCGGGCGGCGTCATCCCAGGAGGCCGCCGTGGGATCGCGATCATCGCCACGGCCATTCAGGGCGTCGCGAAGCACGCCCAGGATCGCGCCGCCCCGGTCGAACGGTGAGCTTTCAGTACCCTCCGGCCCGATCCAGCGCCATCCGTCGTTGGCGCTCTTCCGCGCGCCGGCCAGGGCATCCTCCGCCGGGATCTCGACCCGCACGGCGCCATCGGTGGCGACGACGGTGATCGTCAGGCCCGGCTCGTCGGCACGGACCACCTGCCAGCGGACGGGCGGGCGCGACGGGCAGGTGAGGCCGACGGCGAGGGTCGACCACGCCGCGTCCCCCTCCGGAGCTCCGAGGGTGGAGAGCCGGGTGGGGGCACCGGCGAGAACCCGGATCAAGTCGCTATCGCGGCAGAAAGCGCGGAGGACATCGCCCTTCGAGCGGTCCACGAGGCGATGCTCGAGGTTGATCGTCTCGATCCCGGCCGACGGCAGCCGGATCTCGATCCAGTTTCGCAGCCTCGCCATGAAGGGATGGAGTCGGTCGGGGAGGATCGGCAGGAGTGTGGCGCCGGAGTCGTGGCGGATCATGTCGAGCTCGTAGGCGAAGAGCATCGACAGGTCGAGCGGCTGGGAGAGGACCAGCGTCCGTCCGGCCTGGACGAGCTTGCGGACGATGTCGGCCCGAGCGTCGTTCCAATCCGAGGCCGCCACGAGGATCGCGTCGCAGGTGACCGGATCGAGGAGGTCTTCCCAGGGGACCGACCGCGGGGAAGCCACGGGGGGCACGACTCCCGCCGGCACGTCACAGGCGACGGCGATCCGGTCGCCGCCGCGGATGGCGGCGGCGGCGACGGTGGCGGTCGAGGGATCGAATCCGAGCAGGCCGAGGTTCATCGTTGCAATTGTTCCCCTTACCGGGGAAAGTGACCAGTGGTGACCGTTCGGCGGCGGCGTTGACCCCGCAGCGGACCTGACAGGAGCCGGCGGATCTGCCGGAGGAGACGGTGACAGCGTCGAACGGACCGAGCGGGAGCGAGCGGGCGACCGGGGAGCGGACGCTCCGCGCGGAGGTCGTTTCGATCGGTGACGAGCTGACGACGGGGCAGCGGCTCGACACGAACAGCCAGTGGATCTCGCGCGAGCTCGGCGTTCTCGGAATCCCGGTCGCCTTCCACACAACGATCACCGACAGCCTCGACGACGGGATCGCCGCCTTCCGGATCGCCGCGGAGCGGGCCGAGGTGATCGTCGTCACCGGCGGGCTCGGGCCGACGGCCGACGACCTCACCCGGGATGTCCTCGCGCGGGTGGCCGGCGTGCCGCTCGAGCTTTCGGCGGCGGCGCTGGCCGATGTCGAAGCGCGCTTCGCCCGCCGCGCCGCGCCGATGCCGGAATCGAACCGGCGGCAGGCGCTCTTTCCCCAGGGGAGCCGGATCATCGCCAACCCCGAAGGGACGGCGCCGGGGATCGATCTCGATCTCCCCAGGGGGGCTTCAGGGGGAACGGCGCGAGTGTTCGCCCTTCCGGGCGTGCCGGGAGAAATGCACACGATGTGGCAGGCGACGGTCGGCCCGGCGCTCCTGGCGATGCTCCCCGGAGCGGGGACGATCCGCTTCCGGCGGATCAAATGCTTCGGTGCCGGCGAGAGCGCCGTCGAGGCGATGCTCCCCGATCTTGTCCGCCGGGGCCGCGAGCCGCTGGTTGGGATCACGGCCCACGAGGCGACGATCACCCTGCGGATCGCCGCCCGTGGCCGCGATGCGGCTGCCTGTGAGGCGGCGATCGCGCCCACCGAAGCCGTGATCCGGGAATGTCTCGGCGGAATCGTCTACGGCACCGAGGACGACGAGGTGGAGGATGCCACCCTCGCGGCCCTCGCTCCAGCCGGAGCCACGCTTGCCACCGTCGAGATCGGATCGCTCGGCCAAGTCGCCGGGCTCCTTGCCGCGGCGGCGGCACGGGGGCCGGCGGGACGCTATCTCGGTGGTGTCGTCCTCCCGGGCGTCGCGGCCGGAACGTCAATTGCCGAGCTTGCCGAGCGCCGCCGGGCCGAATCGGGGGCGACGCACGCCCTGGCGATCGGGCCGATCGTCCCGGTAGGGGAGAGCAACGGGGGGAACGCTGCCGGGGTGACGATGGTGGAGATCGTCTTGGCGGGGCCCGAGGGGGTCCTGCGGCGCGAGCACCGCCTCGGCGGGGCAGGCACCGTTCGCCTGGCGCGGGCCTCGAAGGCGGCGATGGATCTCGTGCGAACGACGCTCGCCGTTCCGCCGGCCGGCGACGTTTCTCCCCGGGGGGCGACCCAATGACGACCGACGACCACGAGTCGCCCCCCTCGCGGTCCGTCGCGGCGGTGCTCCAGACGGCGATCCTCGCCCTCGGGCTCGTGATCCTCGTGGCGCTGATCGCGGCGCCGGGGGTGATGGAGCGGATCCAGTACGCGAAGGTCCGCGGGGAGCTCGCCGCCGTCCGCGACGCCGCCGCCGTCCATGAGCTCGCCCCCGTCGGCAAGCTGTTCACGACGCTCGCGCGGCTCATCGGGCCGACGGTCGTCAACGTCACCACGACCCGCCGCCTCCTCCTCGCCGTTGACGAGAGCGTGGCGCTGCGCGGAGCGGAGTTCCGCGGTGCCACCGACACCGAGATCGGCTCGGGGGTGATCGTGGCCGCCGACGGTGTGATCGTCACCAACAACCATGTCGTCGACGAGGCCGATCGGATCGAAGTCACGCTCGCCGATGGGCGTCGGTTCGTCGCCAGTCTCGTGGGGGCCGACGAGAAGCGCGATCTCGCCGTCCTCCGCATCGAGGCCGGCGATCTTCCGGCGGCCTCGTGGGGCGACAGCGATTCCCTCGAGGTCGGCGAGATGGTGTGGGCGATCGGCAATCCCTATGGCCTCGACCGGACGCTCACCTACGGCATCATCAGCGCCGTCGGCCGTCGCGGCGTCGTCGGCAACACCTTCGGCGACTTCCTCCAGACCGACGCCTCGATCAATCCGGGCAATTCCGGCGGCCCACTCGTCGACGTCCACGGCAGCATCATGGGGATCACCACCGCCATCGCCCAGCCGGGCTCGAAGGGGATCGGCTTCGCGATCCCGAGCAACACCGCCCGCCGGGTGTGCGACGAGATCATCCGCGACGGTTCGGTCGAGAGCGGGTTTGTCGGTATCCAACCGGAGGATCCGCCCCCCGGCTCCAGCGCCGTGGCGGGGGCGGCCCTCGTCCGCGCCGTGATTCCCAACGGCCCGGCCGACCAGGCGGGGATCATGCCCGGCGATCTCGTCGTCAGCTTCGACGGCGAGCGGGTGGCCGGCTCGACCCATCTCTCGCTCCTCATCCTCAATGCCGAGGTCGGCGGCGACGTGGTGGTGGAGATCGTCCGCGGCGACCGGAAGCTCATGCTCACCGTCCGTGTCGGGCAGCAACCGCGTCACTGACGTCCTTGCCGTGCTGCCGGCAGACGGTCAGCGGACGGGCCCGCGCGGGAGCCTGATCCGGCCGATCTGGAACGCCGTGATCGCGGCGGTGCAGAGGATGAGGACGTCGAGGATGAGGGCGACATGCCAGGCCACGGGCCCCGGCGTGACGACCGCGAGGATTACGTGCGCCGTCAGGCAGGCGAGCGTCACGAGATGGACGAGGCGCTGCTTGAGCCACAGCCCGGAGGCGGCGACGAGGAGCGGATAGACCGCCAGGAGCGGGCCCGACTTGCCGTCGACGAGGGCGAGGAGCACCGTCACGGAGATCACGTCGGTGAGCACCAAGCCCGCCACCCAGATCTCCGTGGCGACCGGCGCCGGCCGAGAGCGGGCGCTTCGGGGCTGGGCGATCGCGGGGCGGCGTGTCCCGACGGCCTCCCAGAACACCGTCAGAGCGCCCCACAGAGCGAGGCCGAACAGCACCGGCAGATAGAAGCCGACCGTCTCGGGGTTGGCCAGGCAGCGCAGGGCGACGATGGCCATCGTCCCGGCGATCCCGAGGAGGCGAAACCCGGCGGCGGGATAGCGGCGGATGAGTCGGCCGATCCGGTTGGCGAGGGAGTCGTTCCAGGGGGCGATCCGCCCCTCGGCAAGCCAGGATTCAAGATCGTCGGCGAGGGCCGCGGCCGTGGCCGGGCGGCGCGACGGGGCCTTCTCCAGGCAGCGGAGGCAGACCCGGTCGAGGAGCGGGGGCACGGCGGGGTTGTGGTGGCTCGGCGGAAGCGGCTCGCGCTCGAGGACATCGAGGAGCGTGTCGATCGCCGAGGTGCCACCGAACGGCGGCGTTCCGCAGAGGGCTTCGTAGAGCACGGTCCCCAGGCCGTAGACGTCGCAGCGCGCGTCGATCTCTCGCACTCGGCCGGCCGCCTGCTCGGGAGACATCGAGGCGGGCGTGCCGAGGACGGTGCCGGTCAGCGTGGCGTCGCCGTCGTCGCCACGGGCGAGGCCGAAGTCGGTGAGGTAGGGGGTGCCGGAGGCGTCAAGGAGGATATTCGACGTCTTGACGTCGCGGTGGAGGATGCCGCTGGTGTGGAGGTGATGGACGGCCCGCGCGACCTCGACAACGAGCTGGACCGCCTCGGCCACCGGCAGCGGCCCGGCGCGGAGGAGGGCGGCGAGGTCGTCGCCATCGACGAGATCCATGGCGCACCACAGCTGCCCGTCTCGGTCGCCGGCGTCGTGGATCGACACGATCCGCGGATGGCGGATGCGGGCGGCGAGGCGCGCTTCGACGAGAAACC
>CAJBCV010000384.1 GCA_903951635.1 uncultured Planctomycetaceae bacterium
GACCCCATACAGCCCCTGCTGGCCGGCGTAGGAGTTGTTGAGGAAGTCGGCGTACTGAGCGATCGTCGTCTCGTAAGCCGAGATCTTGAAGTTCTCGGTCACCCGGCCAAGGCCCGTCGACGGGTTGGCGGCGTTGCCGATGCTCCCCACCTTCTGCCAGGTGAAGTCGGCGGCAGGGGCCGACGACAGGAGGCCGAAGGCCACCAGGGCCACGGCCCCGGCGAAGGCACGCAGGTCGGCAAGCCGGGCTCCGGCGCCAGTGCCCCACGAGTGTGACTTGTTGCGGCGGCAGTGCATCCCACCACCAGCCGAGCCGCCATGCCCCTTGCGGCGCGGCTCAGGACGACGCTGCTTCCGCTGCATCGGTTCGTAGGTGTTCCCCACCTCGGTGTCCATCTCGTCGCAGTAGCTGATCACGGTGGTGGAGTTCACGAGCGGTTCCTTTGTGAGGCGGCCCCGGATGTGGGACCTAGCAGCCGACGAGATGATTGAAACGATGAACGAGAGGAGTCTGAGAGGCGACCGATTCAGCAAGTCTTCAAAGCAGCGTCAGGATTGAGGCGACGAGGATTGCGACCGGCACCGTGCACAGACCGAGGTCGCGGAGCGTCACTCCGCAGGACAAACCAGCCAACGGGGAGTTCCCTGCGTTCATGGCGATCTCTCCAAGGATTGGGATCATGGGGACTGAACGCACCAAGCAGGCCACCGACCGACCAACCGTTTGCCTTGAACGGCCCCCGTCCCGCGATCCGGAACCAGGGCCATCCTTTCGGACTGATAAGGAAGGAATGCACTCGCCGTGCCAATCGCGCCGAACGCACCGAAAAAAATGAACGGGGCTGTTTTTCCGGTGAAAACGCCTGTCTGGCCGGCAGTGGTCGAGCCTGGCACACCAGAATGCGACTCACCGAAACGGTGAGACACCCGGCGATCCGCCGATGACAGCGGCCAAAAACCCACGATTCAGCGGCGAAAACGCCGTTCTCACCAGATCAGGGAGGCCCCATCACCGCGGTGGTGTCTGGCGGCGTGTCCTTGGGGGAACTGGGCAAGCTGTGGGAGTCAGCCCCGTGTTTCCCCACTCACCCGCCGCTCCCCGGCGAGGCGAGCTGATCGACGAGTTCGCGGACGGCCTGGCGGGGATAGAAGTCCCACTGCGGCCCGCTCGTGGCGAGGAGGCGGCGGCCGATCGCCGCGGCATCGAGGTCGCCATAGATCGGATTGGCATTTCGGCTGCAAAGCGGCTCCCCGAGGGCCTCGGCAGCGGGAGCGACGCGTTTCAGGGCCGCGCCGCCGGTCGCGATCAGATCCTCGTAGCGGATCACCGATTCAGGCCTGAGATACCTGGCGTACTGCCCGAAGCTCCAGGCGATCATGGCGAGTTGACGGCCGAGGCGATCGGGCTCGGCGTCGAGCCGGAGGCGGAGGTCGGCGTCAAATACCTCCGCCGCCGGCTGGCGACCTTCGTTCCAGTTGGCTGCGGTGGTCTGCCAGGAGAGGAGCACCGCAAGGGGATTGCGGATGATCGCATGGCAGGGGAAACGCTCCGTGAGCGATCCCAGCAGGGCCGTGAAGCAACTGGGGTGTTTGATGACGAGCCGAAACGACGGGGTGAGCGGCTTGTCGAAATGGACCGTTCCTTCCCGGACCACCGACGATCGGAGGCCGCTCGGGCCGGGGGTGGCGGCGTAGGGATTGTCGGGGATCTGGCCGTCGACCACCCGACTCCGCGCCTCGCCGCGGTCGAGGAGCGATCGACGCTCGGCGGCGAAGAACGCCGCCACCCGGTCATTGACCCCCTCGGGCACCGCAAGCCCGACGAGCATTCGCGGCGACATCGGTTCATGGAGCGCCACCGTGTCGGGGAGCCGGTTGAGGAGCGTGCAGGCCAGCGTCGTGCCCGACCGGGCGATCCCGGTGAGGATCACATCCGAGCCAGCGGCGGCAAGTGAGGATGGCTCCACGGTGTCACCAGCTCTGCTCGAGGTCGTCGAGAATCGCGAGAAACGCCTGCTTTTCGCGATCGAGCCCACGGGTCGCGGCCTCGGCTGCCGCGATCGCCAAAATCCGCGCCCGCTCCCCGGGCGCCATCGCCATCGCTGTCGCGACTGCGGCGACGAGGCTCGCGGGATCGTGACCGGGGCGGAGGCAGGTCTCGCCGTCGCGGCAGAACTGGCGGTTGCCGATGCAATCGGGACAGATGACGAGACACCCCAGGGCGAAGGCCTCGAGCGCCGGCAGGAAACACCCCTCCTCCTCGAGCGGTAGAAAGACGACGACCTCGGCAGCGGCAATCCGGTCGAGGAACTCCTCCCGCGGCATGCGGGTGGCAATCACCTCCGGCTCGTAGCCCGCGGCGGTAAGCGCTGCGACCACCGCGGCCGTCCGCGCTGGCTCTTTCCAGCCGGCCACCAGCAGCGGTGTTTGTCGTCGCGCCGTGCCAACGCTCGCCGCAGGCACCTCGATGGCGTTGGGGATCGTGACCACCGGCCCGTTGACCAGCCCGGTGGCCAGGATCGCGTCGGCAACCTCCCCGCTGACACAGATCCGCACCGCGCGGCGGCTCAAGTATCCCCGCCGCGGATCGCCCGCGTTTGCATGCCTCACCCCCTGGATGAGATTGACCACCGGCTTGCTCCAATCCTTCGGCACGGCCATCCAGTCGAGCCCGGCGATGAACAGCGCGTCGGCCTGCTCCGGCTGCCACGACGGCATGAGCCAAGCGGGATTCCCGGTGAGGAACGGATTGGAGGCATCCCGCCGGCTCGCCGCGGTGAGGAATGCGCGGGGGCGGAAGGACCGCGACGCCGCGGCGTGGCGGAGGTAGTGCCAAACCTTGAGATGACCGCCGGTGAGCCCGCGGAAGTCGCGATGGAACAGGAGCGTGCCCCGGGGATCGATGTCCATGGGCTATCTATACGACGGCCGCGACGCGGACCGGAAGATCAACCGCAAAGGCTCCCCCGGGCCGATCGCTTTGTCCAAGGCGCGGCTCTCCGGGTAGGCTGTTCCTCCAATCCCCTCCGCTGCCATGCCGGGACCGGACGACGCCGATGAATGCTCCGCTCACGATCCCGGTCCAACCCGACTCCACCGGCCCCGACGCTCACGTCCTTCGCGGCGTGATCGCCTACAACCGGCATGGTGGCTACTGCGTCCCTCGCTCCTCGATCCACCGCCCCTGCGCCCAGACCATCCTCGCCGGAGAGGTGTTCGAGCCGCCGACCGTGGCGGCCTTCGAGCACCATGGCCAGCAAGGAGACATCGTCCATGCCGGCACCTACTTCGGCGACATGCTCCCGGCCGCCGCCCGGGCCTGCGGGCAGACGCGGATCGTCTGGGCCTGTGAACCGAACCACGAAAACTTCCGCTGCGCCTCGCTGACGGTCGCCATCAACGGCCTGACGAACGTCCGCCTCCACCATGGCGCGCTCGGGGAGAGGCGGGGGCTGGCCACGCTCCAGGTGAGCAGCCCGGCGGGGGAAGCGCTCGGCGGACGGAGCCGTGTCGTGGAGCCCGGCTCCGCCCCGCCGGACACCACCGAGCAGGTGCCGATGCTGCGGATCGACGACCTCGTGCCGGCCGATCGGCTCGTGGCCCTCATCCAACTCGACGTCGAACGACAGGAGCGGCAGGCGCTCGCCGGAGCCCTGGCGACGATCCGCCGCTGCCGCCCGGCGATCGTCGTGGAAACGCTCCCCGACGACGCTTGGATCGCCACGAACCTCGCCCCTCTCGGCTACCGCCGGGCGGGGATGGTCGGCCCGAACGCGCTCCTCGTCGCCGACCGCGGCACCGACCTCAGTTGACGACGTTCCGCGGTGGCTTCCCCTCGAGGACGCGACGGATGTTCGTGCTCCCCTTGATCCGCATGTCGTCGAGCCCCTGCTCGGAGTAGAAGGCGGCGTGGGGATTGATGATCACCCGGTCGTGGGCGAGCGTGCCGGGGGTCCGCCAGGCGGCGATGAGCGGGTCGTCGTCCGGCGGCGGCTCCACCTCGAGGACGTCGAGCGCCGCGCCGCGAAGATGCTCCGATTCGATGGCTTCAAGCACGGCCCCGGCATCGACGCAGCCGCCGCGCGCCGTATTCACGAGGAACGCCCCCTTCGGCAGGAGGGCGAGCGTGCGGGCATTGATGAGCCCCTGGGTCTCGGTCGTCCGCGGACAGTGCACGCTCACCGCCTGGACACGGGGCAGCATCTCCTCGAGCGACTCGCAGCGGGTCACGCCGAGGGCTTTGTCGAGACCGTCGACGGCATAGGGATCGTGAAAGAGCACTTCGAGGCCGAGCGCTCTGGCCCGCAGCGCCGTCGCCATGCCGATCCGCCCCAGGCCGATGATCCCCAGCCGTAGGCCGCGGAGCCGATGGAGCGGCCGCACCTGCTCGTAGATCCACGGCCCCTGGCGGTGCTGGAGGCGGGTGTTCATGAACGACACGCCGCGCATCATCGTCATCAGCATCGCGATCGCCGAATCGGCCACCTCCTCGGTGCCATAGTCGGGGACGTTGGCCACGGCAATCCCCCGCTTCCGCGCCGCCTGCCGGTCGACGTTGTCGAAGCCGACCCCACAGCGGACGATCAAACGGCATTTCTCGAGCCGGTCGATCGTCTTGGGGCCGATCGCCAGGAAGTGGTACATCATGATCGCGTCGGCCTGCTCGATCCGCCCGTGGAGGGCTTCCTCGGAAAAAGCATTGAGGGCGACGACGTCGGCGAGATCGCCGAGGATCCGCTCCTCGTGGCCGAGGGGGGGATTGATGAAGTCGGTGATCACGACGAGCGGGCGGGGCATGGGGTGGAGGTCCTCGAAGGTGAGCGGGCAGAGGGTGAGTGGGCAGAGGGGGGCGGTTGGCGGGGATTCCTTCAGCCTTCGGCGATCCGGCGGCGGATCTCCTTCTTGTCGATCTTGCCGACGCTCGTCCTGGGGAGGGCGTCGACGATACGGATTTCGGTGAGCACGGCGCGCTTGTGGATCGTGCCGTCGTCGATGAAGCGGTGGAGGTGCTTCCCCAGGTCGCGCGGCGTGACGCCGCCGGCAACGCCATCTCGGAGGACGACCTCGGCCCACGGGCGTTCGTCCCACTTGGGATCCCGTTTGGCGACCACCGCCACCTCCTTCACCCCCTCGTGCCGGCTCAAGGCGCTTTCGAGCTCCTGCGAGGAGATCCACTCGCCGCCGATCTTGATGACGTCCTTGAGGCGGTCGGTGATCCGGACGTAGCCGTCCCGGTCGAGGTAGGCAATGTCGCCGGTGTGGAGCCAGCCGCCGTGCCACAGCTCTCGGCTGCGGACCTCGTCGCGGTAATAGCCTTGGGTGAGCCACGGGCAACGGAGGACGAGTTCCCCCACCTGCCCGCTGTCGGCCGGGAGGAGCGTATCGTCTGGCCCCCAGATCCGCGCCTCGACCAACGGGAAGGCGAAGCCGGTGCGGCAGAGGACGTCGAGTTGCGCCTCGCTGTCGAGCCCGGTGTGCTCCGGCTTCCAGTGGGGCGCCGCCACGATCGGACAGGTCTCCGACATCCCGTAGCCCCCCATGATGCGGATACCACGGGCCTGGGCCTCGGCGGCGAGCCCCTTGGGGAGCGGGGCACCGCCGATCACGAGCTTGAGACCGGTGTAGTCGATCCCGGCGGCGGCAGGGTGATGGAGGAGCATCTGGACGAGCGTCGGCACGCAGTGGGAGAAGGTGATCGCGTGCCGCTTGATCAACTCCGCCAGCCGCTGCGGCTCGTACTTGCCGGGATAGACCTGCTTCAGGCCGAGCATCGTCGCCAGGTAGGGGATCCCCCAGGCGTGGACGTGGAACATCGGCGTGAGCGGAAGGTAGGCGTCGTCAGCGTGGATGCCGACGGGCTGCTGATGGGCGGCGAAGGTCGCCCCGGCGGCGAGCGTGTGGAGGACGATCTGACGGTGGGTGAAGTAGACCCCCTTCGGATCGCCGGTGGTGCCGGTGGTGTAGAAGAGGGTGGCGACGGTGTTCTCGTCGAGATCGGGCCAGTCGTAGCCGCCAGCCACGTCGGCTGCCCGCGCCTCGAGGAGCGCCTCGTAATCGCCGTCGAGGGGGAGCGTCGTCTCCGGCGGCACGCCCTCGTCGGAGAGCGACACCCACGCCCGCACGTCGGGGAGGCTCGCGGCGAGCCCCTCGGCCACGGGGAGGAAATCGGGGTGGAAAAGGAGCACCTCATCGCCGGCGTGGCGGATCGTCCAGCCCATCTGTTCCGGCGTGAGGCGGACGTTGACGGTGTGGAGCACCGCCCCGAGCATCGGCACCGCGAAGAACAGTTCGAGATAGCGATGGCTGTCCCAGTCCATCACCCCGACCCGATCCCCCGCCTTCACCCCCAAGCCCACGAGCATCGCCGCGGCCCGGTCGATGCGGGCGAAGAACTCGGCGTAGTCGTGCTCACGGAGATCGCGGTAGATGATCGTCTGCCGCGGCGCCCAGGCCCGGGCCCGCGTGAGCAGGTCACGGATGAGGAGTTGCTGGACGGGGGGAACGACCCAGGGCAGGCCGGCGGCGGGAATGGTCATGGAGGTCGGCTCGACTCGGGAGAGGCTCGCGCGGAAGAACGCTCAGGGCACGTCCCCGGCGCGGATCCACGCTTCGTTGAAGGCGGCATGCTTCATCGACTTCCCCCCGGGGACGAAGTAACTGTACACCGCGTGGATCGTCCCGTCGGCCCCCTCGATCACCGCCGGATAGTGATACTGCCCCTCGGCATGCCGCTCGAGATGCCGGACATGCGGCCAGGTCGCCCCCTCGTCCTCCGAAACGCTCACCGCCAGGCTCGCCCGCCCCTCGATGGTGTCGTTGTGGACCATCACCCAGTGGCCATTGGCGAGGCGCACGGCATCGAGCCCCGAGCCCGGGTTGGGAAGGTCGAGCGTTCCCACCTCCCCCCAGGTCTCTCCCCCATCGGCCGATTCGCAGGTGCGGATCCGTTCGAGGGGGCCGTTCTCGCGCATGTAGGCGACGAGCGAACCGTCGCCCCGCTCGAGGACCGCCGGCTGGATGTTGCCGAAACCGATGAGGGGCTGACTTGCGCGCCACGTGCGGCCACCGTCATCGGAGAGGGCCATGAGCGAGAAGGAGTAGGTGTCGCTGTAGAGGGGGAGCACGATTCGGCCGCTGCGGAGTTGCGTCGGCTTGCAGCGGGGCTGCCAGCCGAGGCGCTGGGCGAGCTTGTTGCTCAAAGAAGCGTCGATCTCCGCAAAGAACGCCTCGGCCCGGGGCCGATCCGCAGCCGGCATCGACTCCAGCCGCGTTCGGGCGAGTTCCCGGGCCCGGTGCTGGAAGTCGTCGGGCTTGAGCCACACCACCGCCTGCCAGTCCCAGGTCGGGGCGCCGACGCCTTCATAGTCGCGCGAGGTGCGGTAATTGGTCAGCGCCGAGCCCCATTCGTTGTCGAGGATGATCGGCCAGAACAGCCACAGCTGCTTCGTGGCATCGATGAAGAGGCAGGTGTTGCAATCGGGGAAGCCGGGATGGTCGGCAAGCAGGAACGGCTCGCTCCAGGTGTCGTCCCCCTTCGCCAGCCGAGCCCCGAGGACGACGACGTCATCGGCCTTCCGTTCTCCAGCACCGCGGTACCAGGAGACGAGCAGTTGGCCATCGGGGCATTCGACGATCCCCGGGGCATGGTTGTGGCGGTCGTTCAACGGAAAGACAAGCTCGGCTCGGTGCCGCGGAGATTCGTCGGCCGCGACGGCGCCGATGCCCGCCCAGACAACGAGCGTGGGGAGAAGGGCGGCGACAACGATGCGCAGGCGTGCTGCCGTCATGGTGGGATCCGGCGGTGAAAAGAAGCGGCTCAGAAGAGGTCGAGCACGTCGCCGTCAGTCGCCGGGAACACGCGGCCGAGCGGATCGCGGAGCTCCGCCCGGGGGGAGAGCCCGAGGGCGTGGAAGAGCGTGGCGTGGATGTCCGGAGGGGTGCAGGGGCGATCGAGAGGGAAGGCCCCGAGGCCGTCGCTCGATCCATACACCTGTCCGCCGCGGATCCCACCACCGGCAAGCGCCACCGAATAGACGCCGGGATAGTGGTCGCGGCCGGCCCCGCCATTGACGCGGGGCGTGCGGCCGAAGTCGGTGAGGACGGCGACGAGCGTCGTGCCGAGCGTGCCGCGGTCGGCGAGATCCTCGAGGAGCGCCGACACGCTCCGATCGAAGACGGGGAGGAGGCGGGACTTGAGCCGATTGAAGTTGTCGCCGTGGGTGTCCCACATATCGCCGGAGGCCCCGTTGAGATCCCCCGCTGCGCAACACACCTGCACCACCGGCACCCCCGCCTCCGTCAACCGCCGCGCCAACAGCAGGCTGCGGCCACCGATGTGGGTGCCGTAGGCCTCGAGGACGCGCGGAGGCTCGCGGTCGAGATCGTGGGCCTCGCGGACCGCGGAGCCGAGAAGGATGTCGCGGGCGAGGGCGCGGAAGTGCTCGTGAGCGGCGAAGTCGGCCCCCATCCCTGGTGTGTGGTCGAGGCGGAAGCGGAGCTCCTCGCGGCGAGCGATCCGCGCCGCGTCAACCGCACCGAACTCGAGCGTCTCGGCGCCGAGGGAACGCGACACGCCGGCAAAGGGCTCGCCGCTGGAGGGGCGCATGATGATCGGCTCGTACTTCACTCCCAGCCAGCCGCCGTACTCGCCGGCCTGGAGGGTGTTGTTGTCGACGAGCGGGTACGGAATGCGGACGGCGGGCGGAACCCCTTCCGGGGGCGGCCGCAACTTCGACACCATCGCCGCGATCGAGGGCCAGTCGCCCGAAAGGGGAGGAATGTTGCCCACGCGCGGCGGCTTGTGGCCGGTGAGATTCCAGTACATCCCCCGGCCGTGCGCCGCGTCGTCGTGGTGGATCGAACGGATGACGGCGAGCTTCTCCGTCTGTCGGGCCAGGAGCGGAAGATGCTCGCTGAAGGCGACGCCGGGGGTGGCCGTGGAGATCGGCCGGAACTCGCCCCGGACCTCGGGCGGCGCGTCGGGCTTGGGGTCGAGCGAGTCGATGTGACTCAAGCCTCCCCACAAATAGACGATGATCAGCGACGTCGCCTTCGCGGGCGCCGCCGGCACTCCCGCGGCCTCGGCGCGGAGCCGGAGGATCTCGGGGAGCGACAGGCCGACGAGCCCCCCCGTGCCGAGCACGCTGCCGGAAGTGCGGAAGAGGCGCCGGCGGGAGAGCGCTTTCCCGGCATCGTGATGATGGTGATCGGCTGTGGACATGGTCGGCTCCGGGAGCGGTCGCTCGGGACGGCGTCGCGATCCCCGCGACGCCTCCGCCCCCGGTCAAGAATAGCAGGCCGTGAATGAAGCGCCCTGCCGCTCGAACCAAGATCGCGGCCTCCCCGTCAATAGGCCACCACGAACTGCGTCTGGATCGCCGTGCCGCTGTAGCCGGCGCGGTAGGGGTAGATGAAGTTCTGGGCCGGGTTGCGGTTCATCGCCAGGGCCTCGATCGTAAACCGGGCCTGACGCGATTGCCTCACGTACCAGTTCAAGCCTCCGCCGTATTCCTGTCCGGTTCCGAAGGGGCCCGTGACGACGCTCGATCGGGCATACACCTCGTGGGAACGCGGGATGAAGCACCATGAAAGATAGGCCTGCCCCCCCTGATCGTACGAACTCGATCGGTTGAACGTGCCGACGCCCTGAAAGTGGTCGAGGAGGCGGAAGTAGTACTCGACGTTGGCCGCCCAGCCGCCGTATTTGATCCCGGCATCGACGCTCGCGAGCTGGTAGAGAAACTGCCTCACCTGCGAATCGGTGCCGAGCGCTCCCACGGTCGCCAGCGGTGTGCCGTCGGAGAGTCGCACGATCGTGTCTTCGGGATTCGCGCCGACCAGCGCCAGCGGATAGGTGTTTGCGTAGACACCGCTCGTCCCCAACCGGATCACCGTCTCGTCGTGGCATTCCATGTCGCCGGGGCCGATGCCGAACGCGCCGAGCGGCTCCCACCAGACATTGCCGGCGAAGGCCATCGACGTACCGCGCCGGAAGACCCCGGAGGTGCCGCCGTCGATCGCGTTCCACACGCCCCCCTGGTAGTGGAACTCGCCGTCGAGGAACGCCCCGGTCGCGGCCGCGCCGGGACTGTAGCCGGGGCGGAAGAAGGTGTTGGCCATGCTCCGGTCGACGCCCACGGACCACGGGCTGGCGATGATCCACTCGCGCGTCCCGGGGACGTTGGTCATCCCCAAGCCGACGGTCGCGGCCTCGCTGAACTTCCAGCCCGCCATGCCGACCGGCACGGCCCCCGCCCTGACGCCGACGTTCGTCGTCCCGAAGAGGGCGAAGGTATAGACGAGGCGCTCGTCGACGACATGCCCGGAGAAGGTGAGGAAGTAGCGGTCGATGTTGAAGGTGTTGATGTTGTTGATCGGCAGCGTATCGCCGGCCGCGTTCGTCCAGGAGGTGGCGCTGCGGGCGAACTCGAGCCAGCGCAGCTGCATATAGCCCCCGATCGCCAGCGCGAAGGGAAAGTCACCGCGGCCGGGACGATCGCGGTAGAGGAGCAGCCCCTTGGGCGGGGCGATGTCGGTGGCCGGGATGTAGACCGGCCGGGGAATCCCGGCCAGCCGCGCCTCGACCGCGCGGTCGATCTGCTGGCGCATCCACGCTTCCTGCTCTGGATCGAACGCCGGCGGCACTTCCCCGGCATCGGCCACCGCTTCGGCCTCACCGATGGAAGGGGGCGTCGCCGGGCTGGCGTCTTCCTCGGCAGACGCCGAGGCCGCGGCGCAGCCGGCTGCCACGATCGCGAGGGCGACCACGGACCGGCATGCCCGGACAAGACGCCACAGCGACAAGGGGAAGGGTTCCTGATGGGTGGGCCGGAGCGCCCTTGCCGGGGCGTCTGTGAGGAAGGATCGACCGCGGCTCTGCCGGTTCTGGAGGTTTTGAGGCCTGCGACGGGATCGCCGGCTCCGTCGAACCGACAGCCTCGGCAGCGGGCGGGCTCCTGGTAATCTGGAGAATCCCAGGGTTGCGTGAGAGGAGGGGCGCCATGACGACATTTTCCGCGGCGGTCCTCCTCTTCTTCGTGATGGACCCGCTCGGCAACATCCCCCTGTTCCTCTCGGCGCTGACGCCGGTCGAGCCGACGCGCCGGTTCCGCGTCGCAGCGCGGGAACTCCTCATCGCCTTCGGCGTCCTCATCCTTTTCCTCTTCGCCGGCCGCTCGATCCTGCGGACGCTGGCGATCTCCGAGCCGGCGCTGACGATCGCCGGAGGGATCGTCCTGTTCCTCATCGCGCTGAAGATGGTGTTCCCCGGCAGCCATGGCCCGCTCGGTGAGGAGAACGATGGCGAGCCGCTCGTCGTGCCGCTGGCGATCCCCTATGTGGCAGGCCCGTCGGCGCTGGCGACGGTGCTCCTCCTCTCCAGCCAGGCCCCGGAGCGGCGGGCCGACTGGTTCGTCGCGATCACGGTCGCCTGGGGGGCCTCGGCGGCGATCCTCCTGGCCGGCTCGAGGCTCGCGCTCCTCCTCGGCGCGCGCGGCCTGACGGCGATCGAGCGGCTGATGGGGATGGTGCTCGTCGCCTCGGCAGTTCAGATGGTGCTCGACGGCGTCACAGCGGTCATTCGAGGGGCGCGCTGAACGACGCCGGCTCCACGGCCGCCTCGTCGTCGTCGATCTCCGGAGCGCTTTCCTCGGCCCCGGCAACCTCCGCTCCGGCATCAGCGTTCCGGCTTGTCGGAACGTGGGCTCCCACGACGTCGTCCGGATCCTCCGTCTCCTCCCCGGTTGGCATCCTTCCCGCGACGTGACCGGCGACGACCGCGCCGGCATAGATCGGCAGGCCGATCGTCATCCCCGCGGCCTGTCCCGCTGCCCCGCCGAGATACGTGCCGTAGGCCGGATAAAGGATGCGGCGACCTTCGGCGACGAGGGCTTCCTCGTGGCGTCGCTCCGCATACGCCAACGCGTCGCCAGTGGCGATCGCCTCGGGGTAGAGTTGGGTGATCGGCAGGCCGAAGGCAACGGCGTAGAGGCCGGGCCATTCGCGGCGGGCAAAATCCTTGGCGTGCCCCCCTTCGTGGATCGCGATCGCCGGAACGTCGCTGTAAAGATGGATCGTGGCGGTCCAGGGGTTGTAGTGGTCGCCGCCGAGGAGCCTGCCCGGGAAGACGGCCTCGGCCGCCACCGAGAGCGTCCCGATCGTGTAACGGAGCGGCCAGCCGACGGTCCGGTTCGTCCGCAGCCGCCGCCAGTCCTCGAGCGGGGCGTACTGGTTGATCCGCACCTTGACGTGCTCGAGCTCGTTGTCGGCGAGGTACTCGGCGATCGTGCCTTCGGTGGTGGCCGAGACGCGGTGGTTCTCGACGCGACGATCCCAGAGAATGATCTTCGCGGGGATGCCGAACACCCATCCGGCGGCATCGAGCACCTTCCGCGGCTTGCCCCGCTCGATCGGGGCCCGCCGGGTGAGCGTCACCAATTCCGGAGCCGCGATCGGGCTGTCAACGATGATCTCGCGCGGCGCGAGGCAGCGGTCGCACACCCGGCAAGAGGCGAGGGCGAGGGACAGGACGGCGAAGAGCAGGACTCGAACCCGGGCCGGGATGGGATGGCGGCGCACGACGGAGCACCTCTGGCGGGGAGGAGAGCCGGGACTGACTGCCCCTCCATAGCCATGGCGGCGAGGTCGCGGCAAGGTGAAAGCCGCAGTCGTGTTCGCGGTGAGCCACGCAGATTACCTCTCCCACCCCATCGCATGGGGCGGCCCCCGGCCACCGACGTCAGTCGTTCGTCCAACGGCACTCGTAGACGGTGCCCGGATCGGGCTTGATGACCGACCAGCCGATGAGCGTGCCGTAGGGATGGTCGATCGTGTAGCGCGCGGAGAGCGGCTCGGAGGCGTCGGGCTCGTCGCGGGGATGCCGGAGGAGGTTGTAGGTGTGGTAGGGATGATCCTCGGGGAAGAGCATCCACACCGTCAGCAGATCGGTGGGGTGATCGAGCAGGAATGGCATCCTTCCCGGGAGGAGCTTCGGAAAGCGGACGTGCGTCGCCAGTTCGATCGTCACCGGCACACCCCGCGGCGCGGAGGTGAGATCGCAGGAGAGCTCGAAGCGGGCGAGCTTCTCGCCGTTGATCTCCTCGAATCCCCGTCGGACGGTGATCTGGGGCTGATTTCGCGGCTGCCGGTAGTCGAGTTCCCTGACCACGTTGGCGGTCCGCAGAGTGATCGAGGGATCGCGTGCCCCCTCCGGGATGCGGAGCGTCAGGCGGTCGCGCATCTGCACCACCCCCTGCCCGTCGCGCGCCCCCTGGCCGACCCAGGTCTTGCGGAGATCGATGATCCGGCTCCGCGAGAGCACGTCGATGTCGCCGATGTGGACCGGCGCGAGTTCGTCGGCTTCGGTGACGGGGATCGGACGCCAGTCGCGGAGCGGATCGTTCTCGACCAGATCGAGGACGAGACGAATGTCGGGATCCCCCTTGGCGATCGAATTGATGACGCTCGTCAGCATCCGATCATGCCGGTGCATCTGCCAAAAGCGGATCGGCAACCAGACGAGAAACAGCAGCCCGAGGGCGAGATAGATCCAGCTCGGCCAATCCTGGAAATCGAGGAGCGTCGACCACACCTTGCGACGGCTCGAGCGTCGCAGGGTCGTCGCCAGGATGGCCTGCGGGTTGGTGCCGCGGGTGCGGGCGGTGCCGGTGTGCCCGGCGGGGGAAAGATCCCCGACATCCGCACCGCCATCTGCGGAGCGTCGAGCAGCCTCAGCGATTTGGGCGTCGGCAGGGCAGGAGCCGGCGGTCAGTTGGCTACGTGCCGCCGGATCGCCCGGCAGCGGCAGCCAGACGGGCCCCTCGTGCACCGGGCTCTCCCCGGCCACCGCCATCCGCCGGTGAATGCTCCGGGCGACCTCGTAGCCATGGCCGACGAGCGTGTTGACCTCGAGATCGGAAAAGCGATCGAGGTCGGTGCGGATCGACGGCACCTCCGCCTGAAGCACGGGGTGGAGGGCGTGGGAATCCTCCTCGAGCGGCACGACCCTCGTGATCGGAACGAAGTGGAAGCCGTTCTGGTCGCCGAAGTTCTCCCGCTCGAGTTGCCAGACGCGATCCCAGAGGATGTCGGTGGCGCGGATCGACTGGGCGAGGAACCCGAGCGACGTGTCGCCGAGGATCTGGAACGGCTTGCCGGCGTCGCTGACGAACACCCGGGAAAGCGGGCTCCCGCGCACCTGCTGGAGCCAACGGAAGGCACGGATTCCCAGGTTGTCGTAGACGCCACCGTCGGTGAACGACTCGGTGGGAAAGTGGCCGTCACGGACGCCGAGGTCGGCGGCAGTGATCTCGACGGGGGGAAAGAAGCCCGGAAACGCGCTCGATGCCCCAACCACCTTGGCGATCGACGCGGTCCAACCGGGAACGTGGTGAAACGGGTCGTCGCCGTCGAGGTCGCGCTTTTGGATGTGGAGGCCGTCGCGATTGAAGACGGAGAGGACGCCGTCACTGACGTTCGTCGCGAGAATGTGGAGCCCGGGGCTCTTCGGCAGCTCGAACAGCCGGCGGTCGCCGTAGAGAAACTCCCGGTAGTGCCGCTCGAGGAGTGCATTGGGGGCGAGGTGCGCGGCGGGCCAGCCGGTGAGCCGCGCCGCATACCGGAGGGGAAAGAGGAGTGGCAGACGGCGGACGATGTGATTGCGGACGTCGAACTGGACGAACCGGATCACCTCGGCGGCGGCCTCGGCGAACTCCGCATCGCTGCCGTTGTAGCGATCCCAATTGAGGACGAGGTGCGCGGCGACGATGCTCCCGCCGGAGACGGCGGCGATGTCGGCGACCAGCGGCAGCGTGCCGCTATCCCGGAGGTAGCGGATGACCCCGAGGTGGTAGAGCGTGGCCCGGAAGCCACCGCCGGAGAGAGCCAGACCGATGGAGGGCATGGTGAAGGCCGGTCTGGAACAGGACGGAGCCGGGGGCAGGGCGACGCCACATGCCGCCACAGGTCGATTATTCACTCCCCTTCCCGGCAGGCAAGTTTTGCCGGGTGGAACGATCGTGCCATCCGATCGGACGGACTCGCCTCCCAGGGGGATCCCGCAACGCTTCCTCGCCGCGCTTGGTCCCGACTTCCGCGCTTGCTACGTTCCTTGCTACGTTCACGGATCCCGAAGCCTCGCCCGGAGCCAGACCGTGACCAATCCCGCCTCGTCAGACCAAGGTGTTTTCTCCGCCGCCGGCGACTCCCTTCCGAAGCGAGGTCGGCCGATCCTCCGGATCCTCACCTGGCTGCTCCTCGGCCTCCTCGCGCTGGTGACCGTCGCCGGGATCGGGATCGCCGCCGGATGGGTCTATTACCATCCGGCCTTTGAGGTCGAGAAGGGAATCGTCTACGGAGTGCGGCGGGGAAAAGACCTGACGTTCGACGTCGTCCGCCCCGCCAAACCAAACGGCCTGGGGATCGTCTACTTCACCAGCGGCGGCTGGCGCTCCGGTGGACCCGGTGACTTCAACCCCGTCGTCCTCGCCCCCCTTCTCCGTCGGGGCTACACGATCTTCCCCGTCTATCACGTCTCCCAGCCCGAGGCGACGATTCCCGAGATCGTTGCCGACTCGCATCGCGCCATCCGCTTCATCCGCACCCACGCGGCGGACTACGCCGTCGATCCCGACCGGCTCGGCCTCACCGGCGGCTCGGCCGGCGGCCACCTCTCCCTCATGATCGCCACCACCGGTGGCCCCGGTGATGCGGCGGCGCCCGACGAGATCGACCGGGCGAGCAGCGCCGTGCAGGCGGTCGCGATCTTCTATCCCGTCACCGACTTCCTCGATCTCGGCAACTCGACGGAAAATCCGCGGAATGGCGGCCCCCCCCTCAGCTTCCGCAAGGCCCTCAACCAGGATCCCCTCGACATGACGACCTGGCCGGAGACGGGGCGCGAACTCTCTCCGCTCCATCGCCTCTCGGGGAAACTTCCGCCGACGCTCATCTACCACGGCGATGCCGACCGGCTCGTCCCCCTCGATCAATCCGAGCGATTCCGGGCGAAGGCGAAGGAACAGGGGCACGAGGTGTCGCTCGTCGTCCACCGCGGCGGTGACCACGGCTGGCCGACGATGCTCCTCGACCTGATTCAGTTCGGGAGTTGGTTCGACCGCCACCTCCGCGGCGGGAAGTGAACGAGGTTGCGGCGGCCGGTGCGGAACGCGTGTCGCGATTCAACGCTTCGGCTTGAGGCGCCGATCGAAAAACTCGAACAGCGCCGCGTCGGCCTTCTCCGCGTCGGCTCCCTTGAAGCCGTGGCCGGCGCCTTGGAGCGTGAGCAGTTCGGCCTCGACCGTCGCCCCTTTGAGCTTGTCAATGAGCCACTCCGCCTGCTCGTGGGCGACATAGGCATCCTCCGTCCCGTGGATGCACAGCGTCGGCGCGGCGTCCGGGGTCACCCAGGCGAGCGGACTCCCCTGGATATGGAGATCGCGGTGGGTGTCGAGATTCCCACCGAACCACAGCGGCAACACCTCGTGGGCATCGACGCTCTTGCCGTACGACTTCGTGAAATCACTCGGCCCGTAGACGTTGACGACGCAGGCGACGGCGCTCGACTGGCCAGGGTTTCCCCCGTCTCCCTCGAAGCGCGGTACATGGGACGTGACCCCGAGGAACTGGGCGAGATGGCCGCCGGCCGAGCCGCCGGTGACGCCGATCCGCTCTGGATCGACGGAATAGTCGGCGGCATGGGCCCGCAGCCAACGGACGGCGGCCTTCGTATCGTGGACAGCGGCCGGGAAGCGGTGCTTCGGCGCCAAGCGGTAGGAGATCGTCGCCGCCACATAGCCGCGCTCGGCGAGGCGGACGCAAAGTTGATCGTAGCCGTCGCGGGTCCCGGCCCGGAACCCTCCCCCGTGAATGCAGATCACTGCCGGAAACGGCCCCTCGCCCGTCTTCGGCCGGGCAAGATTGAGCTTCAGGGATTCCCCGCCAGGGGTCGAATACTCGATCCCCTCTTCCCAAATCACCGTATCGGGCACCGTCGGCGCCGCACGTGCGGCCCCGGCGATGACCACCGCCGCGAGGATCGCCCCGAGCAGCGGGGGGAGGAACAAACGCCCGCAAAGCACCCGGGCAGCCGTCGTAATCATCGCGATCATGTCTTCACTCCTGATTCGGATTCGGAGCTCGGGGGCCACACGGGGAGGAGCTTCATCGCCCCCCAGAGGAGCAGCATCGGCAGCGCCAGGACCACCGCCGCGGCGAGCAGTCCCTCGCGGCCGAACCAGGTCACCGGATAGTCGACAAAACCGCGGAAGCTCTTCGAGAACAACTGCCCGCCGACGACGACGTTCCACCGCATCGCCGCAACTTGCACGAGGACGAGCACGGCCGCGACACCGGTGCAGGCACGGCGGAAGCCCGCGCTCGCGAAGCGGGTGAAGGCGGGGATCGGGAGGATGAGCAGCGGCAGAAGCGCGCCGATGAACATCTGGAGCGTGAGGTAGGAGAATCGCAGCTTCGTGACGAGAAGTTCGCGGATCACGTGCCACTCCTCTTCCCGTTCGTAGGCCACGTGGAGGAGGTCGCCGCACTCAAACGTCACCGCCAGGACGAGAAACATCCACAGCAGCCGAGACAGCGACCGCATGCATTCTTCGTCCGGCTCCATCCGGCTTCTCCGACAGAGAAACAGATAGAGGAGTGTGAGCACCGCGATCCCCGACACGACGGCCGACGTGAGGAAGATCACCGGCATCAGCGAGCTCGACCACCACGGATTCGCCTTGATCGCGCCGAAGAGGAAACCGACGTAGCCGTGGAGGATGCACGCGGCCGGAATCCCGATCACGGAGAGGGCGTGGATGAGCTTCCGGTCGATCTCGGCGGCCCGGGGGGTGATCTCGAGCACCCCGAGCGCCAAGGCCCGGTAGACGCTCTTCCACGCGCCGGGCGCCGACCGGGCCCGTTCCACGATCGCCGGCCTGAAAAGGAGCCAGACGTCGACGACGAGAACGAGCATGTAGAAGGAATAGATGAATCCAAAGCCGGCCATCGCCGAACTGGGGCTCGGCGTCGCCACGACGTTGAGCGCCCGCTGCGGCTGATGGAGATGGAGGAGGAGCGGCAGCGTGGCGCAGGCCCCCAGACACAGCGACGTCACCACGGCCAGCCGGGCCACCGGCCGCAGCGCCTCGCGTTGAAACACGTGATACATCGTCGAGACGACGAACGCCCCGGCTACCATCCCGGTGATGTAGGGATAGAGCACGATCATGATGCTCCATACAGGATGGGCATCGTTGGGGAAGATGAATGGCGTGTCGTGGAGCGCGTGGAACTCCATCAGGTCACCTCGTCGGTGAGGCCGACGTAGCGGGTGAGCGGAAGCGTGCCGAGGTGCTGCTTGAGGACGCTCGTCGGCAGCGTTGCCAACCGCTTCGAGATCTCGCTCTCGGGATCGTCGACCCGGCCGAAGACCCGGGCGCCTGTCGGACAGGCCTCGACGCAGGCCGGCTGTTCGTTCCGCATCACGCGGTGGTAACACCAGTTGCACTTGTCGGCGACGTTCGTCTCGTGATTCATGTATCGAATCCCGTACGGGCAGGCCTGGACACAGTAGCCGCAGCCAATGCAGCGATCGGTGTCGACCAGTTCGATCCCCTCCGGGCTCTTGATCGAGGCGTGCACCGGGCAGACCTGGTTGCAGGGCGCGTCGACACACTGATTGCACAGCTTGGGGACGAAGTAGGCACGGAGGACATCCTCGGCGGCCGGCTGAGGCTCTCCCGACGCGGCGTACCCGATCTCGGGGACGAGGTCGACCTCGACCCGGCCATCCTTGAAGTGGACATAGCGTTCCACCCACGTTCGCGCCTGCCCTTCCGGCACGCCGTTCTCGACTCGGCAGGCCGTGAGGCACTTTCCCGCGCCGGTGCACTTCGTCGTGTCGATGAGGAAGCCATACATCGGCTTGTTCGCAGCGGGGCCGCCGGGGTGCAGCGCAGCGGCAGGGACCTCGTCGCCGGCCATCGCCCCCGGCAGCAACGTCAACGACATCGCCCCCAGCGTCATCGTGGTGGCAGTCTTGAGAAACTCCCGACGGGAGGTCTCGCTCGCCCGCTCGGCGGAGCCCGAACTGCAACCGCCCGACGTACAGCCGCCGGTCGCGCAGCCCCCTGAAGCGCAGCGAGCCGCTGGGCCGGACGTCACGATCGGAAGCTCGAAGAGGCTCATGGTGCGATCTCAGCCCTTGGGGAAAGCCGCCTTGCTCGATCAGGGGGCGGTGTCGTGCCCGCCATGGCACTCGAAGCAGGTGTCCTTCGCGAGTGGCTCGGAAGCCCCTTGTTCCTCGAGGTGGACGGCGACGTCGATCTTCTTGAAATCGGCCGGCATCCCCACCACCGCGGTATGGCAGGCCAGGCACGTGGCCCGGTCCTTCGTGACGTAGAGATCGAGCTTCGTGAGGAAATCGCCATCCCACGGTGCGGCCGGAGGGAGCGACACCGACGGATCCTCAGCCGCCCGCCTCGCCGTCGCCACATGCTCGACGCCATGGCCATGGCAGTGCGCACAGCGGACCGCCTCGTGAGGCTTGCCGGCCCGCTCGTGCTGCACCTCTTCATGGCAGGCATGACAAGTGGCATCGGCCTGGAACAGGCTCGGACGGGCGGCGACGTCGGCAAGCGCCGAGGCCCGGTAAGGGCCCTGCCGACCGAAATCGTCCGGCACGAGTTCACGCCGCACCACCATGCCGACGAGCCCGACGGCAGCCAGGAAGGCACCGAGAGCCCAGAGGTGTCGGGTGTCGTTGAACGAAGTCATCGCGGATCCCTGTCCGGGGCGCGTCCGGCGCGGGGAGCCTGTGCCGCCGTCTTGCCCCCGATCGAAAACAGGATGATTCTATCCCGATCGATCCAAGGTCGCAATCCGCCGGAGACTCGTACCGTACGATGAGCCGAGGCCATCGCTGCGCTGGGCGGCGAGCCCGGCCTGACTTTCGCCACGGCATCGCAACTCGCCGGCACATCACGACGATCTTCGTTGCCGCCCTGACCGGCGACGAGACAACGACATCCGCGGCATGGCGACGACGAGGAGAGCAGAATGGACACCCGATCCTTTTGTCCGGTACCTCGGTCGGCTCCGCCACGACGTGTCGGCATGACGTCCATCGTCGCGACGCTGCTGCTCCTCGTCGCACCGGCGATTGCCTTCGGCCAATCCTTCGGCGCTGCCGATCGCGAGACGCCGGGGGATGCGATGATCGATCGCTGGCTCGCCGCGCGGACGGCGCGAATCGAGCGGACGATCGGCGACGATCTCGTTCCTTCGGATGCGGCCCGGCAGGAACGGCTCCGCGCCGAATACCTCTTCATGCTCGGGCTCGACCCGCTGCCGGTCCGGACGCCGCTCGGCACGACGGTCACGGGGCGCCTCGAGGGGGATGGCTATGCCGTCGACATGCTCCATTACCAGAGCATCCCCGGCCTCTACGTCACGGCGAATCTGTGGCGTCCCGCCGCGCCGCCACCCGCCGGCGGATATCCGGCAATCGTCTATGTCTGCGGCCATTCCGGCCGCGGCCGCGACGGTAACAAGACCGCCTTCCAGGATCAGGGCATCTGGTTTGCCCGGCACGGGTATCTCTGCCTCGTCGTCGACACCCTCCA
>CAJBCV010000385.1 GCA_903951635.1 uncultured Planctomycetaceae bacterium
GTTGGCCTCGAACCAGGCAGCAGCGGCGGGGAGCACCTCGGCCGGCGGGAGGGCCTGGAGATGATCGCGGGCCCGGCAGCGCGTCCGCCATTCCGGAGATTTCAGCTGATCGAGAACGACGGCGATCGGCTTCCCGACCTGCGTCTCGGGCTCGAGGAGCGGCTTGTCTTTGTAAAAGAGGCGATAGATGCGGCCATGGACATGATCGCGGTTGGGATCGCGCTGGCTGTACTGCATGTGGCCGATGAGCGGATTGGCCCAATCACCGAACCACAGCGCGCCGTCGGGCCCGATCTGCGGATCGACGGGGCGGAAGTGCTTGTCGGTGCTCTTGATGAGATCGAACGCCGTCTTCGGGTCGGCCGGGTCGTGCCGGACGCGCACTCCCTTGAAGCCGGCGCCGTCGTCGGAGAACGTCCAGCGCGGCATACCGTTGGTGTTGATGACGCAGGCGTAGAGAAACTGCCCCTGCACATCGTCGGGAAACTGCCGCGTGTGGAGGAACTCGCTCCCCACCACCGGCCGCATCCCCTCCACGTCGAAGACCGGGTTCATCCCCTTGCGGCCCCGGTACTGCTTGCCCGAGAGCGGCGTATCCCAGTGCTGGTTGGCACCGGTGCCGTCGCCGCAGAAACCCTGCCCCCACTGATCGAACACGTAGCACCAGGGATTGCCGTAGCCCGCGGTGACGAAGTGACTGATCTGCCAGGTGCGGGGATCGAGGACGTAGGCGCCGGCGGAGCCGTAGTTGCGGAACGGTCCCCACGGCGTCTCGACGGTGGTGCTCATCGCCACCCCTTCGAGCATGTGGACGAGCCCGGCGGGGCTGGTTTCAAAGGCGCCGACGGTGTGGTGCGTGTCTTCCGTCGCCCAGCCGTCGAGGACATGGACGATGCTGTCGGCGGGATTGCCGGGCGTCACCCGGCTGTCGCCGTCGCCATCCTTGAGCCAGAGGATCCGTGGCTGATCGACCACGAGGACGCCGCCGTCATAGAAGGCGAAGCCGGTGGGGCAGTGGAGGCGGTCATAAAACACCGTGCTCTTGTCGGCCGTGCCGTCGCGATCGGTGTCTTCGAGGATCACGAGCTTGTCCTGGGGGCGCGGATCACCCGGCTGCCACTGCGGATAGCTCGGCATCGTGCTCACCCACAGCCGGCCCCGGCCATCGAACGACAATTGCACCGGCTTGGCCAGCTCGGGAAACCGCGATTCATCCGCGAACAGCTTCATCTCGAAGCCGGGGGGGAGCGTGCACGACTTGATCAGGTCGGCCGGCGGCACGATCACCGGACCACCGGTCTGATTTTCGCTGTAGGCCTGTCCGGGAACGCCGAACCGTGTCGGCGGCGTGAGCAGGTCGCCGGTTCCCGCATCGTCGGGCTCCGGGGGCACCGTCCGACCAGCGACGAGATCCCACACATAGGCATCGCGGACCGCCGCCATTCGCCGCAGCTTGGCGTATTCGCGGGGAAAGGTCTCGGTGTCGAACGTGCGGCGGCCGCCGTACACGTACCAGCCGTTGACCATCCGGTAGTCCTGGAGATGGATCCACGACTTGTCGATGACGGCGGCCCGGAGCTTCTCGAAGCGATCCTTCGTCAGGAGCTTGACCGGCGCCTGGCCGGCCCCTTCGAAGAGGAGACGGTCGAGGAGGTTTCCCACGATCGTATCGCCGGCGGCATTCACATGGCAGCCATTGATCGTGAACTGCAGACCCGGCGTGGCGGTGAAGGCCCGCTCCGTCTCGGCGAGGAGATCGACAAAGGCGATGCCCCGGGCCTTGGCCACGTCGCGGGCGGCGTCTCGGTAGAGAGCGAGGGTGGCATTCTGCTCGGCGGCATCGGGGAGGAGCCGATCACCCGAGGGCTCCACGGCGATCGGCGAGACGATCACGAACCGGGGGGCGGCACCGGTGTCGTCGCGCGGATAGCGGCGCGCGAGGTCATCGAGGAGTTTCTCGTAGTCGGTACGAAATCCCGCCACCCCTTCCGGGCCGGCAAACGATTCGTTGAACCCGAAGAAAAGGAGAAAGGTGTCAGCGCCGAAGGCTGCCAGCGGGTCGTCGAGCGCCGTGTAGTCGCCCCCACGCTGACGATTGGCCACCTCGTCGGCTGGCCGGGCAAAGTTGCGAACGACGAGATGCTTGTCGGGAAAGCGCTGGTGGAGGAGCGTTTCAAACTGCCCGAAGAGGTTCATCCGTTCGGCGGTCGAGTTCCCCACCAGCGCTACCCGCTCGCCATCGAGCAGCTGCAGCGGCAGGCTGCTTTGGGGGAGGGCCGGGCGGGCCGGGCGGGGCTCGGGCGTGAGGAGTTCGCGGGCGGTGCGGAAGGCCGCCTCGCGCTCGGCCTTGGCAGCCGCCTCCTTGGCCGCCTTTTCGGCCGCGGCCTTTTCGGCGGCCTTGGCTGCGGCGTCGTCTGGAGAGGCCGACGGCGGAGGAGCGTCAGCGGCTGTGGTGGCCCGGCCAGCCAGGACAGCGGTCGCCGTCAGGCTGATGCCTGCCACGGCCGCGATGCCGATTCTTCTCCATCCAACCGCATTGGCGCCAGCGCGCATGGTGATGCCCCAAAGGTCACGATCAGTCCACCCCTGAAACCCGGCAGGGGAGGCGCAAGGGCACCATTATAGCTGGGAGGGGCTCGAAGGGGGGCCCGCGCCGAGCGGGCTGAAAAGAGGGCGTTTGAACGGGCCCGAGCTACGCGTCGCCGCTCACAGCGGCTCCCCCCGTGCCGCTGACCCTGCGAGCCATGGTGCGAAGCTTGAATACCGGAGAGCGCTATTCAAGAAACGGCTACAAATCTTTAATTGCAGCCGGCCGCGCGGGACCTTACCACAGGCCATGATCCGCTTCGGCCGCTCTCCGTAGGCCCCGCCTGCTCAGGCCATCAGTTCGGGGATCACGCGGGCGTGGTCGACGCCGGTGAGCTTGAAGTCGAGGCCGAGGTGGCGATACGTGAAGCGCTCGTGGTCGAAGCCGAGGAGTTGCAGCACCGTGGCATGGAAGTCGCGGATGTGGACCGGATCCTTGACGATGTTGTAGGAGAAGTCGTCGGTCTCGCCGTAGGCCTGGCCGCCGCGGGCGCCGCCGCCGGCCATCCACATCGTGAAGCAGCGCGGGTGGTGGTCGCGGCCGTAGTTCTCGCGCGACACGCCCCCTTGGGAATAGATCGTCCGCCCGAACTCCCCGCCCCAGATGATGAGCGTCGAGTCGAGGAGGCCGCGGGACTTCAGATCCTGGACGAGGCCGTGGCAGGCCTGATCGATGTCCTTGCACTGCATCGGCAACCGGCCGGCGACGTTGGCGTGGGTGTCCCAGTTGTTGAGATAGACCTGCACGAACCGGACGCCGCGCTCCACCATCCGCCGCGCCATCAGCACGCTGTTGGCAAACGATCCCGGCTTCTTTGCCTCCTCGCCGTAGAGGCCGAAGGTGCTCTCCGGCTCGGAGGCGAGATTCGTCAGATCGGGCACGCTCGACTGCATCCGGAAGGCCATCTCGTACTGCGCGATGCGGGTGCGCGTCTCGGGATCGCCGATCTGCTCGAGCGTCCGCTGGTTGAGGGCCTGGAGGCCGTCGAGCGTCTTGCGACGCACCTCGGCGGGGACGCCGGAGGGGTTGTTGATGTAGAGGATCGGGTCGCCCGCGGAACGGAAGCTCACGCCGGCGTATTCGCCGGGGAGATAGCCACTCGACCAGAGCCGGGCCCCGATCGCCTGCACCTGCTCGGTGTTCGTCGGCTTGGCGACGAGGACGACGAACGTGGGGAGATCTTGATTGAGCGAGCCGAGGCCGTAGCTGGCCCATGAGCCGAGGCAGGGACGGCCGTGGAGTTGGTTGCCGGTCTGCATGTAGGTGATCGCCGGCTCGTGGTTGATCGCCTCGGTGTTCATGCTGCGGATGAAGCACATGTCGTCGGCCATGCTCGCCGTGTGGGGAAGCAGTTCGCTCACCCACATTCCGCTCTTGCCGTGCTGGGAAAACTTGAACCTCGACGGCGCAATCGGGAACCTGGTCTGCCCTGAGGTCATCGTCGTGAGCCGCTGGCCGTTGCGGATGCTCTCGGGGAGATCCTTGTCGAACCAATCGTTCATGAGCGGCTTGTAGTCGTAGAGGTCCATCTGCGGCGGGCCGCCCACCATGTGGAGATAGATCACGTTCTTCGCCTTCGGGGCGAAGTGGGGGCCATGGGCGCCGGGCACCCGCGCCACGCCGTCGTTCCCCACGACCGCCGCCCCGCCGCCATCGCCGCGGGCCAGGCTCTCCCCCATGAGCGAGGCGAGTGCCGCGCCGCCGAGGAGATGGCTGCCACGCTCGAAGAACCGGCGGCGCGTCAGATTCAGTCCGAGCGCCGTGAGGTCGGAAGGGAGCGGGTTCATGGAGAAGACTCCTATGGGCCAACGGGAGGCGATTGAGGATCGAACGGAACCCTTCTCAGGAACCCTTCTCAGGAACTCTGAGAAGATTCCGCGAGCGGCAACGGGTTCGTTTATTTGCAGAGGACTTCGTCGAGATTCATCAGTTCGTTGGTGAGCATCGTCCAGGCCGCGAGTTGCGCCGGGTCGGGGAGACGGGGCTTCGAGTCACCGACCGAGATCAGTTGCTTGGCCTCTTCGGCATGGGCGCCGTAGTAGGCCTGGAGGTCGGCAAGCGATTGCTTCACGATCGGCATTTCCTGGGGCGAAAGCGGCCGGGCGACGAGGCGGCGGGCGAGGAAATCGATCCGCGACTCGTCGGTCTGGCCGCCGACTTCCCAGGCCCGGTCGGCGAGGGCCCGCGCGGCCTCGACGAACTGCGGGTCGTTGAGCGTGACGAGGGCTTGGAGCGGGGTGTTGGTGCGCTCGCGGCGGATCGTGCAGGTCTCGCGCGACGGGGCGTTGAAGATCTCCATCGACGCCGGCGGCGCCGTCCGCTTCCAAAACCAATACATGCTCTTGCGGTAGAGGTTTTCGCCCGAGTCACGCTTGTAGCTGCTCGTGTTGCCCCCCATCGAGACCGCCTCCCAGACGCCGTCGGGCTGGTAGGGCTTCACGCTCGGGCCACCGATCTGGCGGACGAGGAGGCCGCTGGCCGCGAGGGCGTAGTCGCGCACCATCTCGGCATCCATCCGGAACCGCGGGCCGCGCGAGAGGAGCCGGTTGGCGTTGTCCTTGACGAGCTTCTCGGGGGTCGTGGCGGCCGACTGCCGGTAGGCGGCACTGGTCACCATGAGCTTGAACAGCCGCTTGACGTTCCAACCTGTCTCGCGGAACTCCACCGCCAGCCAGTCGAGGAGTTCGGGATGGCTGGGGAGCTCACCCGAGACACCGAAGTCGGCGCTCGAACGGACAAGCCCCGTGCCAAACACCTCCTGCCAGAAGCGATTGACCGTCGTCCGGCTGGTGAGGGGATGATCGGCCAGGAGGAGCCAACGGGCCAGGCCGAGCCGGTTGCGCGGTGCCCCCTCGGGGAAGCCGGGGAGGATGGCGGGGGTGTTGGGCTGCACCTCGTCCAACCGCTTGTCGTATTCGCCGCGGGCGAGCACGAAGGCCTTCGCCATCTCCGGTTTCTCGTTCATGACATGGGCCACCGTGCCACGGCGGCGGATCTCCGCCTGCTCGGCGTCGAGCGCCGCGGCTTTGGCCGTGGCTGCCTTGAAGGTCTCGTCGGCGGTGACGAGCCACCAGTCATAGAGTGGGCCGGCCGCGGCGGGACGGGCGGCGGGATCGAGGCGGACGATGTCGGCCAGCGCCTGACCACGGGCGAGACCTTCGATCTCGCCGTCGGCAAGCGTCCGGCCCCACACGGAAAGCCCCGCCAAGCCGCAGGCGTGGGCCGGGGTGCCGGGCGACCGGCTGCCGATCGTGAACGGCACCTGAGTCCTGATCGTGTTCTTCTTGAAGGCGTTCGTCTCGACGTTCAAGCCTTGGAGCTTGCCGTTGTAGAAGACCTTGATCCCCTCGGGGCGGCCCGAGCCGTCATAGGTGATCGCGACCTGCGTCCAGGCATCGGCGGGGAGCTGATCCTTGGCCGAGACCTTCATCGCGTCGTCGGGCCAGGCATGGATCATGTGCATGCCGAGGCGGCGGCCCTGGATCCACGCATCCCAGCCGCGGTGGGCATTGGCGACGTCCATCCGGGCGACGACGGCGTAGGCGTTGTCATTGGCCGGCGGGCGAACCCAGAAGGAAAGGCTGAAGCCTTGATCCTGCTCAAAGTCGCCGAGTCCCGGCAGCTCGGCCGCCTTGCCGTTGAGGAGCAGTCCCTGGGTGCCGGGGGGGCCGGCCTGCCACGTCGTCTCGGGGGTCAGCGCGAGGTCGCTGTCGGCGCCGCCGAGCTTCACCTTCGTGACGCTCCCCTGCCCTTCGGAGAGCGCGAGTTCCGCGACAGGAGCGTCCTGGGGGAGGAGCTTGCGGACGGTGTCGGAAGTGGCCGCGGTGATCCAGGCGTCGAACTCCGGCCGCGCCGAGCCCTTCCTCGCTTCGACGGCGGCCCGCGCCGCGGGGAGCTCCTGCTCGAGCTGCGTGAAGCGCGGCAGGTCGTCCGGCTTTGGCACCGGCACGATCGGCGGCGTGTCGTGGACGTTGCCGTCCATCGCCGGCTGCGTCGTGTTGTTGAAGAACGCCGAGAGCTCGTAAAACTCTTTCTGAGAGAACGGATCGAACTTGTGGTTGTGGCAGACGGCGCAGCCGGTCGTCAGCCCCATCCACACCGCGGAGGTCGTCTCGGTCCGGTCGCGGCAGTAGATGACGCGGTATTCCTCGTCGATCGCCCCCCCTTCGCTCGTCGTGATGTTGCAGCGGTTGAAGCCGCTGGCGATCTGGTTGTCGAGTTGCGTCTCACGCGGCAGCGACGGCGTCTCGGCATTCACGAGGTCCCCGGCGAGCTGGAGAATCGTGAACTCGTCAAACGGCAGGTTGCGGTTGAACGCATTGGCGACCCACTGCCGGTAGGCCCACAGTTCGCGGAAGTTGTCGATGTGAATGCCGTTGGTGTCGCCGTAACGGGCGTAGTCGAGCCAGTAGCGGCCGCGGTGCTCGCCCCAATCGAGGCTCGAGAGCAACCGATCGACGAGTTGCTCGTAAGCATCGGGGGAGCGGTCGGCGACAAACGCCTCGACGAGGGCCGGCTCCGGCGGCAGACCGGTGAGATCGAGGGCGACGCGGCGGGCAAGCGTCCGCCGGTCGGCCTCGGGGGCGGGAGTAAGCCCTTCGGCTTCGAGACGCTCGAGAACGAAGCGGTCGATCGGATTGCGGACCCAGGCCTCTTGTTTGACCGCCGGCGGCTCCGGCCGCTTCGGGGCGATGAACGACCAGTGGGGCTCGTACTCCGCCCCTTCCTTCACCCACCGCGTGAGGATGGCCTTTTGCTCGTCATTGAGCGGCTTCTTCGAGGCCGGCGGGGGCATCACCTCCTCGGGATCGTCGGAGTACACGCGGTCGAGGAAGGTGGTGGAATCGGGGTCGCCCGGGACCAAGGCGCCGAATTCGATCGCCGCGTCACGCTGGTCGAGCCGCAGGCCGGCCTTGCGGGAGGCGCTGTCGGCCCCGTGGCAGGAGAAGCAGTGCTCGACCAGAAGCGGCCGGACGTCCCTGTTGTAGGAGAGGGGCCCAGCGGCCGCCGCGGCAGGCTCATCGCCGCAGGCAGGCGCGGTAAGCGCGAGCAGGCCCAGGCAGGCGAAGGTCGTGCGACCCAAACGGATAAACGGGGTCATGGTGTCTCCCTTGCAGACAAAATCTGGCAGCGCCGGAGGAGGCACGCGTGCGCTCGCCCGAAAACCGCCCCGAATTATAGCACCGCAGGAAGCCCCGGCGAACGACGCGGCTGCGAGGCGCAAGCCCTTGCCCATGAACGGCTTGGCGGTGGCCCGCAGAATTGCGCTGCCGGGCGCGGGGCGATGTCTCGGAGGCTGTTCCCGAGGCCCGAGGGGGCTTACTTCGCTGCCGGGAGGGGCGGGCGCTTGGGGGCGGCTGCCGGCTCGGCGTCGGGCTTGCCGCCGAGGAGCTTCTCGACCGCACCGCGGATCACTTCGTCCCCTTTCGCCCCCTGCCACTGCAGTTCACCCTGCCACCAGACCCGCAGATAGCCTTGCTGATCGATGACGTACACCGTCGGCCACATCGTGTTGCCCCACGCCTTCCAGGTGGCCGAGTCGCCGTCGAAGACCACCGGATACTCGATCCCCTCGTCCTTGGCTGCGGCGATCACTTTGCCCGGATCTTTCTCGGCCTCTGTTTCGGGTGTCTGGACCCCGATCACGACGACCCCCTTGTCGGCGAAAGCGCGGTGCAGCTCGGCATAGATCGGGAGATTCCGGCGGCAGTTGACACACTCGAAGGCGTAGAAATGGAGGATCACCACCTTGCCGCGGAGGTCGGCAAGCGTGAGGGGCTTGGCATTGATCCACGTGTCGGAGGGGGCGATCTGCGGCGCCATCGGATAGATGCGGTCGAGCGTCACCGTGTCGAACGGGGCGCCGGCAAGCTCGCGCCAGCGCTTTTGCTGCTCCTCCGAGAGAAGGTCGCCGGGAAGCTTCAGCTCCCGCTCGCGGGCCGCCTGGAGGGCCGCTTTCTCCAGGTCGCCCTGGCCGCCGCCGGTCTGAAACACCCTTCCGAGCGCGGCGGCTGCCGATTCAGTGGCGCGGGCTGCGGCGAGGAGTTTCTCCGATTGGGCAGGCTCGAGGCCGACCACGTCGGCGACATCTTCCCGAAGGAGCACCCGCCCTCCCTGGGCCCGGCGTTCGAGGTCGGCCAGCCGCAGCAGCTTCTCGCGCGGCAGTGACTCCTTGAGCCAGGTCTTCACGGCCTTCTCCACCTTGGCGATCGCCGCACGCTGTTCGGCCTGAGGGAGATTGCGGGCCCGCCACCAGTCGCCGTCGACCGTCGCAAAGAGCTGCTCGAGCTGACCGAGCGTGGCCCCCTCGATGCCGATCTCCGTCTGCACCTGCGCCGCATGAAGGAGCGGCAGGAGCACCTGCGGCACGTAGGCGGCCGGATCGGCCGGCAGGGGCGCGGCGGCGGGCTTGTTGGCTGCCGCCGGGGCTTGTTGCGCAGCCGACCGGGCTGGAGCGATGCTGCCGGCGACGAGCCCGGCCGCGACGACGCACCCGAGGCGGAGGGCGGGGGAAAGATAGCGCATGCGCGGGCGACTCCCGGGTGACGGCGGGCGGGCTTCAGAAGGGCCACAGGAGCGGCGCGAGGATCACCGTGAGAATCATCACGAGGATGTTGAGCGGGCCGCCGAAGCGGAGATAGTCGGTGAATTTGTAGCCGCCTGGGCCGTAGATCATCAAGTTGGTCTGGTAGCCCATCGGCGTGGCGAAGCCACAACTGGCGGCCACCGTCACCGCCATCACGAACGGCATCGGATTCACTCCCAGATCTTCGGCTGTCTTCCAGGCGATCGGAAAGGTGAGGACGGCCGCGGCGTTGTTGCTCATCAGTTCCGTGAACACCATCGTCACGAAGTACACCGCCGCCAGCAGCGCGTAGGGATGGCGGCCTGCCACGTCGATCGTCGCCCCGGCGACCATTTCGGCCAGTCCCGTCTTCTCCATCGCCCGGGCCAGCCCGAAGCTGGCGGCGATCAGGAGAAGCGACTCCCACTCGATCGCGTCGCGGGCCTCGTCGGAGGTGAGGCAGCGCGTGGCGACGACGACCGCCGCCGCGACGAGCGCCGCCGCCACCATCGGCACCAGTTCGAGCGTCGCCGCCGCGACCATCGTCACGAGCACGACCAGCGCCAGCGCCGCCCGATCGTGGCGCGGAGGGCGGGAATCGCTCACCTCGCTAACGAGGTAGAAATCACGGTTGCTGCGCTGGCGGGAGACGAAGCCTGGCGCCGCTTCGAGGAGGAGGGTGTCGCCGGGCTGGAGGACAATGTCGCCGGTCTTCATCCGCAGCCGTTCGCCGTTGCGGCCTACGGCGATGACGACGGCGTCGTAGCTGGAGCGGAAGCGGGCGTCGCGGATCGACCGCCCCACGAGCGGGCAACTGTTGGAGACGACCGCCTCGATGAGCGTCCGCTCCGACCGCGGGCCATCGAGCGTGAAGAGCTGATCGGTCGCCGGCCGCAGGCCGCGGAGCTTCTGCAATTCCACGACCGACTCGACGATCCCCACGAACACCAGCCGGTCGCCATCCTCGAGGCGCTCGGTGGGGGCCACCGGCGCGAGGAAGTGGCCGCCGCGGTCGATCTCCATGAGAAACAGTCCTTCGAGGCCGCGCAGTCCAGCCTCTTCGATCGTCCGCCCGGCAAGCGGGCTTCCCTCTTCCACCACCATCTCGAGGGTGTATTCGCGCGGGTCGTCGCCGACGCTCATCGCCGGCCGCCGGTCTCTCAGCAGCGTGCGGCTGGCGAACACGAGATAGACCATCCCCGCCAGAAGGAGCGGGACGCCGAGGGGGGCGATCTGGAACATCCCCAGCGGCGCGCCGGTCTTCCCCTTCACCAGTCCGCTGACGACGACATTCGTGCTCGTGCCGATGAGCGTGCACAGCCCCCCGAGGACGACCGCGGCGTTCATCGGCATCAAGAGCTTCGAGACCGGGAAGCGATGCTTCTTGGCCCAGTCGCGGATCGCCGGCACCATCAGGGCGACGACCGGCGTGTTGTTCATGAAGGCCGAGACGACCGCCGGGCCGATCATCGTCCGCAGTTGGGCCGAGGCGAGCGTCGCCGGGCGCCCGAGCACCCTGTCGACGACCGTGGCCAGCGCCCCCGTTCGCTCCACCGCGGCGGCCACGACGAACAGCGCCGCAACCGTGATCATCCCCTCGTTGGCCATCCCCTTGAGGGCCTCTTCGGGAGAGAGGATTCCCGCGGCGAGAAGCACGACCACGCCGCCGATCATCGCCATGTCGGGCCCGCGCTGGCCGACGAGGAGGGCGACGAGCGTGGCGCAGACGACCAGCGCCGTGAGGAGGGCGGGCCAGTCACCGGCAGGGGCGGCGGCCGCGAACAGCGCGATCGGAGCAAGCATCGACGGCCCTGGCAGAGGTCTGGTGGGGCGAAGGGGCGGAGACGGCCGTGCGAATTGACCCCACCGGCGTCGCCGACGCAAGACGAAAACAGCCGCCGATCCTGACCGCGAGCCGTCTGCGGCGCCCGCTGTCAGGCGAGGATCTCGCGGACCACGCGGCCGTGAACGTCGGTGAGGCGGCGATCGACCCCCGAGTGGCGGGCCGTGAGTCGCTCGTGATCGATGCCGAGGAGCCAGAGGATCGTGGCGTGGAGGTCGTAGCCGGTGGTGACGTCGCGCTCGGCCTTCCACGACCACTCGTCACTTTCGCCGAAAGCAGTGCCGGGCCTGATCCCGGCGCCGGCCAGCCACGAGACGAACGTGCCGCCGTTGTGGTCGCGTCCCACGCTCCCCTGGCTGAAGGGCATGCGCCCGAACTCGGTCGTCCAGACGACGAGCGTGTCGTCGAGGAGGCCCAGGCGACCGAGGTCGGCCAGGAGCGCGGCCGCCGGCTGATCCATCCCCTTGGCCGCCGCGCCGAGTTCGCGGGGGATGTCGCCGTGGTTGTCCCAATTGAGTGACCCGCCTCCAGGACCGCTCCACACCTGCACGAACCGGGAGCCGCGTTCGAGGAGCCGGCGGGCGAGGAGGCAGCGGCGGCCGAAGTCGGCCGTCTCCGGCTGATCGAGGCCGTAGAGCTGATGGGTCTCGGCTGTCTCGCTCGCGAGATCGAGCAGCTCCGGCGCCGAGAGCTGGAGCCGGGCGGCGAGTTCGTAGCTCGCCATCCGGGCGGCGAGCCGATCGTCGCCGGGGCGGGCCTCGCCATGGAGGGCGTTGAGGCGCGTGAGCACTTCGAGCCCCTCGGCCCGGCTTTCGGAGGTGATGTCGGTGCGGTCGGGAGGGGGGCGGAGATGAGAGATCGGCTGCGGGGCCGAGGCCTGGATCACGGTCCCTTGGTGGTTGGCCGGCAGAAAACCGGCCGTGAAGGCGCTGCGGCCGTTGTAGGGGAGCCCGCGGGCGTCGGGGAGCGTGACATACGCGGGGATGTTGTCGGCGAGGCTCCCGAGGGCGTGCGAGATCCAGGCGCCGGCGCACGGAAACCCGGGCAGCAGAAACCCGCTTGTCTGCAGGTAGCTTGCCGGGCCATGGACATTCGACGACGACTCCATCGCCATCAGGAACGCCATTCGATCGACCTCGCGGGCCAAGCAGGGAAGCGCCGAGCTGACCCATCTCCCGCTCTCTCCGTGCCGGGCCCAGGCGAACGGGCTCTTCATGACGGCGCCGGGCGTGCTGATGCTCGCCTCGACGCGTTTCCCGGCGCCCGGATCGAACGGCTGGCCATGGAGGGCTTCGAGCCGCGGCTTGTAATCAAACAGATCGCACTGGCTCGCTCCGCCGGTCATGAACAACTCGACGACGCGCTTCGCCCGCGGCTTGCCGCCATGGAGAAACGGCGCCGCGGCCCCCGCCTCGTCCGCTGCGAGCATCGCGCAGGCGATCCCCCCGAGGCCGCTCGAGAGCGTTTTCAAGACCTCGCGCCGGGGATGTCGGGGAGTGGAAGGCATGCGTGGGAAGGTGACGCTCGTGGTATCCGCGAATGATCGCGTCAGTCGAGGTAGAGAAACTCGTTGGTCTGGAGGAGGAGGTGGGCGGCGGCGGTGAGACCGTGCCGCTCGGCGTGGGCCGCCAAGAGCGCACGCTCCTCGGCCGAGGGGGAGCGGAGGAGGATGTGGCGGACGAGCGCGTCGACAATCGCTGCAATGTTTTCTGTCGTGCCGATCCGGTCGGCGATTCGGCCGGCCTGATGGAGCACGAAGGGATCGTTTTGGAGAGCGAGAGCCTGGACGGCGGTCGTCGATTCGTTGCGCACCGGCACGAGCTGCCCGCCGTCGGGGACGTCGAGGGCATCCATGAAGGGATCGGGGACGGTACGGAAGACGAAGCGGTAGATCGCACGGCGGCGGTGGGCGGGGGCATCGGCCGGGAAGTGTTCGTAGTCGAGGAACGCCGGAGCTCCGCCATCGGGCATGAAGGTCGCCTTCCCCTTATCGAGGAAGTGGACGACGGCCGGTCCTCCCATGGCGAGATCGAGGCCATCGCCGAGGCTGACAAGCGTGTCGCGGACCTGCTCGCCGGAGAGCCTGCGGCGGTGGGCGCGCCACAGGAGCCGGTTGTCGGCGTCGCGGCCGGCCGCAGCGGCGTCGAAGGCGACGGCCTGCTGCCAGGTGGCGCTCGAGAGGATGAGCCGATGGAGGGCCTTGAGCGAGCCGTGCCCATCGTCGCGAAACCAGCAGGCGAGCCAGTCGAGGAGCTCCGGGTGGCTCGGTTCGCTCCCCATGAATCCGAAGTCGTTTGGCGACTCGACGAGCCCGCGGCCGAAGTGCCACTGCCACACCCGGTTGACGATGCTCCGCCAGGTCAAAACGTTGCGGTCGTCGATGAGAAATCTGGCGAGTGCCGCGCGTCTGGCCCCTTCGTCGTCACTGCGGATGAACAGATCGGCGGGGAGATCGGGGAGGCAGGCAAGCGCCGCCGGCCCCACCTCTTCCAGGGGCTTGGTCACCTCGCCGCGCTCGAGGATGCGGATCGGCCGCGGCGACTTCGCCGGCTTGAACGACCCCTGCGGCGCGAAGTCATTGGTGACGGCATAGACCTTCTCAGGTGGCGGGAGCGCGGCAAGCTCGGCTTCCACTTCCCCGCGGAGCAGTTCGAAGAACAGCGTTTCGGTTTCCGCGGTCATCCGCTCGGCGGCGGGCTTGGCGACGAGCGCGGCAAGCGCCTGAGGAAGTGGATCGCGGTCGGCGGGCGCGAGTTCCGGGCCGCAGACCGACAGTCGCAGCCGCCCCACCTGATGGCCCGTGGCCCCTTGGAAGTCGAGGCGGATCGTGAGGATCGCATCCCCTTCGGTGGTCAACGGCGCGGCGAGATGGAAGACCGCTTCGTGGTTCTCGCCGTAGCGCGGATGGATGCTCCAGTGGGTGGTGGCTTGGCCGTCGAGAGCGCCTTGCACCGGGTCGTTGCTGTCGGCGTGATCGGCGGTGGCGTGGGCGATCGCCACCGGCACGGCCGGCTTGTCGGCGGTGGCAAGCGGACGGGCGGCGAGGGAAAACTCCGTCAGGTGAAAATTGCCCGCCGGCTCGTAGCGGCCCGGTCCGCCGCCAGGGAGCGACGGATCGGCGAGCGTCTCCAGACGGATCGCCCGAAGATCGCGGAGCGGCGACCTGGCGGTGACCAGAAGCGTGTCTTTCTCAGGCGTCGGCCCCGAAGCGAGCCAGGAGCCGTCGGGGAGGGGCGTGTGGATCGTGCCCGGGGAGGCGACGCTCGTGATCGCGAGGATCTCGAGCAGCTGGAAGGCATCGGCGCGGGTCTGCTTCGCCGTCACGGCGGCTTCGAGGCGGGCGGCTTCGGCGGGCGCTTGCATCGCCGCGAGGATCGTCGAATCGCGGCGCTCGATCGCCCCCCGGCGCGCGAGCAGCGTGCGGCGGCGGGCATGGAGGGCGGGATCGGTGTCGTAGGGACGGTCGGCCCGATCGATGCCAGCGAACACCGCCTGGAGAGCGTGGTAGTCGCGCTGCGAAACCGGATCGAACTTGTGGTCGTGGCAGCGGGCGCAGTGGACGGTGAGGCTCTGGAAGGTGCTCATCACCGTCATCACGTAGTCGTCGCGATCGAGGTTCTGCGACATGAGATGGTCGACGGTGTCTTCGCGGACCCCGACCATGAGCGTGTCGTCCCAGGGGCCGGCGGCGAGGAAGCCGAGGGCAGGAATCGCCTGCGGGTCGTCGGGAAAGAGAATGTCGCCGGCCACCTGCTCGGCGACGAATCGAGCGTAGGGCTTGTCGTCGTTGAAGGCGCCGATGACCCAGTCGCGGTAGGGCCAGGCGTTGGGGCGGGCGTGGTCGTGATCGTTGCCGTGGGTGTCGGCGTAGTGGGCAGCGTCGAGCCAGTGACGGGCGACATGTTCCCCGTGCCGCGGCGAGTCGAGGAGCTTTTCGATCACACGGCTGGTCGCGTCGTCGATGCCGCGTGCGGCACACTCAGCAGCGAATGACTCGACGTCGTCGATCGTGGGGGGAAGCCCGGTGAGGTCGTAGTGGAGGCGGCGGAGGAGCGAGCGGGGATCGGCCGGGAGGGCTGGAGGGATCCCCTCCTTCGCCAGCCGCGCCTGGATGAAGGCGTCGATCGGGTGGCTCGCTCCCGGCGGGACGGCGGGGCGGGCCAGGGGCGCAAGCGACCACGGAGGATCGGCGGCGGCAGGGGGAGCCGTGATCGCCGCCACGAAGGCGAGGAGGGCGAGGCGGAGGATGGCATAGCGGCTCGATTGCACGGTCGCTTTCCTCACCCGTTCCCCGGACGCTGCCACGGGCCCCTGCCGCGGCGTCGGATGCCGGCCATGGTACCCTGACAGCCCGGGAAAGCCGCACGGTGAGCCCCATGCCGACGCTGAACGCACACGCTCCGAGCCGGAAAACGAGCCTTGGGGCGTGGCCCCGCTTGGTTTCCGTTCTGCTTGCAGCCGGGTCTACGGTGCACGCCGCCGACCTCACGCCTCATCCTCCCGCCATCCGCCTGGATCGCCCCGAGGGGGCTGAGCAGATCGTGATCCTCGAGGACGTCGACGGCCGATCGGTCGATCGAACGCGGGCGGTGCGCTTCGACGTGGCCGACCCGGGCGTCGCGCGGGTGTCGGCCACGGGCCTCGTCGAGCCGCTCGCCGACGGCGCGACCGACGTCACCGCCTCCCTCGGCGAGCGCCGCGTCACGCTCCCCCTTTCCGTGAGCGGTGTGACGAATCCGGTGCCGGTGTCGTTCGAGCGGGAAGTCCAGGCGATCCTCACAAAGCATGCCTGCAATGCGGGAGGCTGCCATGGCAAGGCGGAGGGGCAAAACGGCTTCAAGCTCAGCCTCCTCGGCTTCGATCATGCCGCCGATCATGCGGCGATCGTGTCGCAGTCGCGCGGCCGCCGGATCACCCCTTCGGCGCCGGAAGCCTCGCTCCTCCTCCTCAAGGCCACCGCCGCGGTGCCGCATGGCGGCGGCCGAAAGATCGACGAGGGGAGCCCGGCGCACCGCCGGCTCCTCCGCTGGATCGCCGAGGGGGCCCGGGCCGATGTCCCCGATGATCGACCGGTCGTGGGCCTCGCGGCCGAGCCGGCGGAGATCAGGCTCCTGCCGGGAGAGACCCACCAACTCCGCGTCAGCGCCGTCGACATCGCCGGCGGGCGGCATGGAGTGACGCAGGAGACCGACTTCCTCTCGAATGCCCCGGGGATCGTCGCCGTCAGTGCCGCCGGGATCCTCGAGGCCGGCACGATCCCGGGCGACGCGGCGATCCTCGTCCGTCATCTGGGGCATGTCGCCACGGTGCGCGTCGTCGTGCCACGCGAGGGAGTCGCCTTCGTGCGTCCGCCGGAGTCAAGCGTCATTGACACGCTCGTCCACGACCGCCTCGCCGCCCTCGGCATCCCGACGGCGGAGCGCTGTGACGATGCCACGTTCCTCCGCCGCGCGACCCTCGATACGATCGGCACGCTTCCCACCGCCGCCGAGGCCCGCGCGTTCCTGGCCGATCCCTCCCCGGACAAGCGCGAGAAGCTCGTCGAGCGGCTTCTCGAGCGGCCGGAGTATGCCGACTTCTGGACGATGAAGTGGGCCGACATCCTCCGGGCCGACAAGGCGAAGATCGGGCCGCAGGGGGTGGTCGCCCTGACCCGCTGGCTCCACCGGCA
>CAJBCV010000386.1 GCA_903951635.1 uncultured Planctomycetaceae bacterium
CGCGTCGACCAAGCGTTCGACGCGATCGACGGCTTTCAAGGCTGGCTCGAAGCGAATCTTCCCCAGGCCTTCGTGCCGGCCCGTGTCATCGTCGTCGAGGCCCTGCCCTTCACTCTCAACGGCAAACTCGACCGGGCCCGATTGCTCGCGCTCCTCGAGGCATCCGACGACCGACCGGGAAGCGTCCCGCCACGGCCGGGAACGGAGACGAGGCTTGCGGCACCCTGGCGCGAGCTTCTCGGGGGCCAGGCCCCCGGACGCGACGACGATTTCTTCGCCCGCGGCGGCCATTCGCTCCTCGCGATGCGCCTGGTGGCGGCGATCGAGCAGAAGTTCCGCGTCCGGTTGCCGGTGACCGCGGTCTTCGAGATGAGGACGCTCTCGCGGTTGGCTGCCGCGATCGATGCGGCCGCCGACGATGGGGCAGGCCGCGTGGCGGCCGATGACCTGTCGGCTGAGCCTCTCATCCCGGCCTGCGACGAGCGGTTCCTGCCGGCGCTCCCGGCCCAACGTGGCATGTGGCTCCTCGATGCCCTTCTCTCTGATCGGGCTACCTACAACCAGCCGTTCGCGTTTCGCGCCGATCGGCCGGTCGATTGGGAAAGTCTGCGGCGGGCGCTCGGCCGGGCCATGGCTCGCCATGGGGCGCTGCGGAGTTGCCTTGTCGACGGCGGCGACGGCCCGGTGCAGCGGATCCTCCCGATCTCGGCGGTGGAGGTGCCTTGGGCCGAGGAACCGCTGATCGATGCCGAGGCGATCGAGGGGGCGCTGTTCGATCATGGTCGGCGGCCGTTCGACCTCGACGCCGCGCCCCTGTGGCGGGCGACGCGCTTTCCCCGCGCAGCCCCGCACGGCATCCTCCTCCTCACCTTTCACCACGCGATCATCGACGACTGGTCGATCGATCTGTTGCTCCGGGAACTGGCGAGGCCCGATGGAGAGAGCGACGACGCCGATGCCGCCGGCAGGGCGCTGGCGCCGCTGTCCCCTGCCGAAGAGGCGCGATGCACCCGTTTCTGGAAGGAAACACTGGCCGGCGCCAGCGGGGCGCTTCCCTGGCCGGGGCGCCTGCTGCCGCAGGGGCCGGCGATCGAGGCCGGCGGTGGCCTCCATCGGTTTGTCGTCGACGGCGACTTGGCCGGGCCACTCCGCGCCGTGGCCAGGGAGACCGAGGCGACGGAGTTCCAGATTCTCCTGGCTGCCTTTCATGCGTGGCTGCGCCGGATGACCGGCGCCGACGACATCGTCGTCGGCACGCCGGTGTCGCTCCGCCGCAGTGCCGCCGAGCAGGCCTCGATCGGCTGCTTCCTCAACACCCTCCCGGTGCGCGTCCGCTGGGATGGAGACGTGGCGACCGCCCCGTCGTTTGGCGATCATGTCCGGCGGGTGCGATCGACCATCCTCGCCGCCGTCGGCCATGGGTCGCTTCCGTTGGATGAGATCGTCTCGGCCGCGGCCGACCGACGGTCTGCCGATCGCGCGGCGCTGGTGACCACGCTCTTCGTGTCGACGCCCGCTGGAGTGCCGTCGTTTTCACGCGATGGGGTGACCCTCGCGCCGATCCCCGTCGACACGGCCACGGCGAAGTTCGATCTGACGCTGTTCCTCGAAGGGGATGGTGAAGGCTGGCGGGGGGCGTTCGAGTTCGACCGTCGTCGTTTCGACGACGCGACGATCGCCCGCTTCGCGACCACGTTTCCGGTGTTTCTCGAGGCGGTGCTCACGTTCCCTGACGAGTCGGTCGAGCGAGCGGCGTTGCTCTCCGGCGCGGCGCGGCGGTCGATGCTCGCCCTCGGCGAACCTGCCGATCCCGTCGCCGTGGGCCGAGGCCTCGTCGAGGGCTTCCGTGAACAGGTCCGGGCAACTCCGCAGGCCACCGCGGTGCGTTGGGACGGTGGGATGCTGAGCTATCGCGAGCTTCACGACCGAGCCGAACGGACCGCAGCGCGGCTGCGACGGGTCGGGGTGTCGATCGACACGCCGGTGGCGATCTGCTTGCCGCGCTCCCCGGAGCTTCATTCAGCGATCCTCGGCGTATTCATGGCGGGGGCGGGGTGCGTGCCCCTCGATCCGGCGCTCCCGCCGGAGCGCCTCGCCGCGATGATGAAGGTTGCCCGTTGCCCATGGATCGTTTGCGATCATCGCTCGGCCGGCCTCGTCGCTGCCGTCTGCGATCTCATCCCCGCCGGCGCCCCCTCCCCGCAACGGCTGCGGATTGACGCCGAGGATCCCGCTGTGGCCCCGGCGGAAGCGCCGGCTGAGCTCGAGTCGGGCGGGGATCGACTGGCCTACATCCTCTTCACCTCCGGGTCGACTGGCGTCCCGAAGGGCGTGGAGATGTCGATCGGCCCGCTGGCAAACCTGGTCGCCTGGCAGTGCCGTCACTCCGTCATGGGGCCAGGGGCCCGGACGCTCCAATTTGCCAGTGCCGGTTTCGACGTCTCGTTCCAGGAGCTTTTTTCCACCTGGCTCTCCGGTGGAGAACTCGTGATCGTGCCGGAGGAGACGCGGCTCGATCCGGTGGCGCTGCTCGACGTGATGATGAACTCGGCGGTTGAGCGGATCTTCTTGCCGGTGGCCGTCCTCGAGCACGTGGCGGAGGCGGCGCTGGCCACGGAGCGTTTTCCCCAGACGCTCCTGGAGGTGATCGTCGCCGGCGAACAACTCCGAATCGGGCCGGCTATCCGTGGTTTGTTTACGAAGTTGCCCGCCGCCATCCTCTGGAATCAGTACGGTCCCACCGAGAGCCATGTCGTCACGTCCTCGGTGCTCGAGGGCCCTTCTGCCGCCTGGCCCGATCTTCCTCCGATCGGCCGCCCGATCTCCGGAGCCGTCATCCGTGTCCTCGACGCGGCGCTCGAACCGGTGCCGACGGATGTGGCCGGAGAGATCTGGATCGGCGGGGGATGTCTGGCGCGGGGCTACGCCGGACGGACCGATCTGACGGCCGAGCGGTTTGTCACCGATCCCTTTTCCACGGCATCAAGCGGGCGGCTCTATCGCAGCGGCGACATCGGCCGCTGGCGTGCCGACGGCGAACTCGAGTACCTCGGCCGCGCCGATCGCCAGGTGAAGATCCGCGGTCATCGGGTCGAGCCCGACGAGATCGAGGCGGTGCTCACGGGGCATCCTCTCGTTGCCGAGGCCGCGGTCGTCGCCCGGCGCGACGACCGTGGCGAGTGGTTTCTCGTGTCGCACGTCGTGCCGGCCGCCGGGGCGGAGATCCGCCCTTCCGATCTCGTTGCCTGGCTCGCAACGCGGCTTCCGGCGGCCATGCTCCCCGAGCGGATCGGCGTCATCGAGCGGTTGCCCCTCACCCCCAACGGCAAGATCGACCGGGCGGCGCTCCCCGACGCGGCGCTGGTGTTGTCCGACGACGTTCCCCGCTCGCCCCCTCGTGGTGCCGTCGAGGAGGGGCTCGCGGCGATCTGGTGCAGCCTACTGCGGATTGCGTCGGTCGGGCGCGACGACGACTTCTTCGCGTGCGGCGGCCACTCGCTGTTGTCGATGCGGATGGTGGCGGACATCGAACGGAGGTTCGGTGTCCGACTGCCGGTGAAGGCCGTGTTTGACGCACCGGTACTCGCCGATCTCGCCGCCAGGATCGGCGGGCCACCGGCGACCACTCCTGAATCGACCGCGGTCCTGTCGACGGTGCCGGCCGCGGACGGCGTGGTCGAGTGTCGGCCGCTGCCCATGCAGCGTGGCCTGTGGCTGCTCCACTCACTCCTTCCCGATTCGTCAACCTACAACGTACCGATCGCGTGGCGCGTGAAAGGAGTGCTCGACTGGCCCAGGCTGGAGCGGGCGCTCGCCGCGGTGATCGGCCGCCATCCGGCCCTGCGAACGGCGCTCGTCGAGGGCGACGATGCGCTCGTGCAACGGGTGTTGTCGCCGGCGTCAATTCGCGTGCCGTGGCGGGTTGTTGCCATCGCGGACGAGTCGAGGCTAGCCGCGGGACTCCGCGCGGAGGCCTCGACACCGTTCGATGTGGCCGTGGCACCGCTCCTCCGGGTCGTCCGATTCGACGTCGTCGGAGCCGAGTCGGTGCTCATGATGACGTTTCACCACGCGATCGTGGACGAATGGTCGATAGGGATCCTCCGCCGGGATTTGGCCGCGGCCTACGCCCACGGCGGCTGGCTCGACGGCGGGAGCCTCCCGATCGTCACGTCGGTCCGTGAGTCGGCCGGCGTCGAGCCTCTTCGGCAATTCTGGCGTGACGAGCTTGCGGGAGTGCCGATGGAGACACCGCTCGCCGGGAGATCGGGGGCGCGACCGCTCGGCGCTCCTGACGGCAGGACCCACCGGTTCACCCTTGCCGAGGGCACGCTCGATCGGTTGCGACGACTGGCCGTCCGTTCCGACGTGACGCTGTTCAACCTCCTCCTGGCCTCCGCCCACGCCTGGCTGCAGCGGATCACCGGTGAACACGACCTCGTCATCGGCACTCCGGTGGCCACCCGCGGTGCCGCGGAGACCGTCGGCGCCGTCGGCTGCTTGATCAATGTTCTCCCGGTGCGTGTGCGCTGCGACGATGAGACCGCTTTCGACGCACTCACCCTGCCAGCGCTCGCGGTACGTGTCCAGGAGATCTTTCTCCGCGGCCTCGCCCATGCCGATCTCCCCTTCGACCAGATCGTGGCAGCGGCGATGCCCGCTCGTCACGGAAGCCGCCAGCCCCTCGTCAACGTTCTGTTTGCCGTCATCGAGACGGAATCGGATCCGTGGCGCATCGGGCCTGCAACGCTCGTGCCTGAGCCGATCGACACCGACACCAGTCGATTCGATCTCACGCTCTCGCTCGTGGCTGGCGCCGACGGGCTCGAGGGGGCGGTGGAGTATTCGACCGACGTCCTCGAGCCGGAGAGCGTCGGCCTGTTCGCCCGGGGGTTCTGTTCCCTGCTCGCGGCGGTGGCCGCCGACCCGTCCGTGGCGGTCGGAAGCATCGACCTTCTCCAGCCCGAGGAACGCCAGCGGGTCCTTCACGACTTCAACGCCACATCGACCGACCTCGGGGTCCCTGCCACGCTCCAGGAGCTCTTCTCAACGCAGGTCGGACAGTCGCCTGCGGCCGTCGCGCTGGAGTGCGGGGCGGAGTCGCTCTCCTACGGGGAGTTGGCCTCCCGGGTGAATCGGCTGGCTCGGTACCTGCGTTCCTGTGGGATCGGCCCCGACGTCCCGGTGGGGGTGTGCATGGAGCGATCGGTGGAGATGGTCGTTGCTCTCCTCGGGATCCTCACCGCCGGCGGCGCGTATCTCCCGCTCGATCCGGATGTGCCGACGGTGAGGCTCTCGGCGATGCTTGCGAGCGCTTCGCCGCCGGTGGTCCTCGTGCAGGATCGTGTCGCCGACCGGGTGGTTGACGCGGCGTGCGATGTGTTTCGGCTCGATGCGCAGTGGCACGAACTCGGCACGTTCGATGACCGGGCACTCGAGGACGTCGCCGGCCCGGCCGATCTTGCCTACGTGATCTACACATCGGGCTCGACCGGCGCTCCGAAGGGGGTGATGAACACGCATGCCGGGATCGTCAACCGGCTCCGGTGGATGCAGGACGCCTACCGGATCGGTGCCGACGACCGCGTGCTCCAGAAGACTCCGTTCGGTTTCGACGTGTCGGTGTGGGAGTTTTTCTGGCCCCTGCTCGTGGGAGCGAGATTGGTGATGGCTCCTCCCGGAATCCATCGGGATCCCGCGGCACTGGCTGATCTGATCGAGGCGGGCGGCATCACGGTCATCCATTTCGTCCCCTCCATGCTCGAGGTGTTTCTCGAAGTTCCGGGGCTTGAGCGGTCGAGTCGCTCGCTCCGCCATGTCTTCGCCAGCGGAGAAGCCCTCGGGGAGACTGCGATGCGGACCTGCTTGCGGCGGATTCCCGCCCGGCTCCACAATCTCTATGGTCCGACGGAAGCCGCCGTCGACGTGACGTATCACGAGTGCCTCCCGGAAGATCCACCCGGGCCCGTGCCAATCGGTCGGCCGATCGCGAACATGAGGACCTATGTCCTCGACCCGGCGATGCGTCCGGTAAGCGTGGGCGTCGAGGGCGAACTCTGGCTTTCCGGAGTGGGTGTGGCGCGAGGGTATCTCGGTCGAAGCGATCTCACCGCCGAACGGTTTCGCCCCGATCCCTTCGCGGGAGAGCCCGGGACGATGATGTACCGCACCGGCGACCTGACGCGCTTCCGTGCCGACGGCGAGATCGAATACCTCGGTCGGCTCGACCATCAGGTGAAGATCCGCGGCGTACGCATCGAACTCGGCGAAATCGAGGCCGAATTGGAGCGGATCGACGGGGTCACGCGGGCCGTGGTCGTCGACCATGAAATCGCGCCGGGGGACCGGCGACTCGTGGCCTGTCTCGTGGCCGGTGATTCGGCGCCCGATGACGCCGGCCTCCGTGCCCTGCTTGCCTCCAAGCTGCCCGAGGCCATGGTGCCGTGGCGATTTCTCCGCCTCGACGTCTTGCCCGTGAACGCCAACGGGAAGCTCGACCGGCGCGCGCTCATGACGCAGCTCGAGACGACATCCGCCGCCGTCCGCGTTCCCGCCCCGCCGACGGCCGGCAGACCGCGCGTTCTGCCGGTGTTCTTGTCGCAGGTCCGTGCCGCCTGGCAGCGGGTTTTCGGTCGCGTCGATTTCGGCGACGAGGAGAACTTCTTCCACGACCTCGGTGGGCAGTCGCTCATGGCGGCCCGGCTCGTTGCCGATCTCTCCGCGGTGCTTGGCCGTCGCGTGCCGCTCGCGGCGGTGTTCGAGGCCCCTACCGTGCTGGCGATGGCGGCACTTCTCCGCGACGAGGGGTGGACGCCCCGATTCCGCTCGATCGTTCCACTCCAGCCGCTCGGGGTCGGGCCCCCGCTGTTTCTCTTCCACGGCATCGGCGGCGGCGTCACGGAAACCCTCGACCTCGCCCGGGCGTTCGGGCCAGATGTGCCGGTCTACGGTCTTCAGGCGATCGATCGCGACGGCGGAGAAATGCAGACGTCGCTCGAGGCTTTTGGGGCGATCTACGCTGCGGAGATCGTCGCCTTTCAGCCTCAGGGCCCCTATTTCCTCGCCGGCTTCTCGCTGGGGGGATGGTTTGCCTACGAGACGGCCCGGCAGTTACTCCTCGGCGGGCACGAGGTAGCGCTCCTCGCCCAACTCGACACCCACATCAACTGCATTCTTCCCCACGAGGTCGTGGGAGATTCCGAGCGCGCGATCGCGCGGCAGTATGTCTGGAAGCATCTCCGTCGGTTCGCGTCGCACCCTGCGAACTGGTGGCGCTACCTCCGCAGGCTCCCTGGTCGATACCGACTCGCCCGACGGTGGCGAGCGGTCGATCCGATCGGCAGCGACCCCCACGGGGCGATCGTGGCGAACCACCGGGCGAAGCCTTACGCCGGTACCGTCGACTATTTTCAATCGGCCGATTCCCTTCCGGCGGTGCTCGAAGTGTGGAAACGCTGGTGTCCTGGTGGGGTGACCGTGCACCCGATCCCGGGGGAGCATCACGAGATCGTCGTCGGTCAGCGCGCCGCGATCGTCGCCACGATCATTCGCGGTATCATCCGGGATCGCGCTTCGCAGGCCCGTGGCCACGTTGATCGCGTTCACGGGAGCGTTTCATGAGCGCGGTCGGGATCCTGCTTGGTGTCGAGGCCCGCAGGCCGGCTTGCTGGCTTCTCCTCCTCGCCGCGATCGGCGGCGTTTCGGTCGCCGGGAGCGGGCGCGGGGTCGGCATTCCGGAGCCAGCGGCCGGCTTCCTCCTCGGTGGAGTCCTGGCAGTGGCCGCGCTCGGCGCGGGGGCTCCCGCCCCGGCCGGTCACCTCGGGGGCATCTCGGCAACGATCGCGGCCCTTGTGGCCAGACTTGTCTGGCCGGTCATCGGCGGGATCATCGGGGCCCTGACGAGCCCGGGCGGGGCATCGGGCCCTGCGCTTGCCGGCCTGCTCGGGGGTGTCGGCTTCACCGCCGCGCTGCACGCGAGACTCGAGCGGACGGTTCTCAATCAGGCGGACGGGGCGAGTGGCGCGCTGCTGATCAATGCGGGGGTCGGACTGGGCGCGGCCGCAGCCTGGAGCCGATTTCCCGAGAGCCCCGCGGCACGGGGGGGCGCGACGCTCGTCGCCGTGGCCGCGGCGATCGGTGCCGCAGCGATCGTAGCCCACATTCCCGTCGCTCCTCGGAAGCCGCGGGGGACCGGTCGCCTGATCGCATCGGGTGAGCCGGCGCGGGGCAGGCTCGATCTCGTCGGCATGGCGGCCGCCCTGGCCGGGATGGTGGTGTGCCTGTTCCTCGCGCCGCAGGCGGCCGCTGCCAATTCGATCGTGGCCATCGCCTGTTTCGTGGCGTTGGCCGTGCCCGAGGCGACGATGTCGCCGGTCGCCCTCGGGCGCGGATGGGGCCGGCTGCTGGGGGCCGTGCCGCTTCGGCCTGCGGGTGGCGTGGGCGGGCTGGGCATGACCGATCTGGTCACCGAGTCGGTCGGCTTTCATGCCCTCCTCCTCGGATGGCCTTCGCTGGTGGCACTTGCCCTCCTGGCCGGAGATCGCGAGCGATCGGTCGGCGCGATCAGGACCATCGCGGCCCTGGCCATCACCGCGGTGGTCACCTGGGGGGTGGCGTCGCTCGTCCGCCGCCGCGCCGACGGGAGCACCACCCTGGCGGCGGTGATGGCCGCCCTGGTCGTGGTCTGGATGATCGCGGTGTCGTACCCGCCGGCCTGACCGGAGGACGATCTTGCCGGGCTTGCGCACCTTTCCCGGCCGGTTGGCGAAGGGAATGCGTCCGCCGTGATCGGGTCCAGATTCGCCCCGAGCCGGAACGATAAGGAGGGGGAGCGCACCCAAGTGGCGCCCATGCGGTGACTTCAAGGAGGAGTTCTCGTGCACGGAAGCTTGTTGGCCGGTCGTCGGCGGAGGGGAACGAACCTCCCTGGAGTCATCCGTCGAGCCGCTGTCTGGATGGTGGCAATTGCCTCCGTCAGTCCAGCGCTCCCCGTCGGGGCCGCCGGCTTCGCCCCGAGCGAGACGGTCTTCCCGGCGACCACGCGGGTCTGGGTGAGCACCCCGGATCCCCGCCGGCTCCAGGAGAGCTTCGACAACACCGACTACGGCCAGTTGCTCAAAGACCCGCAGATGCGCCCTTTCGTGGAGAGCGTCCGCGATCAGGCTCGGCGGGCCGGCCGGCAGCGTCTGGGAAAGCTCGGGCTGTCGTTCGAGGATCTTTCGAGCGTGCCAGGGGGCGAGGTGGCCCTCGGCGTCATCGAGCCGGCCGCCGGTAAGCTCGCGACCGTGATCCTCGTCGACACCACCGGCCACGGTGACGAGGCGACGCGACTGGTGGAGACGATCGGCGAGAGGCTCGCCGAACGAAAGGCGACGAAGGCGACCTCGACGTCGGGCAGCAGCACGACGATGACGGTCTATGACGTGCCGCAGGAGCCCGGGGCCGCCTTCCCGACCCGCGTCGCCATCGTCCTCCGCCCCGATGCCCTCATCGTCGGCGACGACCCCGCCGTCGTCATGCAGACCGCGTCGTCGCTCTCGGGCCGAGCCGACGGTCTTGCCACGGTCGCGTCCTACAAGGCCGTGTGCGACCGGTGTTCCGACAAGGTCTCCGCGACCGCCGCGCCGATCCGCTGGTTCGTCGATCCGCTCGGTTTCGCCCGTGCCGTCCAGGCCGCCAATCCGCCCCGCGAGAAGCGCAAGGGACCTGACTACGTGGCGATCCTCGGGCGCCAGGGCTTCGACGCGGTGAAGGCCGTCGGCGGGGTGATCGTGCTCGACGACGGGCTCCACGATCTCCGCCACCACACCCTCATCCATGCTCCGCCGCTCGAAGGTCGGAAGGCCTTCGCCCCCGACCGCTACAAGCTCGCCGCCCGGATGCTCCAGTTTCCCAACACCGCCCGGCTCGATCCGCCGACCTGGGTGCCGCGCGACGTGTCGAGCTGGGTGACGATGCAGTGGGACATGAAGACGGCGTTCGCCTCGGCGGAATCGCTCGTCGATGATGTCGTCGGCGAGAAGGGGGTGTTCGAGGACGTCATCGCGTCGCTCAAGGAAGATCCGGACGGCCCGCAGATCGACGTTGAAAACGACCTCGTCGGCTGCCTCGGCACCCGCGTGTCGATCATCAGCGACCACACGATGCCGATCGACGTCGACAGCGAGCGCCTCGTGATCGCCATCGAGACCCACAACCCCGAGCAGGTCGCCAAGACGGTCGCGAAGTCGATGTCGACCGACCCGGACATGCGAAAGGTCGAGTTCGACGGCCACGTCATCTGGGAACTCATCGACCGCAGCGACGCGATCCCCAAGCTCGAGATCGAGACCCCCGGCTTCGTGTCGGCCCATGCCGACTCCGAGGCTGATTCGGAGGCCAAGGGCCGGCGTGGACGGCTCCGTGATCGGGAGGAGAAGCTCCTGCCGCACTCGGCGGTGACGATCGCCCACGGCCATCTCCTCCTCGCCTCGCACCGTGACTTCCTCGAACGAGTCCTCGCCACTTCCACGAACGACGGTACGCTCGCCGACACCGGAGACTACGGCGTCGTGACAGAGGAACTGGCCCGGCTGTTCCCAGGAGAGACGGCGCTGCGGAGCTTCGGGCGCGGCGATGAGACGATCCGCCCGGCCTACGAGATGCTCCGTCGCGGCGAGATGCCGAAGTCGAAGAGCCTCATGGGACAGTTGCTCAACGTCGTCCTCGGAGACGGCAAGGAGGGGAGCGTCCGGGAGCAGCGGATCGACGGAAGCACGCTGCCGGAGTTCGACGTGATCCAGCGCTACCTCGGCGCCGCCGGGGTGGGGATGGAGACCGTCCCCGAGGGGTGGTATATCGCCGGTGTTGCCCTGCCCCGCGACGGTCGCAGCGACGCGGTGGCCCGCGAGCCCTCCGACACGGTCGGCCGCTGACATCGCGTGGCTTCGCCCAGCCCGATCACGATCAACGACGCCGTCGGGATCCGTCCCGGCGGCGTCGGTCGCTTCCGGGGAGGTCGTTTGCCGAGGGTCAGCGAGGCTGGGGGGCGTTGTCCTTCGCCCCCTTACGCGCCGCCGGCGCCGTGCCAGCCGCAGGACCGCGCGTCGATTCGAGGACGGCCCAGAACGGGTGCTGGCGATCGCCCCGCGTTCGCAGGTCCTCCAGGAGCACCGCCTCGTCGGGCTGTACCCGATCCCGAGACAGCTTTCGGCCGTCGAGGCTGACATTCACCGGCTGGGTAAAGTCGACGAGGTCGGGGGAGAGCCACACCCGGACCTTTTCAGCGCCGCAGTGGATGATCAGGCCGTTGGTGGCCGTCGTCTTCGCATCGAGGGTGAACGGTCTGACCCCCTGTCCGGGCGGCCACTGCGACGGCAGGACGACCGTCTTCGGAGGAGCACCGGAAAGCTCCACCCACCAGAAGAAGTTGTCCCACGGCCGCATCGACACCGCATCGATCGTCGTGGGGAAGAAAGTCCGCTTTCGGCGTTCCATCCAGTCGAAGATCCGCAGGAGTTCGTCGGCGAAGTGCTCGTGGCCGCGTCCCCGGTATTCGACGTAAGTGGTGTCGAAGCCCTTGGAGAGGTAGCGGTCGAGATCCATGCCATTGCGGGCGAAGGTGCCGTTGTCGAGTTCGCCCCCGACGACGTAGATCGGCAGGGTGCGGGCGTTGTGCCAGTAGTGGTTGACGTAGCGGCCGGCGCCGGGCGTGATCGCCACGAGCCCCGCCCACAGATCGGGATGGGCCAGGGCGATGTCCCAGGCGGCGTCACCGCCGAGGGAGTGACCCGAGAGGAAGACGCGGTCGGTGTCGATCGCGAACCTCCGCTGCGCTTCCCGCAGGGCACCGAGGACGGCGGCATGCTCGCGGGCCGAGTAGCCGTAGGTCGATTGCCCCTCTTCCGTCCAGCGCGGGGCGACGACGATGCAGCCGTACCTGGTCGCCTGACCGACCCGGCGGCCGTCGGGCCCCGGCGGGCCGGCCCACCAGGTGATCTGGTCGGCCGGTGTCGTGAAGGCGGCGTGGAGCGAGACCACCGTCGGATAGCGGCGGAGAGGGTCGTACTCCGGCGGCACCTGCACGAGGCAGCTGATCATCTGGCCGTCGGCGCCGCTGAACTCGAACTCGTGGAGCCCCGGGGCCGTCGGCTCCGGGGGATCGACCGGCGGGCGCATCTGTCGCGCGAGTCCCGCGATCGTCGCCGCGTCGCCGGCCTCCTCGTCGGCCAGTTGGTCACGGAGGGCTTGGCGTGCCGCGGCGTCGTTGCTCCGGAGGTACTCGCGGAGGCGATCGCGGACCCGCGCGGCGGAGAGGGCGAGCTTGAGGTTTTCGCCGGCCGCTGCGGCCCCCTGGAGCCATCCGGAAATGGCGATGGCCAGCGCCCGGTCGGCGGCGAGGTCGGGCTCGGTTCCCATCCGATCGAAGGCCGACAGCCGATCGAGCGTGGCGAAGGTCATCTCCGCGGCGATCTCGTCAAGGACACCCGCGCAGGCATCGCGAGTCTCGTCGTCGTCGAGGGCATCGCAGCGTTCCTGAAGGAGCCGGAGGAGCCTTTCGGCCGAGGCCTGGCGGTCGCGGTAGACGTCGCGGGCCTCGCGGATCGCCTCGATCGTCTCGGCCGAGGCCTCGTCGGCGGGGAAGTTTTCGAGGATCTCCATCGCCAGGGCATCCTGGCCCGATCGGCCCCGGAGCCGGACCTCGTCGAGCAGCCGTGTGGCCGACAGTTCCCCCAGGCTGCGCCGCTCCTCGGAGAGGTTCTTCAGGCCGGGGAAATCGCGGATGACGCCGTCGAGTTCGGCTCTCGCCTCCTCGTACCGTTCCGCCTGGAGGAACAGTCGCACGATCCGCAGCCGCTCCTCCGAACTGGCCGGATCGGTCTGGCGGTCGAGGACGGTTCGCAACTGATCGCGGGGGATCGCGCCGGTCGACAGGCGCATGTCGAGAAGGAGCGGGTTGTCGGTGAGAACACCCTGAACGCGGGTCCAACGGGGCGTGATCTCGGTGATCCCCTGGACGACGTCGAGCCGGCCGGAGGCGGTCGACAGCGTGAGGATCCGGCGGCCGAATTCGTCGAACGGCGTGGCGGCGAGGATGCCGCCGATCGAGGCGACCCGGCGACCGTTCTCCGGGACGCGCTGGGGAACCTCGATCCGCTCGAGTTGACGCCCGAACGGTAGCTCCTCGGCCTTCACCACCCGGCGGCGCGAGACGAACGTCCGGGTGAGTTCGTCGTCGCACATCAGCACCGGCGTTCCTGCCGTCCGGCTATTGGTCGCCTCGGCGATCGGATCGACGGCCACACCCGCGACAAGGGCAAACCGTCCTTCGAGGATCCGGCCATCGGCCATCTCCACCCGATCGGCAAGGGCCCTGGATACCAAGCCCCACCCGCCGAGGCCCGAAACGAACACCAGCAGAGCGATCGCTCCGTGCAGCAGGCGGCAGCCCGCCCGGCAGCAACGGCGAACGCGGGGCGGGGATGGCCATCTCGGCAGGAGGGCAACGTGCTCGCGGCGTCTCATCGAGTGTCCTCCATGACCTTCGGCGCTCTCGGTTCCTCCGGGAGAACGCCCCGGCAGTTTAGCAGTCCGGGCGAAAAGCGATCCGCCGCTGGAATCGCCGGCAGATCAGTCAGGAAAACCTCCGTTGGATCCGCGGAGCAACCGCGGAACACGAGGGCCCCGGGCCACCGGGGCACGCGCCGTGCCGGCGGAGCCCGGGAACGGTACACTTCCCGGAGATCGCGGCGTCGCCGACGCCGCACCCAAAACGGGGAGATCGTCCCCCGCGCCACCGCCACCGAACTCCCGGAGAGGATCCCAATCTGATGCGCGGGCCGATGGGCGACTTCGTGCGTCGGGCACTCTCGTGGGGCATCGTCTCCTCGCTCCTCCTGCCGATCTTAACGCTGGTGGTGATCGGACTGGGGGCGTTGCTCTCGGCGCTGGGGGACGCTCTGGGCGCCCGGTTCTGCGGCCGTGTGGCGCTTCTGGTGGCGGTCATCTGGCTCCTTGCGGTCGTGGCGACGGCGGTTCTGGCTGGAATTGCCACGCTTGCCGCCGAAGAGGGCCGTCGCGGTGGCGGTCCTCGCCGGCATCGTCATCGGATGGGGCCGCGTCGGCGCCGCCGCCGGCTGCGAGAGCCCATGGAGGGAGAGCCGCGGCAGGAGTCCTGGGGAGATCGCCCCGGCAAGAGTGGGCGTCCCGCGCGACGCGATCCGGGCGCGGAGTGACCGGCCCCGATTGGAGGGGGGGAACGATGCCGATCAAGTTCCGCTGCACCGGTTGCCGGTCGAAGCTCTACGTGCCGGCTCGCTGGCACGGGACGTCGATCGTCTGCCCGCGTTGTGAAACGCGAGTGATGGTTCCCGCCGAGGCTGCGGGGGGCGTCGTCACGACGTTCGAGGGGGCGGCGGTCGAGCAGTCGCTCGAGGCGCTGATCCCCGCCCCGGAAGGGCCCTTCCATGCCGCCCCATTCACGGTCCGAGTCGGCGCCAAGAGCGGTCGCCGGGGGAAACGCCCCGGGGATCCACCGGCGGTGCGAAAGGGGCGGAGGATGACCCTTCCGGCTTGGGCTCCGTATGCTTGGGGCGTGGGGGTCTTGCTCGTCGCCGTGGGAGCGTTTCTTGCAGGGGTCTGGTGGGCTTCAAGAGGGGGCGGATCATGATCGGCGAGGGCCTTGTTTCGATGACCTGCGCGAACAGCCACCGATGGCGGTTCGTGGCGATCTTGGCGGCCGTTGTGGCGGCGCTTGTGACGATCGGCCCGGCGAGTCGCGCGGATGACAAGCCTCCGACGGCGGCCGCCGTGAAATCGCTGCTCGATGGCGTGCGCGAGGATCTCGATGCGGAACGCCCCTCGGCGGCCCGCGATCGGTTTGTGAAGGCGATCGAGGCGCTTGCGGCGCTTCTCGGGGCGGAGCCGCCGTCGCCTGCGGCTCGCAGCCTGCTCGACCGCGCTCGGACGCTGCGCGACGAACTCGAACTCCAGGGCGTCGAGGTCGATGCCATTGAACTCCCCTCGCTGCCGCGGGCTGCCGCCAAGCCCAAGGGAGAGGCGCCGGCGAAGCCAGCCAAGTCCCCGGCCGGAGGGGCGAAAAAAGGCACTGTCGGCAAGCCCGCCGGTGGAGGCGTCAAGAGCCCGGCCTCGAACGCCGTGAGCTTCGTCGAACAGGTCGCCCCGATCCTCGTGCGCCACTGCGGCGGATGTCATGTGGCCGGCCGACGGGGAGATTTTCAGTTCACCTCCTACGACACGCTCATGAAGACTGGGATGGTGCAGAAGGGGGCCGGCGCGGACAGCCGCCTCATCGAGGTGATCCGCACCGGCGACATGCCCCGGGGCGGCGGCAAGGTGTCGCCCGACGAGTGCGCCCTCCTCATCAGCTGGATCAACGATGGGGCGGTCTTTGATGGCACCGACCCGATGGTGTCGCTCCAGAATCCGGGAGCGGCCGCGGCGCCGGCAGCGATCCCTGCCGGGGCTGTGAAGCTCGAGCCGGGCGATGTGTCGTTTGCCTTCGAGATCGCCCCGGTGCTCGTCAAACAGTGCGGCGGCTGCCACGACGCGATGCAGCCCGACGGGAATCTCTCGATGGTGTCGCTCGAGTCCCTCCTCCGGGGCGGCGCCAACGGGGCGCCGATCGTCGCCGGCGAGGGGGCCGCGAGCCTGCTGGTGAGAAAGCTCAAAGGGCAGGAGATCGAGGGGCAGCCGATGCCGCTCGGGAAGGCCCCGCTGGACCCCGAGGTGATCGCGACGATCGAGAAGTGGATCGATCAGGGGGGGAAGCTCGATCTCCTCACGGCCCAGACGCCGCTTGCGACGGTGGCCGCCGCCGGCCGGGCCCGCAGCCTCTCTCATGCCGATCTCCTCACCGCCCGATTCGAGGCCACCGACGCGGTGTGGCGAAGGGCGATCGCCGACGAGGAGCCGACGGTCATCACCCGGGGCGATCTCCGCCTCGTGGGCAATCTCCCCGAATCGAGGCTCGAGAGCCTTGCCGATCTCGCCGAGAAGGCGATGGAGGAGGTGGCCGAGACCCTCGGCACGACCGGCCGGCCGCTGGTCAAGGGAGGGGTTGTCCTCATGGTCTTCGACAAGCCCTATGACTACTCAGACTTCTGGGTCAATGTGCTCGGCGATGAACGCCCCAAGGGGCTCTCCGGCAAGGCGGGAGTGAGTGGCGACGTGGTCTACGGGGCCCTCGTCGCCCCGGCGGTCGATTCAGCGGCCGAGCGGGCCGATGCGATCGCGGTGATCACGGAGGAGCTCGCGGCGGCGGCGTTTCTGGCCCGCGGCACCCCGGACTGGTTTGCCGCCGGCGCCGGCCGCGCGGTGGCGATGAAAGTGGCGACGAAGTCGGCGCTTGCCAAGGCGTGGCGCAGCCAAGCTGGCGAGCGGCTACAACGCATGCGCCGCCCGGCGGTGGTGGTCGAAGGGGTCGGGGGAGCGGCCGACGAAGCCTTGGTGGGCGGGGCCTTCCTCGCCGCGGCTTCAGGGGGTGGGAGCCGCTTCAAGGCGATCCTCGGCGAGCTCGATGCCGAGGCCCCGTTCGACGCGGCCTTCGCCAGCACCTTCCAGGGCCCACCCGCAGCCGTCTTCGAGGCGTGGCTTTCGCGGGAGGGGAAGAAACGGAGTGGAAACGCGGGGCGATGAGTTTTCCACCGCAATGCCGTGGTGTCTGGGATGCGGAGAGCTCGTTGATAAAAACGAGGGAGCCTTGGACCCCGGGGCGGGAGATCCGGGCGACCGGCGGAAATCCGACGGTCTCCGGCATGGCCTGCGGCCGGGACAATTCATCAGCCCCCAACGAGCCTCGGTAAGAGCTCACCGGCATGGTGTGACAGCAGCACGAACATGGCAGAAAACCCATCGCCCCGGGTTTTCATTCGCGTTTTCAGCGACGTTTTAAAAACGTCGTCGAGCACGCTCCCGCGGCGGGTTCCGCGGGCGAACCCCTGGGGTTCCCTGGAGCGTGACCTCCAGAGGAACCCCCTGATCATACACGCTGGCGTCAGACGTCGGCCACGTCCCGGCCGACCGCTTCCATCGTTTTTGTGTTGCGTTCGACGGCGATGACGACGGTCTGGCGTTCCACACCGTTGGGATTGCTGGCAATGATGGGGAGCACCTGACGCTTGTTCGGGAGGTCGACGCGGACACGGAAGGTGCCGTCGGGGCCGACTTTGACCGGTTCCCCCTGGAGGGTCACGTAGGCGCCCGGCTGCGTCGCGCCGTAGACGATCATCTCGGCATCGACCTCGATCTGGAAGTCGCTCGTCTCCTCCGGCTCGAACTCCCCGTCAACCGACGACGAGCGCTGCACCGGGGGCCCGATCGGACGCCGCAGCTTCTCCTCGAACAGCTCCTGGAGATCGGTGCTCGAGTGCTCCGGGGAATAGCCGCCGCTCATGGCATAGATCTTCTCGCAGTCGGCGGCGATATCTCCCCAGTGGGTGTCGAGGGTGTCGGCTTGAGAGTTGGCCGGAACGGTGACGGCGTTGGAGCGGGCCAACGCCTGAAACTTGCCGTGGGGGGCCTGATAGCCGATTTCGAGCCGACAACGCATCGGCTCCCGGATATCGACAAACCAATTTTTCACGCCGCCATGGATCTCGATCGAGCGGACAACCCGCTCCGACGGCGAGGCCTGGAGGGCGTTTTCGAGTTGCAGAACGCGGAGCATTGGGCGAGCGGCGTGCCACTCCTGACCCAGAGCTGCCTGGGCGCGGACAATGCTCGCGGAGGTGATTTCCCAAAACGCATGGAGCCAGTGGGGACCGCGGACCATGACCACGATCCGGTCCCGCATCGAGGCGGCCGCGCGGCCGTTTTCGGGCCGCGTGGCGAGCATCTTGGCCTTGGCGATCCGCTCCCTGGCCTCCTGGATTCGCAGGGCCACCGCCTCGTCCCGGGCCGGGGCCGACTCGGTAGCCGACGGTCGGGCCGGAGGGGCGACCTTGGGGCGCATCGCCGCGGCGGGAACCGGCTGCCGGGCCCGGGCTTTGCGCACCAAGGCACGGATCAACTGGTCCTTCCGCATGGCGTGCCAGCCGGCCACCCCATGCTGCTTGGCCAAGCGGGCCAGATCACGAACCGGCTTCTGCTTCAGACTCGCGGCTGTCACGGATAATCCCCGGGAAATGGTCGATGCTCAACCACTCCACGGTACCGACGACAGCAGGCCGACGCAAACAAAGACCCCCTCAAAAGAGGGTTTTTTTGCATGAATCCGCCGTCAAAACGACCTCGTCCGCGACCGGGCGGCAGCGGACAGACCGGGCCGGCGGAGGGGGAATCGCTCAGTCACCACGGAGCTTGAGGCCCCGCTCGGAAAGCTTTTCCCGAACCTCGTTGAGGCTCGTGACGCCGAAGTTCTTGCACTCCATGAGATCCTCGGCAGTCCGTCGGATGAGCTCGCCGATGGTGCCGATGCCGAGTTTCGTCGTGCACTTCCTCGCCCGCACCGACAGGGAAAGCTCGGTGATCGGCAGGGAGTGAACCTCGGAATCGTCGGCCGAGGGGGCTTCCGGCTCGTAGGCGGCTTCTTCGGTGGCCGACGCCGTGGCGAGTTGGCCGAGGGTCAGCCCCTTCGTGGCGAGCATCTCCTTGATCTCGACCAGACTCGTCTCCCCGAAGTTCTTGCTTTCCAGGATCTCCGCCTCGGTCGTCCGGGCAAGATCACCGAGGGTCTGGATCCCCATCTTTTGGAGGCAGTTGCGACTCCGCACCGAAAGTTCGAAGTCGCTGACCGGGAGGGCAAGGACATGATCGAGACGATCACGCTGCTTCTGGTCCTGATCGTCGAGTTGGAGGTTGCCCGACGCGGAAGAGTCTTTCAGGAACAGGCGGGCCCGGGGGTGATCGGGATAGACCTGAAGGATCCGCTTGTAGCACTGCTGGGCGTTGATGAAGTCGTCACGATCCTCGTAGAGAATGCCGAGGTTCATGAGGGCCCCGACCGACGCCGGATAGCGTTGCACGGCCCGTTCGTAGCAGGCCCTGGCCTCGTCGTCATTACCGACCCTGTCGTTGATGACACCCATCGCGAACAGGGCTGCGGGATGGCCAGGATCGAGGGCAAGAGCCTTCTCGAGAGCCGCCATCGTGTCGGCCAGCGGGAGGCCCAGGTCGGACGCGATCGTGGCCTTCTCGGCCCAGAAATCAGCCGACGATTCTGCAGTCGGGCCGAGTTTTCCAAGCGTGCTTTCGGCATCCTTGCAATCTCCGGCGAGGCGCTTTGCCTCGGAGGCGCCCACACCGCAGGCGGTGCCGTCGTAGCCCCCCTTTTGAGCGGCGGCGAAGGCCTCGGTGGCCCGCGTGAGGAGGTCGGCGGAATGGTCGCCGGCCATCGCCAGAGCGAGGAGCGAACGGGCCTGGTAGTAGTGCGCCACGGCGCCGCCGTCGGCCGCCTTGAGCGTCTGGATCGCATCCTTCCAGCGGCCGAGGAGATACTGCCCGACACCGAGACGGACGCTCGAAGCGGGGCTCCGCTCCCCTTGGCTTTCGAGTTCCTTGACCGCCGCCCGGAGATCCCGATGCGTGGCCGGATCACTGCCGAGGAGTCCGATCAAACCGGCGATCTCGTTCGGGCCGAAGGGGCCGGTGCCCGTGAAAAGATCGCGGACGTCGACGGTGGCGGGCATGTCAGCCTTTCAGCGAAAGAAGGGAAAAAAGCCAGCGGCGGGAGTCGAACCCGCAACCCCCGCATTACGAATGCGGTGCTCTGCCAATTGAAGCTACGCTGGCGTGTGGTCCTGCTGGGCGACTGCTGCGGTGGATCTCGGCGAGTGGGTTTTGGCCCGCTTCCGGATCAAGCCGCGGCTGGTCGGCCCGAGACCGCCCTGCCGGCCAGAACCGCCTGCGGCGGATCTGGTCGTTCGGAATCCCGAAAATTAGCGCAGGGACCATGGCACCGTCAAGGGTCGTCCGGGAAAATGGCTTTCCCGCGACTCTCCGTGAGGGTGAAAAGAAAAAAGGTGGGGCCTCCGACCCGGCAGGAGCATCCTGCCATGGGAGTGCGGGTCAGGGGCAAGGCGACCGCACGCCCGGAGGAAGCCAGAGGCCCCACCTTACGAGTGGGATTGCCGGGCGGTGGGGCCGCCCGACGGTCTCCCTGAAATGCAGATGCCGTGCCAAAAGTTCACGGACATCCGCGACGATGGTGTGTTGTCGCCGCCGAGGCTTCGGCAGGTGCCCTGAAAAGCCAAATTGAGCGTTGAAAACCAAAGCCTGGGGTCGAGTTGGATGCCGGGGTGCCCCCCGGGGAAAAAATGGGTGGCCAGCCGATGCGGTGCCGTTGGGGCGCCGCATTCCAAGACAGTGTGGTGCACAATGCGGCGCTCAGAACGGGACGGGGGCAGCCGATGCAGCATTCGCTATGATGCCGAAAACGTTGCCTTCGCCGGCTCCCGTCGTGCCGAACTGAAGGTTCGCTTTCCCCTGCGCCGCCGCCGGAGCCGCCTGTGAACCCCCGCCTTCCCGCTCATGTCGGGCCTCATCGGTGTGGTCCGGGCGAGCCCCTCTTGGTGATCGCCGGTCCGTGTGTCATGGAGAACGAGCGTCTTTGCCTTCACGTCGCTGAGTCGCTTGCCGCGATCGCCGCCGTGCTGCCGATCCGGTGCGTCTTCAAGGCCTCCTTCGACAAGGCCAATCGGACAAGCGCCGGGGCGTTCCGTGGGCCCGGCCTCGACGAAGGGCTCGCGATCCTCGACAAGGTGCGGGCGGCCACGGGGTTGCCGGTGACGACCGACATGCATCTCCCCGACCAGGCGGCGGCGATCGGTGCGGTCTGTGATCTGATCCAGATTCCGGCCTTCCTCTGCCGGCAGACCGATCTCCTCCTCGCGGCGGCCGCCACGGGGAAGGCTGTAAACGTCAAAAAGGGACAATTCGTCGCCCCGGGCGACATGAAGCATCCCGTGGCGAAACTGCTCGCCGGCGGTTGCCAGGATGTCATGCTCTGCGAGCGTGGCACGTTCTTCGGCTACGGTCGGCTGGTCAACGACTTCACGGGCCTCCCGGTGATGCAGCGCTTCGGTGTGCCGGTGATCTTCGATGCCACGCATTCCGTGCAGCAGCCGGCCAGTCTGGGGGATGCCACCGGGGGCGACCGTACGCTCGTCGAACCGCTCGCCAGGGCCGCCGTCGCCGTCGGGGTGGACGGCCTTTTCCTGGAAACCCACCCCGATCCCGATACCAGTCCAAGCGACGGCCCAAACATGGTGCCGCTCGATCGCCTTCGGGGGGTGCTTGAAAGGGTGTTGCGGATCCATGAAGCCCGCTTGGCCGGCGAACGGGAGGTGCTCGCATGACCCCTCCCCTCCCCTCTTCAACGCGGGCATCCTCGGGCTCCGGGCAGCGGGCTGTTTGGTCGGGAATCCAGATCCTTGTGCTCCTGGTCGCCCTCCCGTCGACTGGCTGCGGTTCACGAGCCCCCCGCGCGCGACCGGCGCCGAAGGCCGACCGTCGCGCCGCTCCCTCCGCCGCCGCGTCCGTGCCAGGCCCGGCGACGGCCGCGCAGGCGATGTCGAGAGAGGTCCGCGACAAGCTCCTCGAGGGGGCGATGGACGTTCTCGGCAATCTCGAGACCTACGAGGAGTCGGTCGCCTTCCCCCAGGTGTTCGACCGCCTCAATCAGTGGAGCCACGCCGTGGGCGCGGCCGGCGTGGCCGATCCCTGGCGTCTCGACCCGCTCCTGGAAACGCTCCCCGAGCGGCTCCGGGCAGAGAGCGTTACGAAGGGCATCGGCGAACTGGCCTTCGATGCCACGGCCGATGTCCTCGCCCTCCGTGACCAGCGCTGGTTGGCTGATGTGGCCGCCACCGCTCGTGGTGATGCGATCGAGGATCTGGATGTCGCCCGCGCCCTGTTTGAATGGACGGTCCGCTCGTTGGCAGCGACGAGTGATCCGCCGATGGTGCCCACCGACGCCAATCCCGGGAGTCGTTGGTTCTCGACGGGCGAGATCCTCCTCGCCGGGAGGGCCAGCGCCCCACAGCGGGCATGGGTGTTTCTCGAACTGGTGCGGCATGCCGGGCTCGACGGCGTCATGCTCGCCACCGGAGACCAGGCCGCCGGGACGCTCCGCCCCTGGATCCCCGCCGTGCTGTGTGGGGAAGAGGCCTATCTCTTCGATCCCTCTTACGGCCTGCCGATTCCCGGCCCGGGGGGCAAGGGAGTCGCCACGGCCAGGCAGGCGGCGAGCGATCCGACGATTCTCGCCGGGATGTCGCTCCCCGATCGGCCTTATCCCGTCCAGGCGGCCGACATTGAGCGGCTCACCGTACTCGTTCCGGCGACGCCCTGGAGCCTGTCGCGGCGGATGCATCTCCTCGATCGGCAACTCGCCGGTGCCCGCCGCGTCGATCTGGCGATCGATGCCACGACGTTGGCGGCGCGGGCCCTGTCCGCTCTGCCGGGGCAGACTGCGGCACCAGAAACCGTGGAGCAGTCTCCGGCGGCGGCAAGCCCGGGCGTGGAGCGGCGACGTGGGCTGTGGGAGTTCCCCTGGGAAACGCTTGCCCGCCGCCGCACGCTTCGTCCGGCGGTCGATGCGGCGCTCGGCAAGGAACTGGCGGTGATGGGAGTGGCGATCCAGCAGACCGATGCCAATCGCGAAGCCCGTTCGTTCCGCCCACTCTACGCCGCGCGGCTGCGCGAGTTCCGCGGGGTGCTCGACGGTCCCGACGGTGCCAAGCTCGCCTACCTCGCGGCCCGGCCCGGAAATGCGGTGATCGCGGAGATGCTCCGAGGTCTTCCCCCGCCCCAGGCCGAGCAGGTGAAGCGGATGTACGACGAGCTCAAAGGGGACGCGACCTACTGGCTCGGCGTGCTGACGCTGTCCGAGAAGGAATACGAGACCGCCGTCGATTACCTCGATCGGATGACCCTCCAGGCAAACCCCGACGGGGTGTGGTCCGACGCCGCACGAGTCAATCTGGCCCGGGCCCGGCTCGCTCTCGGCGAACGCGAGGAGGCCGCCCGGTTGCTGCGGGAGGACGCCTCGCCGCAGCGTTTTGGCAGCCGCCTGATGGCCGATCGGCTCCTCCCTCCGACCCAGTGATTCTGGAACCGGCGGAGGATGCGTTGCGGGCCGGGGCGGTAGCAGCTACATTGGAGGGCTTCCCATTGCCGTCCTCCGCTTCCGAGCCCGGTCCCCTCCGGGTCCTGCCCCGAGTCATGCCCCGAGTCATTCCATGAAAGACGACATCCATCCCCGTTACATCGAGACCGTGGTCCGTTGCGGCTGCGGCAACACCTTCCAGACCCGGAGCACGATGCCGGAGTTGAAGGTCGACATTTGCAACGTCTGCCATCCGTTCTTCACGGGGAAGCTGAAGTTCGTCGACACGGCCGGCCGGATCGAGAAGTTCAAGACGAAGTTCGCCGGCGCCGGCTATGCGAGCCTCAAGAAGGGGAAAAAGGCCGCCCCGGCCCCTGCCGCCGCAGAACCGACCTCCTGAGCGGTTGCCGGCAGGTTCGTGCCAGCGGGGGGCTTGATGACTTCCCCAGGGCCCTGGCTATCCCGCGCGTGAGCGCCCTGGCGACGGATCGAGGCTCCACCGGACGATGCGCGACCAGCTCGAAGCGAAGCTCGCCCGGTTCGAGGAACTGGAGCGAGATTTGATCGACCCAGCCGTGGTCGCCCAGCCACAGCGGCTGGCGGCGGTGGCGCGGGAGCATGGGTCGCTGGCCCGTCTCGCGCGGCGCTACCGGGGGTTTGTCGATCTCGAGCGGCAGATCGCCGAACTCGAAGCCTTCAGCCAGGGGGACGACCCGGAGTTCAGGAGTCTCGCCGAGGCGGAGCTGCCCGATCTCCGGACCCGCCGGGAACAGGAATGGGACGACCTCCTCGATCTTTGTTCCGATGACGGCGATGCCGATCGGAGCCGCTGCGTGATGGAGCTCCGGGCCGGCACAGGGGGGGACGAAGCGGCCCTCTTTGTCCGTGATCTCTACGAGATGTACCGACGTCATGCCACCGAGCAGGGGTGGCAGGTGGAGGTTCTCGATGCCAGTCCGACGGAGCTCGGCGGCTTCAAGGAGCTCGTCCTCGGCCTCTCCGGCGACGCGATTTTCCGTCGCCTCCAGTGGGAGAGCGGCGGCCATCGGGTGCAACGCGTCCCCGACACCGAGACGAAGGGACGGATCCATACCTCGGCGGCGACGGTGGCGGTGCTTCCCGAGCCCGAGGATGTCGAGGTGACGATCGCGCCGGACGAATACCGCAAGGATTTGTTCTGTGCCAGCGGGCCAGGTGGGCAGCACGTCAACAAGACCGCCTCGGCCGTCCGGCTCACCCACCTCGAGACCGGCCTGGTCGTCCAGTGCCAGGACGAGAAGAGCCAACACAAGAATCTGGCGAAGGCGCTGCGTGTCCTCAAGGCTCGGCTCTACGAGCTCCGCCGCAGCATCGAACACGAGAAGCGGGCCAGCGAACGGCGGACACTCGTCGGCTCCGGCGACCGGAGCCAACGGATCCGGACCTACAATTTTCCGCAGAACCGGCTGACCGATCACCGCATCAACGAGAGCTTCACGCTCGATCAGGTGATGGCCGGCCGCCTCGGACTGGTGATTCAGGCGATCGAAGAGCATGCCCGGCGACAGCGCCGGGCCGACATGGAACGATCCTCCAAGCCGGCGACGCCCTGACCGTCGACCCCCTGAACGAAGCGGAGCATCCCTGATGACCGAGGACGTGTGGACGGTGGGACGCCTGCTCACCTGGACGACCGACTGGCTCGCCGGCAAGGGGAGCGATTCCCCCCGGCTCGATGCCGAGGTCCTGCTGGCCCATGTCCGGGGCTGTCCGCGGATCGCCCTCTACACGGCCTTCGATGAGGTGGTCGATGAGGCCGGGCGGACGCGGTTCCGCGGCCTCGTCAAGCGGCGCGGCGAAGGAGAGCCGGTCGCATACCTCGTCGGCAGCCGGGAGTTCTTCTCGCTGGCGCTGGCCGTCTCCCCTGCGGTCCTCATTCCCCGCCCGGAGACGGAGGGGCTCGTCGTCCGCGCCATCGACCTGTGTCGCCCTCTCGAATCCCCGCGCGTCGCCGACGTCGGCACCGGCTCGGGTGCCATCGCGGTGGCCCTGGCCAAGCACCTCCCCAAGGCCCGTGTCGTCGCCACCGACATCTCGGCCGACGCCCTCGAGGTGGCGCGGGGCAACGTCGCCCGCCACGCGCTCGATGGGCGGATCGAACTGGTCGCCTGCGACCTCCTCGATGCCCCCGCTGCGGCCGGGCCCTTCGACTGCATCGTCAGCAATCCTCCCTACGTCCGCGCCGACGAGTACGCCGGGCTCCCCCGCGACGTCCGCGACCACGAGCCGAAGGGGGCCCTCGTCGGGGGGCCGAACGGAGTCGAGGTCGTCGAGCGGCTCGTCGCCGCAGCGGAGGGCCGGCTGGCGGCCGGCGGCTGGCTTCTGGTGGAGATCGGCCCGTCGACGGTGAAGGCGGCCGAGGCGATCCTCGCCCGCCGGCCCGGGCTCGTTGCCGGACCGACGCTCACCGACATGGCAGGGCTGCCCCGGATCGTTCAGGCCCGCAAGGCGTGATCGCTCCTCCGCGGCCCGTACGCCGCAACGTTGCATCCCCCACTCCGCGGCGGTAGGACATTTGTCCAGCGGAGCGCTTTCGCACGGCGCGACAGGGAGATTTCAGTCGGCGGCTCGCAGGGAGTCGAGGGGATGGGGGCGTTACACGGTTGGCGGCGGGGCATCGGCGGCTGGCTCATGCGCGCCGTCGACGGCAGTCGTTCGGCGCTCGGCGACGGTGGGTGGTGGCGCCGCCAACCCCTCCCTGCACGTCCGCTGGTGGTCGTGGCCGCGGTTCTCCTGGCGGGGATGGGGCTGGCGCTCCTCGTGCCCCTGCCGGCGGTCGGCTGCTGGATCATCGCGCTTGTGGCGCTCGGGGCCTGGATGCGCGCGTCCCGTCGAGCCGATGGGATGGCCGCAGCGCTGCTCGTCGTGGCGATCGCCGCGGCTGGGGCGGGATGGGCCACAGTGCGCTTTCGGCTGTTCGCCGCCGATGACCTCGCCTGGAGCCTCGGCGATCGGCCGCAGCCGCTGGTCGTGGAGGGGACGCTCGTCACAGCGCCACGCCTCATTCCCCGATCGTCCGATCCGCTCCGGGGAGGCGGGCGACCGCCGTCGAGCGACTGCCTGCTGAGGGTGACGGCGGTTCGCGACGGGGAGATCTGGCGGGCGGCATCCGGCCGGGCCGTGCTCGTCGTCGATGGTCCTCCGCCGCGGATCGCCGCGGGGGAGCGGTGCCGCGTGTGGGGCCGGGGCGTGCGGCCGGCGCGACCGGGCAATCCCGGCGAGTTCGACCAGCGTGCCCGTGCCCGGCAGGAACGCTCCCTTTCGGTGATCCGGGTCGAGGGAGCCGAGGCGCTCCAGCGGCTTTCCCCGCAGGGTTGGCCGACGCTTGCAGCGGTGCTCGAGGAGATCCGTGATCGGGGCGCTTCGGCGCTGCGGCAGCATGTCTCGGCGAAACGTGCAGCACTCGCTTCGGCCCTCCTCCTCGGCACGCGCGAGGCACTCCAGCCGGAATTGACCGAGTCGTTCATGGTCACCGGCACCGTCCACATCCTCTCGATCTCAGGCCTTCATGTCGCCCTCCTCGCTGCTGGACTGTTCGCCATCGCCAGGCTTCTGCGGCTGCCCCGCGCGGCCACCCTCGGCCTGGTGGCGGCGGCGACGGGGCTCTACATGATCCTCGTCGGCGGCGAGACGCCGGTGCTCCGCTCGACGCTCCTGGTGTGGTTGGCCTGCCTCGGGCTCGCCTGCGGTCGCCGCGCTGCCGGGCTCAACGCGCTGGCTGTGGTCGGAATCGTCGTCCTCGCGTGGCACCCGCCGGAAATCCTCCGCATCGGCAGCCAGCTCTCGTTCCTCTCCACCGCCGTCCTCATCGGGGCGGCGACGGCGATCGCCGCCGGGCGTCGCGACGACGATCCGATCGCCCGGCTCATCGACCGCTCGCGCTCGCCGCTGCATCGGGCGATCCGCCGGCGGGGGCGCGACGCCGTCGATGCCCTTCTCATCGGGGCCGCGGTCTGGCTGGCGACGGCGCCGTTGGTGGCGGCCCACTTCCATGTCTTCAGCCCGGTCGGCCTGCTCCTCAACCCCCTCATCGCGCCGCTGGTCGGCGTGGCGATGGTGGGTGGATTCCTCTGCCTCCTCGCCGCCTTCGTCTGCTGGCCCGTCGCGGCTGTCGGCGGGGCGGTGTGCGACGGGGCCCTGGCGGGGATCGAGTTGGCGGTCGGCTCCACCGCGCGAATCCCCTGGGCCTTTCACTGGGTGCCCGGACCGCCGTCCTGGTGGACGACGGGGTGGTATGTCGGGCTCGTGGTGATCCTTCTGGCGGTGGCCACAGCACGGCTCGTGCGCCCCTCGCTCTGGGCCTGTGCAGCGGGAGCGTGGGCTGCGGTCGGCCTCCTCGTCGGCTCGCTTCCCATCGACCCGGCGGCAAACCTCGAGGTGATCGCGGCGTCGATGGGGCACGGCTGCGGTCTGGTGGTCCGCGGACCGGCCGGACGGTGTTTGGTGTATGACGCCGGTAGACTCGGCGCCGGCGTGGCGGCGGGGCGCGGGCTCTCGTCGCTGCTGTGGAGCGAGGGGATCGATCGCGTCGACACGCTCGTCATTTCCCATGCCGACACCGATCATTTCAACGGCGTCCCCGATCTCCTCGAACGCTTCGAGATCGGCTGTGTCGTCGTTCCCGAGGCCTTCCTCGCCAGCCCGGCTCCCGCCGTCGCCGAGATCCTGACGCGGATTGCCGCCGCGGGAATCCCCGTCAGGGCCGTCGTGGCCGGGGACGAGATTCCCTTCGATCCGCTCTGTCGGGTTCGCGTCCTCCACCCGCGCTCAGGTGACGGGCAGACGCTTCCCTTCCCCGACAACGAAACGAGCCTCGTCGTGGCGGTTGAGTCGGCGGGGCGGAGGGCGCTGCTCACCGGCGATCTCGAAGGGCTTGCCCTCGATCGCTTCGTGGCTGCCGATCCCGGTCCCTGCGACCTCCTCGTGGCGCCCCATCATGGCAGCCCCTCGAGCCTGCCGCCGAGTCTGGCGCGGGCGACGGCACCGGCGTGGGTGATCGTGAGTGGCGCGGCGGGGCCACGGTTCGAGGAAGTGAGCCGGGCCTACGCCACGGCGGCCGGGGCCGACCGTCCGGCACGGGTGGTGCGCACCGACGGTGCGGTGAGGATCCGACTCACCGCGGCAGGCTCCGAGGGGAGCCAATTCCGCGACGGTCGTTGGCAACCGGTGGCACGAGCGCCGGCCTTCAAGCTGCCGGTCGGACCGTCCGCCACCGCGACGACGACCGCCGTGGCCGCGCCCGCTCCCCCCTGACACACCTGATCAGCGTTCCCCGGCATCAAGCCCCGGATCCCCGGCTGCCTCCTGGAGCGTGTCCGCGCGCCTGTCCCAGTGGAGGCTGTCGAGGTTCATCATCCCGCCTGCCTGCTGCGGGTGGACGAAGCGGAGGTAGATATCGTGGCGGCCGGCGACCGGTGTCCAGGTCGCCGAGCGATCATAAAACTCCTCCCACTGGCCGTTGACCTCCACCGGCACCGTCGCCAGGAGCGGCCCGTCGGCGGCGTCGAGGCGCAGTTCCACAACCCCCCCCGCCCCGGCCGACGCCATCCGCAGCGTCGCTCCCCCGACGGCGTCGAGGGCGACATCACGGAAGCGGAGCCAATGGCCGTGATCGACGGCGCCGAGAAACTTCCCCCCGCCGGCCTTCCCGGAGGCGAGCACCTGCGGCCCGCGGATCTCGTCGGCGGTCTCGGCTTCGGTGAGCCGCGGCCGGAGAAACACCGTCGCCGTGCCGGCAAGCGCCGGGATCGGGCCGGCGCCCCGGTCGAGATAGGTCGCCTCGAGCCGGTAACGGCCTCCCTTGCTGACCTCCTCCGGCGTCACCGGAATGCTTCCCACGAAGCCGGTGAACACGCGCGTCAGCGCCGAGGGGGTGAGTGAATAGATCCAGCCGACCATCTCGCGGATCTC
>CAJBCV010000387.1 GCA_903951635.1 uncultured Planctomycetaceae bacterium
AGCGTTCCCGGCAGGTGGAGATCGGCCGGCAGATCGGCCTGGGCCTCGATCCGCAGCCGCTTGACCCGGTCTTTGAGAACGTCGATCTCGTCGTGGAACATCACCTTCCCCTCGCGGAGCAGCGCGACATGCGAGGCGACCCGCTCGAGATCGGAGGTGATGTGGGTGGAGAAGAGAACGGTGCCGGCCCCGTCGGCGGCCGTCTCGAGGACCGTTTCCAGAAACCAGCGTCGGGCGACCGGATCGAGGCTCGCCACCGGCTCATCAAGGATCAAAAGCTCGGGGCGGTGGCCGAGGGCAAGCACGAGGGCGAGCTTTTGTTTTTGCCCCACCGACAGCGGGCCGACGCGGTGGCCGAGGGGGAGATCCCAGCGGCGCAGGAGCTCCTCCCCCCAGGCCCGATCCCAGCGCGAATAGAAGCTCGACACGTAGGCGACGGTCTGGCGGACGGTGAGCCAGGGATAGAGCGTCGCTTCCTGGGGCACGTAGCCGATGCGGGCTTTCTCCCGATCGGCAAGCTGCCAGGCATCGGTGCCGAGGACCGTCGCGGAGCCCTCGTCGGCCTTGAGCAAGCCGAGGAGGCTTTTGATGAGCGTGCTTTTCCCAGAGCCGTTGAGGCCCAAGAGGCCGATCACCTGCCCCCGCGGCACCTCGAGATCGACGCGATCGAGGACGGCGCGCGGGCCAAAGCGCTTCACGAGGCCGCTTACTCGCACCGCCTCACCGACATCCCCATCCCTGCTCATGGCAGCTTCTCCTCGAGGGACGTTTTCATCACCGCCTGGAGCTGCGCCGGCGTGAGCCCGAGCTGCAGCCCGCGGACCACCGCCTGATCGACAAGCGGCCGGACCTGCGCCTTCCGCTCGGCCAGGCTCCCCGCCTCCCGATCGCGCGGCACCGCCACCACCATCCCCCGCCCCCGGTCGCGCTGAAGGACGCCATCAGCCTCGAGCCGGCTCCAGGCCTTCGAGACCGTCATCGGATTGACCCCCAGCGCTGCCGCCACCTGGCGGACGCTCGGCACCGTGTCACCGGGGCGGAGCCTCCCGCCTGCCACGAGGGCCTCGACCTGATCGACGAGCTGCCGGTAGATCGGCACGCCCGACGAGGGATGGACGACGAAGATCGGAGGGGGCTGGGACAAGGTTCACTCCGGGCCTCGGCCCGGCTCGCACGTGTATTGCTACACTAATACACCGTTATCGTACCGCGCGTCAAGCCTCGGGCCGCGTGACGTTCCCGCCGGCTCATGGAGGAGGCCGGCGTGTGCCAGCCCCGAGGGTGGTAGGCTCTCGGCATGGCCGCTTCCGCCCCGCCTCAACAGCCGCGTGTCACCGTCGTCCTCCCGGTGTGGAATGCCGGGGAATACCTCGCTGCGGCCGTGGAGAGCATTCGGGCACAGACGCTTGCCGACTGGGAGATGCTTGCGATCGACGACGGCTCGACCGACGGCTCGCGGCAGGTTCTCGACGACTTTGCCCGCCGCGACAGGCGCATCGTCGTCACCAGCCGCCCCAACCGCGGCCTCGCCGCGACGCTTCAGGAGGGGATCGACCGGGCCCGCTCAGAGACCGTGGCGCTGATGAACGCCGACGATATCTCCCATCCCGACAGGCTCGCCGGGCAGTTCGCCTTCCTGGAGCGTCACCCGACCGTGGCCGCGCTCGGCACGCAGACGCGGCTCCTCGTCGATGGCCGACCCACCGCGATCGAAAGCCGGCTCCCGCTCTCGCCGGAGGACTGCCGGCGATTCCTCCCCGTCGCCCCGCCGCTGGCCCACCCCACCGTCATGCTTCGCCGCGAGGCCATTCGCGCCGTCGGCGGCTACCGGCCGCAGTCGTACATCGAAGACTACGATCTCTGGCTGCGGCTTGCCGACCGCTTCGACCTCGCCAATCTCCCCGACGCCCTTCTCGACTACCGGCTCCACGACGGGCAGTTTTCCTCGGCCCGCGACGAGAAGGTGGCGGTGGCGACGCTCGTCGTCCGCGCTGCCGCCGC
>CAJBCV010000388.1 GCA_903951635.1 uncultured Planctomycetaceae bacterium
AGGGATGCCCGGAGCGAACGTCCGGCGACGGGGCACGGGCGACCCCGAAGCAACGTTTGGGTCAGGATCTCTGTTGCATGCCGATCGCCCATCGGCCGGGATGGCGACAGTGCCGCCGGAGCGAACGTCCGGCGACGGGGCACGGGCGACCCCGAAGCAACGTTTGGGTCAGGATCTCTGTTGCATGCCGATCGCCCATCGGCCGAGATGGCGACGGTGCCGCCGGAGCGAACGTTCGGCGACGGCGCACGGCCGACCCCGAAGCCACGCTTGAATCACTCCGCCCCGAGCGCCGCCAGACGCTTCGTCGCCTCGGCCTCTGCCTTTTCCATGACCTCGGCGAGCGTCACAGGCTTCCCCCCCTGGCGTTTGCTCTCGTCGGCCGCCTCCATGAAGGCGTAGATCTGGAGCGTCTCCTCCGCCGACACCGGCACCTCGCCGGTCTGGAAAAACTTCACGATCTCCACGAGTAACGGCCGGTAACCGTCGAAGGCCCCGACCGGCGCGGTCCCCTTCTCCCCGAAGGCGACGCCGCCAAAGTTCGCCGCGCCGCGGCGGATGCCACGGAAGGTGCCGATCCGGCCATCGCCCCACAGCCCCGTCACCTGATCGAAGTCGGCCGCGTGCGTCCTCGTCACGCTCGTGCAGCCCGGCCCCATCGCCGTGAACAGTGACTCGACCCCGTGGATGCCATACCAAAACAGATCGGGATGAGTCGGCTCGAGGGCGCAGGGGGAATACGTATCGGCACCGGTCACCGCGCCGATCGAGCCAGCACGGACGGCGAGCGTGCCAGCCGCAAACCGCAGCGACGATGCGCTGAATAGTGGCACACTGCGTTTCGCCGCGAGGCGGTGGATGGCGACGGCGTCGGCGAGCGACCCGGCGATCGGTTTGTCGACGAACACCCGTTTCCCTGCCCGGAGCACCGGGATGACCTGCTCGAGGTGGGGGCGGCCGTCGTTGGTTTCGAGGAGGACGGCGTCGACCCGCTCGAGGAGGGCCGGGATCCCATCGACGATCTCGACTCCGTGCTTCTTCACTTCGGCCGTGTATTCGGGGATGCGGCTGACGCTCGATTCGATCGAGTCGCTTCCCTTCGGCGTCGCGGCGACGACCCGGCAGCCGGCGACATGCTGCCCGTCGGCGGTGTCGTTGAGGAGCTTCGTGAAGGCGGTGGAGTGGGAGGTGTCGAGGCCGATGATCCCGACACGGATCGGCTTCTCGTTTGCGGCCGGCTCCGCGGCCGTGGCCCACGCCGCCGACAAGCCCACGAGCACCGCCGCCACCATCCTGCCCGTCGCTGCGTTCGCCGCTTGCATATCATCTCCCCCGAGTGCATCCCCCGACCGCGGCGCTGCCGCGCCGCCCCGGGCCGGGGGAGCCGTCATCGTAGCCGACCAGCCCGTCACACGGCGGTATACTCGTGACCACTTCTCATGTCAGGCTTCTCGAGCGAGCTCACGATGGACATTCACATCCACGACGACCCTGCTGCCCTCGGCCGTGCGGCCGGCCGTGAAGCCGCCGCGGCCCTCCGCGATGCCGTCGCTGCTCGAGGGAGCGCGACGTATGTCGTCGCCACCGGCGCCTCGCAGTTCGAGACGCTCGCCACGCTCACGGCCGAAGAGGTCCCGTGGGAGAAGATCACGATCTTCCATCTCGACGAATATGCCGGGCTCGATGACACCCATCCGGCAAGCTTCCGCCGCTATCTCCGCGAGCGGCTCCTCGAGCGCCTGCCGCGGCCACCGGCGGCATTCCACGGCATCGATGCTTCGCGCGACGCCGCCGCCGAATGCCAGAGGCTCGCGGCGCTCGTGCCCACCGGCGCCTTCGACGTCGCCACGATCGGCATCGGCGAGAACGGCCATCTCGCCTTCAACGACCCGCCGGCCGACTTCGACACCCTCGCCCCCTATCTCGTCGTCGCTCTCGACGAGGCCTGCCGCCTCCAGCAGGTGGGGGAGGGATGGTTTGCGGGGCTCGCCGCGGTGCCGACCGAAGCGATCTCGATGGGGGTGCGAAGGATCCTCGCCACGGAGCGGATCGTCTGTTCGGTGCCCGACAGCCGCAAGGCGTCCGCCGTCCGTGATGCGATCGTCGGGCCGCTCGCCCCCGAATGCCCGGCGTCGATCCTCCGCACCCACGCGGCGCTGTCGCTCCATCTCGACTCCCCGGCTGCGGCCCTCCTTCCAGCCGCGCGTCGCTCCGGCAGAGCGTGATGCCTGCCGCGGCGACTCTTCGCAGGCCTTCCCCCCATGGCTCTCCCCCTCGATCTCCAGCTCAACGGCTACCGCGGCCTCGACTTCGGCGCCGCGGATCTCGATCCAGACCGGCTCGCCGCGATCTGCCGGGCCTACCGGGCCGACGGCGGCGGCCGGTTTCTGGCGACGGTGATCACCGACTCGCTCCCCGTGCTCGCGCGTCGCCTCGGGGCCCTCGCCGACTGCCTCGAGGCCGACGAGGCGATCCGCGACACCGTCGCCGGGATCCATGTCGAGGGGCCGTTCATCCGGGTCGAGCG
>CAJBCV010000389.1 GCA_903951635.1 uncultured Planctomycetaceae bacterium
AGCTCCTCGTCGGCGAGTCGCTCTCCGTCAACAAGAGCCGACGCTGGCTCGTCGACGTCGCCACCGGCGCGAAGGCTCGGCTCGACGAGGACGGGCCCGAGGACGTCGCCTGGGGGGGCGGCTCGTTCACGCCGGATGGCCGGTCGATCTGGACGACGACCGACAAGGATTCGGAGTTCGCCCGGCTCGTGAAATGGACGCCCGCCAGCGGTGGGATGGAGGTCATGGCGGCCGACATCCCCTGGGAGGTCGAGGGCTTCGACCTCTCCGAGGACGGGAAGTCGCTCTGCTTCATCACGAACGAAGCCGGCGTTTCGCGGGCCCGCGTCCTCGACACCGCCACCGGGAAGCACCGCCCAGTCACCGGCCTTCCGGACGGAGTGATCGCGGGGGGGCAGTGGCATGCCGACGGCCGCCATCTGGCGTTCTCGGTCGGGTCGGCCCGCTCCACGTCCGATGTCTACGTGTGGGATGCGGTCGAGGGGGGACCGGCCGTCCGTTGGACGGAGAGCGAGCTCGGCGGGCTCGTGGCCGAGTCGCTTGTCGAGCCGGAGGCGATCGACTTTTCGAGCTTCGACGGCCTGAAGATCCGCGGCTTCCTCTACCCTGCCGCCCCCCGGTTCACCGGCCGGCGGCCGGTGATCATCAACATCCACGGTGGGCCCGAGGGACAGTCGCGGCCGATTTTCCAGGGGCGCAACAACTTCTTCATGAGCGAACTCGGCGTGGCGCTTGTGTATCCCAACGTCCGCGGCTCGACCGGCTACGGGAAGACGTTCGTAAAGCTCGACAACGCGCTGAAGCGCGAGGATTCGGTCCGCGACATCGGGGCCCTCCTCGATTGGATCGCCACCCGGCCCGATCTCGACCCCGACCGCGTCATGGTCACCGGCGGAAGCTACGGCGGCTTCATGACGCTCGCCTGCGCCACGACCTACGACGAGCGGATCCGCTGCGCCCTCGACGTCGTCGGGATTTCCCACTTCACGACGTTCCTGAAGAACACCGAGAGCTACCGCCGCGACCTCCGCCGCGTGGAATATGGCGATGAACGCCTGCCCGAGGTGGCCGAGTTCTTCGAACGGATCGCCCCCCTCAACAACGCCGGGCGGATCACGAAGCCGCTGTTCGTCGTCCAGGGTGCCAATGACCCGCGGGTTCCCGCCAGCGAAGCGGAGCAGATGGTGGCGAAGGTTCGCGGGAACGGCGGCCCGGTCTGGTTTCTCAACGCCAAGGACGAGGGGCACGGCTTCCGCAAGAAGCCGAACATGGATTTTCAGTTCTACGCCACGGTGATGTTCGTCCGACAGCATCTCCTCGGCGGCGAATCGAGGGCCGACGCCCACTGATCCGACCGCCGGCCGGCCATCGACGACCGTGCTCAGCCGCCGTGGACGTGGGCGTGGAAGTCGGCGGCGAGGCGCTTCGTGATCGGGCCGGGGACGCCGGTGCCGATCTTGCGGCCGTCGATCTCCACCACCGGCACCACCTCGGCGGCCGTGCCGGTGATGAACACCTCTTCGGCGGTGTAGAGATCGTGGCGGGTGAGCGTCGCCTCGCGGCAATAGATGCCGGCGGAGAGGGCCAGATCCATGACGGCGCCGCGCGTGATCCCCTCGAGGATCCCGGCATCGGGGGGAGGGGTGAGGACGACTCCCTTGCGCACGGCGAAGACGTTGTCGGCCGTGCATTCGGCGACCTCGCCTTTGTGATTGAGCATCAAGGCCTCGACGCATCCGGCCTGAAGCCCCTCGAGCTTCGCCATGATGTTGTTGAGGTAGTTGAGCGACTTGATCCGCGGCGAGAGCGTGGCCGGATGGGAACGCTGCGTGGCCGCGGTCACGATCCTCAAGCCCCGCTCGTAGAGCTCGCGGGGATAGAGGCTGATCGTGTCGGCGATGACGATCACCTGCGGATGGGAAGTGCGGTTGGGGTCGAGGCCGAGCGTCCCCGCGCCGCGTGTGACGATGAGGCGGACATAGCCATCGGGCAGCTTGTTGGCGGCGAGGGTTTCGTTGACGGCCTTGGCGACCGCCTCCTTCGTCATCGGGATCTC
>CAJBCV010000390.1 GCA_903951635.1 uncultured Planctomycetaceae bacterium
CGTCTGGAAGCTCGCGCATCCCGAGGCGGTGCGGATCTACCGCCAGGACGAGCGGCGGCACCGCGCCGAGGTCAAGTCGGCGAAGCGGGCCAAGCGCCGCGGCAGCCGCCGGTAGGCCGCCCCTCGCGGCTCTTCTCGGGGGCCCTCTCCGGCCCGATGCCAGCCGCAAGGGAATGGCGGTGGTGGGCGCTCACCCTTCAGCCGCGATCGCCACGGGCTAGCTTTTCTGGTCGTCTGTCGGTCGTCCGAGGGGTTTTCTCCTGCCAACCCCGCAGTCCAGAAGTAGTGGGTCAACGTACACGGCCTGCTATGAAGCGATCTCGGAAACGTCGTAACCGAACGCAGCGATCGTGCTCATTGGCGCCATGAAGTTGTTTGCTTTGCAGGCGAGTATGGTCCGGTGATGATGGTCTACTGATATGGCCAGCCACCCGGGGCAGTCGCTAGGGAATGAACAGCGCACCACGTTCTCGCCACGCCGCAGGTCATAGACACACAAACGGTAGCTCGGATCGCAATAGAGGACAACCGTCGACGACAAGGCCACCAGATTGGCTAACGATGACGGAACACGCCACGAATCAAGTTCTATCCCGGACTTGGCTTCGATCGCTTCGATTCGCGACGGCGAATCAGGGCCAGCGTTTGGATACGTAAAGATGAAGTCCCGTCCGGGACTCACTGTAATTGATTCGTTGCGGGTTGAGTGCTCCCACACAACCCGCCCTTCATGAGTTCGCAACTGATGCACGTATTCCACAGCACCCTTGCCATTCTTCGCATACGTGCGCTCCATCGTGCTCACAAAATGCTGATCGTCGTATGCAGTGAGACCCGCGATCCGGAAGAACCGGTCCTCGGACAGTTCCTGCACCGAATGAGTGTCACCGCTTACGGCGACGAGCGAGGATCGACCTTCCCACAAGGCATATACAACAGACTCGCCACCCAGCGGGGCGACTCCTTGCACCCCATTCGCCGGAACATCTTTCTGGAGTCGCTGTCCAGTCGCAAGGTCAAACCTCATAAGCCCACTGAAGTCGGTCTTGAAGCGATTGGGGATCACGCCAATTGCTTGAGTTGTGGTAAAGCAACTGTAGTCAAACGGCTTGTTACCGAACTGTGTTTCTTTCCAGATGAAAGTCGATTGCCGCGGGTCAATGACACCGATTGAGCATGCCGTCCGCGACTGCGGCAACGTCGGCGCATCGAAGCCACCGCTCAGGAGAAATAACCCAGATGGCAGTGCGTGAATCTGCTTAAACTGATGGGCGTCCTGCAGTCGCCACATTTCACGCAAAGTGACAATTCCGTGCTTCATGGACCCCATGGATTGTATCCCGCCCTTCGTGCCCTGATGACTTCTTTTGTGAAGTCTCCCCAGTAGGCGCCACCGGCAAACGTACGATGAAATTCAATAAGCAATGAACGGCGTGTTCTGAAGTCCAGCATGCTTTGCCATTCACTGCCGGACATCGAATTGAAGTAATGACCTGTGCGTTGCTTCAGAAAAGAGGAGAATCCTTGGTGTACGAGCGTGTGCTCCGATGCATCTAGCCGTTTGAGGTACGTGGCCCCGTAGGGAACATCACTTCCCCAGGCGCGAGGGGCGAAGTGATGAAATGCATCGCACGCATTATGCGTCCACACCCACTCGCCTTGGGCGTGGATGTCGCCGACGAAATACGTGTGGTCGCCCTCGACCTGGAAATTGTACACGACGACCCCACCGTCGGGCTTCCAGTCGCGATTGGCGACGACCGTGAGCACCGCCCCGCCGGCGCCCACGAGCTTTTGGCCGACCTGGACCGCGTCGGCCGTCGTCCAGCCGACGTCGACGACGTAGAAGGGATGCTCGTCGGTGGCGACGATCTGCACCGACTGGCCAAGGGGCTCCGCTGATCCCAGTTCGCCGACGACCTCGAGTGTCTGGAGATCGTGAGCCGTGTTCCGGTAGAGTGCCACCACTTTTTGGAGCACGGCCGGAGCAGACGGGTCATGCTCGGCCCGGGCCCAGACGAAGTCGCCGACTTGGATCTCTTCGATCGGCTTCGAGGCTGAGGAGGGGCCGGCGTCGGCCGTGCCGGTGCCTGCGTTCACGCCCGCCACCGCCACGAGCGTCCCAGCAATAAAGCAGTTCGTGGGTGC
>CAJBCV010000391.1 GCA_903951635.1 uncultured Planctomycetaceae bacterium
ATCTCGTCGATGTGATGGGCCCTGACGGCCGGCCGATCAACAGCGACGCCCCGCCTCCGCCGGCGATTGAACGAAAGCCCATTACCAACCGGCTCTGGGGCCTCAACCTCCTCGCTGTTCTCGTCCTCGCCGCGTTCACGATTCGCAAGTTTCTCCTGCGGCGCCAGACGGCCGCCGGGGGTTGAAGCGACTCATGCAGCCACAGACAAAAGAACGGCTCACGCTCGCTGCCGCTGGAGCAGCCCTTGCGTTGGTGCTCGCGGCCGGGGCGTGGGTGGGGACGTCTCCGGGCCTCCACACCATCCACTGCGACCTCGCTTCCCCCGAAGCAGCCGGCGAGATCCAGGGGACCGTACGCGTCGAGGTGGCGGGCTACCGAGGGCGCGATCTCGTCTATGAGGTGCCGGTGCGGGGCACGGTGGCGGGAAGTGTGACAATCCATCCCCCCTCGGGATTCGTCGGCATGCTCACGCCGGGGAAAACCAAGACGCTTCGCTTCGACATCGCCGCTCGCGGCGAGCCACGGAGCGTGACGATCGATCGCGTCGAGGCCCCGGCTTGGGCGGGGGCCACCCATGCCTGCTTCGCGGGAAAGGGAGCTGTCGTCCTCGACGTGACCTTCGATCCGGGCGAAGCCCCAGACGACTTGCGGCAGTTCGATCTCGTGCTCTCGGGCACCGTCGACGGCAAGCCCTTCTCTGCCGTGATCCCGTGTGTCGCCGTAGCCATCAAGGCCGCCCACTGACGAAGCCTGGGGGCCGCCGTGCATTCGGCCGCCGCGCTCCCGGCGAGCGTGCCCGGACGCCCGCAACCACCAGAATTGGCCCCGGGGGCACCGATCCCAAGGCCCCCGCGTTAAATCCTTGACGCCGCCGTTTACTTGGCAGGCTGTGGATAGACTCTCGGCCCGACCGCAGGAGGCGGTCGCGCGTGCACAGCACTCGAGAAAGTCGGAGGTTTTCAAAGTGGATAAAGGTCAGATATGATTTTTTCCACGGGCAGTTAAACCGACGACCTTGCACAGAGTGAGCCTCCTGCGAAATGCCCGCAGGAAACGTTCGCTTCCTCACAACCGATCGCTCGAAACGTCCCTATGTCACTGAAACAGACGATTCGGCGGGGCGGCTCGGCAAAAACCCTGGCCGCTGTTTCCCTGATTGTGTTGGCGTGCGCCGACCAGCGTCCGTTCATCGCGGCGGCGCAATCGCCGCAGGATGCTTCTGGGGCCCCTGCGGCGAGCGATGAGATCGTCACCCTCGACGCAGAGTTGGTGGGAAGAATTCTCGCTGGTGAACAAAAGCTAGCGGCGGCGATCCGGGCCTGCTCGGGAGAAATCACCAGGCGGCGGAGTCCGTTTCGCCGTGACACCAACCAAGCGAAAACCGCTCCCGAGGCGATCCAGCGAGTCCGTTTCGGGATTCGCGATGGAAGCACGCGGGCGGAGTTTCTCACAAATACACCGGACCAGATTTCGCAAGTACTTCTGGCGACCCCCAGCGGAAGCTATCAACTCCTCCCTTTCGACATCGGAAACGGGATCGATGGAGTGTTGACGGCCTTCGAAGACCCGGCCGCAGAGGAGGTCGCGGTCACCCTTGAATCCGACGTCATCGGCTTGGTGGGAGCCCTCCTCGCCGCCCCAGGCCCAAAAGGCTCCGATTACCTGGCCACGACCCGCGGCACCGTTTCCAAAGTTGCCACCGCCGAAGTCCCCTTCGGAATCGCGATCAAGTCATCGTTCCAAGGAGACCAGACCGACACCTCCGCTCCACCATCGGACACGCAGGCTGCCGCCGCCGATTTCGAGATGGTACTCGATACGGAGCACGACTACGCCGTCCGATTCTTTCGGTCAAAAACGGTGCTTCCTGGTGTGGTCCAGGAGATCGAGAGAACGATCAGCTTGACGGCCGGTCGCGACGGATCGTTCGTGCCGAATGTCGTCACGACGCGGTTTCGCATGACCCCCGACACGCCGTCTGCCGAATCGAGTGGCTTCGACGAAACCGTGGCGATCGACTTCGATGATCGTCCGCCCTCAGCCGACACGTTTACAAGAGCCTGGATCGAGAAATTGGCCGGAACGGCCCGCGTTGACGTCGTCGATAGGAATGGCAATCCCGATCGGTCACCCCTTCCTGTTCTCCCCAGTGAGGGTCCGGATCCGGACCGCCGGCCCATTGAGGGTCGCCCTTCCGTGTCGCCTTGGCTGTTGGTTAACATCGGCGCTGTTCTAGCGCTCGCCGCCGTCTGTTTCGCACGCTGGCGGACGGCGCGGCAGTGACCATCGATGCGTCAGGATCTCCCTACCCCGTCGATCGCTTCCCAGGGATGACCTTCATGACCGCCCACTCAAGCCAGCGGTTGGGGCGATACCAACACCTTACCGTGCTGTCGATTGTGCTTGTGGGGTGGGCGGCCGGAACGGCCTGCAACCGTCGTCCCGAACCGCCACCGGGAGTCTATGCATCGCCAACGGTTCGAAATCTTGGAATCGTTGCCGATCGGAAGGAAGTCAACGGGGAGTATCGGATCGCCAACACGTCGGCCACCACCGTCCGCCTGCTGAAATCGATCCAATCCTGCGGATGTACGAAGCTCCAGCTCTCGACCGATGAGCTGCCCCCAGGCGGGAGCGCCACGGCCACGCTGACAGTGGACCTGGATGGGCAATTTGGGCACAAGGAATTTGAAGCCCGGATCGAGACAGACAGCGCGACGACGCCAGTGATCCGCATCGGGATCGTCGGCGACTTCACCGTCACCCAACTCGATGGGACAGTCGAGTTCGATCTCGGTCGCTTTCCACCGAGCGGTGCGATTTCGAGCGAGTTTGCCATCTTCAAAGGCTCCATCGCGGCGGCAAAGCCGATTGCCTGTGATCCCACGACGATTGGAGCCGTCGCCGTGGCGCTCGCGGAATCAGAGAACCCGTCCTTTTTCACCGTGAAATTATCGGGTTCAGCCCCATCGGCGACCGGTCCTTTCCAACTCCCAGTCGATCTGAATGCCGAAGGGGGATCATGGGCCAAGCGCCGGATCGTCTTTCGGGGATCGGTGGTTCCCAGGTGGACCGGCCCAGAAGTGGTTTCAATGGGATTTCTGGAACTGGGGAATGCGGTCGACTCCTCCGTCATCCTCCGCGACAGTAGTCCTGCACCTCCTCACCCGGCGCTTGTTCGGGCCGAAGCGACATCGAGCGCGGATTGGCTCAAAGCAAAGGCGACGATCGGCGCCGGAGGGGAAGTGGAAGTGTCTCTGTCAGCGAGCCATCCGGGTGTGGCCGAACCCGTCGATGCGACGGTGACCGTCACGCTTCACACGGCCGATGGATCGGCGTCGACCTGGCCGGTTGCCGTGTCTGGCCGCGGGCTGTGACGCGTGATGGCGATCGATCGCTTCATCACAGGACGGATCTGGCTCTCGTTCGACTTGCGCTGATGAAGCTGCGTAAGGGGTTTCGTATCCGCTCTTGGGATGCTTCGAGCGTGGTGCCCTTCTCGGCCGAAGCGCTCTTTATGGTTGTGATTGCCATCGCCCACCGAGGCCGCGATCGGCAATCCCGCGGCATAATCATCGAAAGCCCCACACCGAAATCTTGACGCTCCCCCCATCCCCGTAGGATAGGCTCCGTCACGAGGGAAGACTTGAGCCGATCGAACTCGTGTCGAGTGAAAGAATCCATGGTGCCTGATGGAGGAGGCTGACGGAATGCCCGCCATGCGTCATTCACCGCGACGACTGCCACACCTGTGGCTGTTCGTGCTGCTGGCGATCGCCATCCCTTGGCACTTAGAACGAGATGTCCTCTGCGCAGATCCCCCGCTTCAAACAGATCGCCCCTGTTCCCAGGGAGAACTCGATTCGCTGCTCATGGCATGGTTTGGCCCTCTGCCCGTATCGGGGGAAGTTGAAATCTTCTCAACGTTCGATCGTCCTAAGAAATCTCGCGCTGAAATCGAAAAGGATGTCCGTGAGATGATCGCGCAGGACCGCGAACGCGGCGACAAGGGGAGCGACGCCGACTGGGAGCTTTTCTTTCAGATTAAT
>CAJBCV010000392.1 GCA_903951635.1 uncultured Planctomycetaceae bacterium
ACGTCGCGGCTCCAGCGGCTCGGCGACCTTGCCGCCGGCACGATCGTGGTCGTCGATCGCGCGGCGTCGGCTGCCGGCCCGCCCCGCGTCGACTCAGGCCACAACCTCGTTGCCGAGCTCGTGCCGGTCGGCTTCACGCCGTCGCTGGCGCTCGTCGAAGCCCTCGCCGACTACGTCGGCCGCCGCCGCGTCCTCGGCCCGGCCCGGCGTCAGGAGATCGCATCCATCGCCGGCCGACGGCTCACCGCGGCCTGGGGCGTGCCGCCGTCGCACGATGACGATGCGCTCCTCTGCGCCGTCTACGAGCAGGCGATCCGGGAGCCACGCCGATGACGGTCGAGGAAATGGTCGCCGCGCATCTCGCGGAGTGGCAGGCCCTCGAGGCCGATGTCGCCTGGTTGCGTCGGCCCTCGATCAGCCGCCGTGACCCGCAACGGATCCTCGATTTCTCGCGCCGCTACCGGGCGGCCTGCAGCGATCTGGCCCTCGCCATGGCGCAGCGATTCCCCGTCGAGACCACCGGCTATCTCCATCAGCTCGTCGCCGACGCCCACTCGCAGCTCTACCGCACCGAGTCCTTCGGCCTCGTCGACTGGCTCCAGTCGCTTGTCCTCGTCGTTCCGCGCCGGATCGTCACCGATCCCTGTTTCTGGATCGCGCTGGGGGTGTTCTGGGGATTGTTCCTCGGCGCCGGCGCCGCCGCCATCCTCCGCCCCTCCTACGCGGTCGATCTCGTCGGGGCCGCGGGGATCGCGAAGATCGAGGAGATGTATTCGAAGCCCCCGAGCACCTTCGGCGACGACGCGCAGCGGTCGGCGATGACAGGCTTCTACGTCATGAACAACGCCGGGATCGGCCTCCGCGCCTTTGCCGGCGGGATCCTCGGCGGCGTCGGCAGCCTCCTCATCCTCGGCTCGAACGCCCTCACCCTCGGCGCGATCTTCGGCCACATGTTCACCTCTCCGCAGCGGGACAACTTCGTCGAGTTCGTCACGGCCCACGGCCCGTTCGAACTGACGGCGGTGGTGCTCTCCGCGGCTGCCGGGCTCCGTCTCGGCTGGGCCCTCCTCGACACGCGGGGGTGGTCGCGACTGGAATCGCTGCGGCGCACGGCTCCGGAAGCGCTCTCCACCGCGGGGCTAGCGACGGTACTGTTCATCCTCGCCGCGTTCATCGAGGGATTCGTCTCCCCCTCGACGCTCCCCTACCGCACCAAGGCGGCGGTGGCCGTGGGGACGGCCGCCATCCTCGTCGTCTATCTCTCCCTGCCGCTGTTCGTGCGGCGGATCCCGGCCGGGAGGGGAGTGCGCGATGACGCCTGACCAGCTGCGGATCGCCGTCCGGCCACGGGGGCTCCTCGAATGCCTCGATCTTGCCTCCCTGTTCTGCGTCCGCCGCGGCGTGGGGATCGCGCTTGCCGTCCTCCTCGGGGTCGCGCCGATCGCCTGGATGAACGTGGCGCTCCTCGGACCCGTCATCGCCAGGGACACGTTCGTCCGCTGGCCGTTCTGGCTGGCCCTCGAGACGCCCTGGGCGATGGCGCCGCTGACACTGTTTCTCGGTCGGGCGATGTTTGCGGAGCGACTCAAGGGGGCTGACTGGCGCGGCATTGCCGCCGGATTCGTTTCGGCCCTGCTTCCGCTGCTGCTCTACCAGACGCTTCTCCGCGGAATCTCGCTGCTGTTTGTCGTCACCTTCCCGTTCTTCGTGGTGACCCTCTACTTCGTCGACCCCGTCATTCTCCTCGAACAGGGGCCGACATCGGGCGTGTGGCGGCGGAGCATGGGCTTGGCGCGGGGCAACCTGGAGCGGGTGATACTTGCCGTGGTAATCGACACGACGATCCTCGTCGTGGGATGGGTCCTCGGCACCGCGGCGCTCGACCAACTGGCGAGCCTGTGGGCTGGTCGACCGATGCCGAACGTGTTCGACGCGCCGGAGGCCGACTTCGGAATCGGGCGGGCGGTCTTCACCTGGCACGGGCAGATCGCCTTCTGGAGCGTGACGGCGCTGATCACCGTGTTTCGCTTCATCACCTATCTCGACACGCGGATCCGCAACGAGGGCTGGGATGTCGAATTGAAGCTCCGCAGCCCCGCTCCCTACGCCGGCCTCGAGCGCTGGCGCGGTGCGGCGCTGATCCTCGCGCTCGGGGCGGTGCTCGTGGCATCCGGGGCTGCGGCGGCCCCGTTCTCCTCCGCGGACACCGATCCCGTGACGGCGATCGAGGGGGATGCCGGAGGCACCGCGGCGCGGGATGCAGTCGTGCGACAGCGGTTTCCCTGGTACGAAGCCGATCAAGACCGTTACCGTCCGGTCGTGAACGCCGATCGATCCGGGGAGGGAATGCGGCTCAACCTGTTCGACGGCGCGTCGGTCGGCTGGCTCGTGAAGGGGGCGATGATTCTCCTCCTCCTGATGGCGGTGGCCGGGGTGGTGTGGATCCTCCTCCGCCACGGCATCACCCCCGCGCCGCCGCCGGAAGAGGAGCGCCGCGCCGAGGGGGTGCGGATCGGTGCCGAGCAGATCGAGACGCTCCCTGAGGAGGCGCGGGGCGCGGTCGATCAGCTCCTCCCACGGGTCGTGGCAGCCCTCGCAGCCGGCGACCACGCCGGCGCGGCGATCCTCTACCACGCCTGGCAACTTGTGGAACTCCATGCCCGTGGGGTGATCGAACTGACGAAGGGGAAGACCAATCGCCGCTATGCTGCCGAGGTCAAGGCGCGGGCGCCGGCGCTCACGGAACTGTTTGCAGCGACGACCAGGCTTTCCGAACGGGCCCGCTTCGGACGCCTCCCGGTGACCGCCGAGGAGTTCGAGGGAGTGTGGTGCGAGCGTGACCGTTTCGAGAACGGGGTCTCCGTGGAGGCGACGCCATGAGACGGCACACAACGGCGACAGCGCTGCCGCGGCGGCCACGTGGTGCCGGGGGCCGGCTCGTGGTTCTCGCGGGCCTGCTCGCTCTGGCCGCGGCGGCCGGGTGTAGCCAGGAGCCGACGTCGACCCATGGCGATGTCGTCGGCGACAGCTTGAACGGCGTCTCGGCTTTCGTCGCGCTCCTCCGCGACAAGGGGCATCCGGTCACGGCCCGGCCGGAAATCGACGCCGACGGCTTCCGGGAGCGCGACGTGGCGATCGTGTTCGTCGATGGCAACGGGCCGATCGAGGAGAATGCGGCGGCGCGGCTGGAAGTCTTCCTCGCGACGCCCGGCCCGCAGTCGGTGTTCCTCGTCGGTCGCGACGGCGATTGGGGGGTGGAGTACTGGCGCTTCGTCGCCGATGCCGGCGATCTCCCGGAGGCCAAGCGGCAGCGGGCACGCGACAACGGGCGTGAAGCTGCCCAAGAACTTGCTGCCTGGTACCGTGACGTCGAAGCGACGACAGAGATTGTTCCGTTCGCGAAAGCCCGGCTGGTGGTCCGGGGAGAGGAGCAACGGGAGGCCGACGTCGACGTCAGTATGCTTCCCGAGGCTTGGACCGAGAGCGCCGTTGTCGTCCACGGAGCCTGGCCCTGGCGTCGCGGCGTGGAGCCGGGGGATGCCGACGAGGTGGCGTGGGAAATCGACGGCGAACCGTTCCTCGTCCAATCGATCCTCGACGACGAGGGTGACACGGTCGTCGTGATGGGCTCGGATATGCCGCTGCTCAACGCCGGGCTCGTCGATCGCGGCAACCGGCAAATTGCCGAGGCATTTGTCGGCTTGATCCCCGCAGGAGCCGGCGTCGTCGTGTTCGGCTCGGCGCAGATGGGGAACAACGACGACGACGCGGGGCAAGGGGGGCTGTGGCGCCTGATCTCGGTGCCGCCGCATCCCTGGATCGTGGCCCAACTCCTCCTCTGCCTGGCGCTGTTCTGCTGGTCGCGGTCGTCGATCTTCGGCCGGCCGCGCACACCCTCGACGGCCGCCCTCAGGGATTTCGGCCACCATGTCGACGCGGTCGGTCGGCTCCTCGCCAGGAGCAGCGATCCGGCGGCTTCGACGGCGCTGCTGGCGGAATGGCAGCGGGTCGGCAAGCCAGGCTTCGGCCGCGGCGTTCACGAACAGATGGTGACGGGGAAGGATGAACTCCAACCTGAAGCGAGGAAGCGATGACCGACGAGATTGGCAGTGGTGGTGTGTCGACGCCCCCGGTTGCGACAGCCGCGGAGGTCGACCCGCGGTTTGAGCAGGTGGGCCGGACGATCGATCGTCTCCTGGCCGAGACGGCGAAGATCTATGTCGGTCAGGAGGCGCTCGTCCGTCAGGCGCTCGTCGCCTTGTTCGCCGGCGGGCACGTGCTCATCGAGAGCGTCCCGGGGCTCGGCAAGACACTGCTGGTGCGGATTCTCGGCGAGGCGCTGGGGTGCTCGTTCGGACGGATCCAGTTCACCGCCGATCTCATGCCCTCCGACGTCACCGGCCAGCCGGTGTTCGATGCGCGGACGCAGGAGTTCCGGTTCCGGCCGGGGCCGGTGTTCACGCACATCCTCCTCGCCGATGAGATCAACCGAGCGCCGGCGAAGACCCATGCGGCGCTCCTCGAGATCATGCAGGAGGGGCATGTCACCGTGGATGGTACGACCCACCGCATCGAGCCGCCGTTCCTCGTGCTCGCCACGCAAAACCCTGTTGAATCAGAGGGCACCTACCATCTCCCGGAGGCCCAACTCGACCGTTTCCTCTTCAAGATCGTCGTCGATTACCCGCTCGCCGCCGAAGAGGATGCGATCCTCCGCCTCCATTGCCGCCCCGATCCGCTCGAACGACAGCTCGAGACGACGATCCGGCCGCTCCTCGATCCGGCCGGCGTGATCGCGATCCAAGAGCTTTGCCGCCGCGTCCGCGTCGACGACGCGATCATCCGCTACACCAGCGCCATCGTGCGCAAGACCAGGCAGTGGCCGGCGTTCTCCCTCGGGGCGAGCCCCCGGGCCGGGATCGCGCTGGTGGCCGGCGCCCGGGTCCTGGCCGCCTTCGGAGGCCGATCGTACGTCGTTCCCGACGACGTCACCGAACTCGTGGCGCCGGCCTTGCGCCACCGCGTCATCCTTTCTCCCGAGGCGGAGGTGTCGGGGGAGACGGTCGACGGAGCGCTTGCGGCCCTGATGCGGACCGTCGAGGTGCCGCGGCTGTGATCTTCCCCACGCCGAAGCTCTGTCAGCTCGCCATCCTTCCGCTCGCGGCGGCGCTCCTCCTGTTTGCCGTGCCGGAGGTGTGGCCCGTCGTGGCGGTGCTCGATCTCCTCCTCGTTGCCGTCGCCGTCGGCGACGCCACCACGCTGCCGCGGCGGTCTGGATTCCGGGCGCGGCGGGAGTTTCAGCCGATCGCCACGCGCGGTGTCCGCCACCGGATCGATCTGGTGATCGAGAATCTCTCCCGGCGGTCCCATGAGATCGAAATCCGCGATGACGTCGGCGGGCAGCTCGAATCGCTCGAGCTGCCCCCCCGGCTCCGGCTCGCCGG
>CAJBCV010000393.1 GCA_903951635.1 uncultured Planctomycetaceae bacterium
CGAGCTTGCCGCGGCGCTCCGCGCCAATCGCTCCAAGCTCAAAGCGGCGTTGGCCAAGGCCGCCAACTTCGATCTCGCCGCCCTCGGCCCCGAGAGCGATTGCGAAGGGTGCAAGCCGTGTGGCACCTGCAAGGAATGCCGTGAGGGAAAGCCGTGCAAGAAGGGGGCCTGTGCCGCCTGCAGCCGTGCCGGCCGTGGCGGCATCAACCGGGGGCCAGGAGAGGCGCCGATGAAGGCCGGAAAGGAAGTAGACCTCGGGGCCACGCGTCGCGAGCTTGTCACCGCGCCGACCGACATCGAGCGGTCTGCCGCCGGTGAGCTCCTCGACGTCGTCGATGCCGAGCACGCGGTCGACGAGTCGGCCTATACCGGGCCGCAGGCCGGCGGGAGCATCGCGCCCACGGCCGACGGCGGCGGCCCGAGCCGGGTCGACAACCTTCTCCCCCGCGAACAGGACGCGGTTCGTCGGTTCTTCAAGTGATCCCCCCCTGCCCGGCTCATCCCGGCTCATCTCGGCTGATCCCATGAAGCCTCCCGCTCTGATCCCGCTCGACGACGCCCAGGCCCGCCATGCCGCCGAATCGATCGGCCGACTGCGGCGCGCGCTTCAGGGGGTGCTGTTTGGCCAAAACGAGCTGATCGATCTGGTGATCGTCGGCGTCCTCGCCCGGGGGCATGTCCTCCTCGAGGGCTTGCCGGGGCTGGGGAAGACGGAACTCGTCAAGGGATTGGCGCGGGCCCTCGATCTCAAGCACAAGCGGGTTCAGTTCACCCCCGATCTCCTCCCGGGCGACATCACCGGCAATCCGGTCCTCGAGGAGGTCGACGGCCGGCGGGCGTTCACGTTCCAGCCCGGCCCGGTGTTTGCCAACATCCTCCTTGCCGACGAGATCAACCGGGCCTCGCCAAAGACGCAGTCGGCGCTGCTCGAGGCGATGCAGGAGCGGTGTGTGACGGTGATGGGGCAAACGCATCCCCTGCCGAATCCGTTCCTCGTCCTCGCCACGCAAAACCCGATTGAGCTCGAAGGCACCTATCCCCTTCCCGAAGCACAGCTCGACCGCTTCCTCTTCAAAGTCGACGTTCCGGCGGCGAGCGTCGAGACCCTCGAGCGGATCGTCCTCGAGCGCGAGATCGGCGTTCCCCCCGAAGTTCCCTGTGTCATCGACGCCCACGCCCTGACCGCGCTCCAAGACTCGGTCCGCCGCGTCTACATGCCGCCGCCCGTGGCCAACTTCATCGCCCGCCTCGTCGCCGCCACGGCACCTTCCAATCCGCTCGCGGCAGGGGTGAGATACGGGGCGAGCCCGCGGGCGGCGCTGGCGCTCTCGGCAGCGGCCCGAGCCCGCGGCCTCTGTCAGGGGCGGATCAACGCCAGCTACGAGGATGTTCGCGACGTCGCCCTCCCGGTCCTGCGACACCGTCTCGTCCTCGACTACGGCGCGCGGCTCGAAGGGCTGACACCCGACGGAATCGTCGCCCGGCTCCTCGACGCCGTGCCGGCCCACGACAAGCCGCTGCCGACGACCCTCAAGGCAGCGAAAGTCTGAGGCGCCCATGATCTCCAAGCAACGCACGCGTTCTCTGATCCTTACCGGTCTCCGCAGCCTCCCGAGGCTGGCCGTTGCCATCGTCGTGCTCCTCGCACTCGGCCCGATTGCCCCTGCCGCCCCGGTGACTGAATCGCGCCAGTTGATCAGCGACAGCGATCAGAAGCTCACCGTCGAGGTAAAAAGCTGGCTTGGCCTGGGAAAGCTGACGCCCGGGTGTTTCGATGGCCTCGTGCCGCTCGAGTTCACGGTCGTCAACGGAGGCACGAGCGAGGCGGTGATCACGGTGCGGTGCGGTGCTGGCTACGGCACGCTCGTCACGGCTCCCCGAACACAGTTTGTCGCTCCCCCTGGCAGCACCATCCGCTCGACGGTGTATGTCGGTCAGGGATCGTTTGGCCGGGCTCCCGGGGTCGACTACTTCCCTTCGGGAATGCTCATGATCAACGCGTCCCCGGGGATCGGACCGCGGCGCGAGATCGATTGTCAGCTCTACCAGACGTGGCAGTCGGTCGGAACGGCGACGACCGCCACAGGTGTCCCTTCCCCTTCGCGAACGGTGGAAGTCCATCGGCGGGTGCTCACCCCGGCTGCCGGCAAGCGGTTGCTCGAGGCCCGGAAAGCCTACTCGACAGGGATGACTCAGTCGGAGGTTGACCCTGTGACGGCGCCTGAGGACTGGCGGGGATGGTCGTCTCTGCGGGAGTTTGTTCTCACGGAAGAAGATTGGACGGCGATGCCGACCCCCGTGCGACGGGCGATGCTCGAATGGATCGCGCTGGGTGGCCGTGCCATTTTCCTCACCGCCGACACCGATGGGGAGAGGCTCGACCGGCTCGGACTGCCGGCTCGCCGGGCCGACGGGCACCGAAGCGTCGGAGCCGGTGAGATCATACCGCTGGCCGACAGTGCCATCCTTGCACCCTCCGCCGATGATCCCTTCGCCGACGAGTTTGCCGGGGTCATCGAGCGTCCTACGGAGTGGCTCAATCTTTCTTGGTCGGGCGACGGCTTGGGCCGCAGCGCTGGCTTCGGCGAGCGCGACTTGCCGGTGGCGGCGATTCTCGTTTTCCTCGGGCTCCTGGCGACGATCGCCGGTCCGGTCAACATCCTGATGTTCGCGGGGCGCGGTCGGCCGTCGCGGATCTTCTGGACCACGCCGGCGATCGCGCTTGTCGCCACCGCGTTCCTGCTCGGGCTGATGTTCTTCCGCGACGGCATCGGCGGCGCGGGCGTGCGGCGGACGCTCGTTCTCCTCGATCCCGATCGCAACACGATGGCCGTCCTCCAGGAGCAATTCAGCCGCACGGGGATCCTCCTCGGCCGCTCCTTCCCGATCCGCGAGCCCTCGTGGATGCTTCCCCAGCCGACCGATTCGGGCAGCATCTCCACCATCGGCATGTCGCGGTCGGCAGGATCCTTCGTCGAGATCGATGACGAGCGCCGAACAGGGGACTGGTTTTCGAGCCGCTCCGATCAGGCGTTCACGCTCCAGGCGGTGCGACCGGGACGGGGACGGATCGAGTTGCTCGGGCCACCCGATGCCCCGGAAGTGCTCTCGAGCCTCGATGTCCCCCTCGCGCGGCTGTTTTTCCTTGACGACGAGGGGCGGTGGTGGAAGACAGGCCCCTTGGACGCCGGCGAACGGCGCCGCCTCGAGCAGGCCGGCGAAGGGGGACTCCCTGAGTGGAGTGCGTTTGTGAGCGGGGCCTCCCCACCGTTCACGCGGGCCTTTGCCCGACTCGCAAGCGCTCGCGGCTACGCCTGGGCCGAGGCCGCCGCACCGCGGAAGGTGGCCATCGCCACCCTCGATGCGATCCGGTGGACCAACGACACCGCCTGGTTCGTCGGGCCGGTCGTTCGCGCGGAGGGCCGCTGATGATGCCCCTCCCCGAGGCCTCCAACCCGCCGCCGCTCCCCCCCGCTCCGCTTGTCAGGGTCGAGGCGCTCAACCGGCTGTTCGGCTCGGTCCATGCCGTCCGCGATCTCTCGTTCACGATCCCGCGCGGCGGGGCGGTCGGCTTCATTGGCGCCAACGGCGCCGGCAAGACGACGACGATGCGGATCATGGCCACGCTCGACGACCCGACGTCGGGGCGCGTCGTCGTCGACGGCCTCGATGTCGTCGAGCACCCCCGCGAGATCCGCCGCCTCGTCGGCTGGATGCCCGATGCGCTCGGCACCTACCAGACGATGACGGTGTTTGAGTATCTCGACTTCTTCGCCCGGTCGTATGGCTTCTCCGCCCGAAAGCGCCGCGAGCGGATCGAGGAGGTGATCGAGTTTGCCGACCTCGGCCCGCTGGCCCACCGGCAGATGGCGAAGCTCTCCAAGGGGATGTCGCAGCGGCTCTGCTTCGGGCGGATGCTCCTCCCCGACCCGGAGTTCATGATCCTCGACGAGCCGGCTGCCGGCCTCGACCCAAAGGCGCGGCTCGAGTTCAAAAACCTCGTCCGATTGCTCACGGCCCGCGGCAAGACGCTCTTCATCTCCAGCCACATCTTGAGCGAACTGGCCGAGATGTGCGATGCGATGGTGTTTATCGATTCCGGCTCGCTTGTTTTCCAAGGGCATGCCGACGATCTCAAACATGCCCCGGATGTCGCCGGCGGAGCGGGCTTCATCGTGCAGGTGGGGGTCGCCGGTGACACCGCGGCGTTTCAGGAGTGGGTCGAGAGCCGGCCCGGCTGGCGGCTGGTCGAGGCCCGTCGCGACGGCGGGCTTGTCGAGTGCCCCGCCACCGATCAGGCAGGCCTGGCAGGAGCGCTCAAGCAACTCATTGCGGGGGGGATCGAGGTGGTGGAGTTCCGGCGCGAGCAGCGGCGTCTCGAGGAGGCCTTCGTCGACATGGTGAAGCGACAAGCCGACGCCAACGAGGGAGCCTTCCGGCCATGAGCACGCCCCACCGCGCCGCTGCCGCCGTGGCGAAGCCTGACCGCTGGCCCGGCGACGACTTCCCGGCCTGGATCAGCCCGATGCTCGTCAAGGAGCTGCGCCAAGGGGTGCAGTCGGGGGCGTTCGCTTGGACGTTCATCCTCCTCCAGGTGGCGATGTTCCTCCTCATGACGTTCTGGGTCCTCAACCGATCGGCCGGCCTTCAGTCGCGCATCGAGGTCAACCAACTGTTCCACGGCTTCTTCTGGATGCTCTTCGGCCTGGCGGCGGTGATCGCCCTCCCCATGCGGGCCGCTGGATCGATGGCATCCGAGCGCGTGGGAAACACCCTCGATCTCCTTCGCCTCACCCATCTCTCCTCGACCCAGATCGTCCTCGGCAAGTGGCTCGCGGTCATGGCGCAGGTGCTCCTCATCGCCGCGGCCGTCCTCCCCTACCTCGTTCTCCAGTATTTCTTCGGCGGTCTCGATCTCGTCGCCGATCTGTTTTCGTTCCTGGTCGTCCTCCTCGTCGCCGCCATCATGACGGCCGCGTCCTTGGCTGCAGCGGGGCAGTCCCCCCTCGCCCGCGGTCTGTTGACGTTTTTTCTCGTCATCGCCGTACCGAACTTCCTCGCCAACTCCGGATCGGTCCTCGGCACGGCGATGCTCTCCCCCTGGTCGGCGCTCCCGGCGATCGTCGTCGTCGCCGTCCTCCTGACGGCCGTGATGCTCGTCTACGCCGCCGCCGCGATCGCGCCGCCGGCGGAGAACCATGCCGCCCGCGTCCGGGTCCTGGCGCTCGTCGCCACCGGGCTGGCCCTGGTCGCCGGAGCGTGGTTCGGGCCGGTGTCGGCGGCGTTCGTGATCGCGGTGAGCGTGCTCCTCGTCGCAGGGATCGCGATCGCCGAATTGACGAGTGCCCCGGTCGCGCTCGCTTCGATTCACGCGCCCTTCGCCCGGCTCGGGCTTGTCGGTCGCCTCGCCGCCCTGGTCTTCACCCCCGGCTGGGCGACGGCGATCTGCTTCACGATCTTGGTCGCGCCGTTTCTGGGCCTCGCGGTAGTCTCCGGATTCCCCGGCCTTCCCCCCACGGCGATGATCCCCGAGAAGTTCGTCCTCGGGGTGGCGGCGATCCTCTTTCCGCTCTCCCTCATGCTCTGCTTTCCTGCCGGAAAATCGCGCAGGCTCGTTTTCATCGGCGTCCAGATCTTTTCGCTCGTCATCTTTTTCCTCCAATCCCCGCTCGGCTTCTCGCACACCGCTGCCACGGAGATCTTCCGGGCCTTGACGAACCTTCTCCCGCTGGCCGCGCTGCTGAACCTCGTCTCCCAGGGATCAAGCGGCGGTGGCTTCGAGCCGATGATCGCTCTTGCCGTCGGGACGACGATCCTCTCGCTCGTGTTCGTGGTTCCCCGCTTCGTCCGGCAGCTTGCCGCCGTCGACCGCCGGGTGACCGCGGCCCGCGTGGTGCCTGCCGCGCCGCGACGGAGCCATCCCGCATGAGCCATGCCAAAAATCCCGTCGTGAACCACGCCGAGATCCACGCCGCGATGAAGGGGGCAGCGACGGTCCTCCGGCTGCCGCTCCGCCAGGCGCGTTGGACCGGCAGCAGCGGCGCCGCGGCCGGCCGCGGCACCGGCAGCTCGCTCGAGTTCCAAGACCATCGCCACTACGCCCCCGGCGACGATCCACGCCACATCAACTGGCAGGCCTACGCCCGCACCGGCACCGCCACCGTCAAGCTGTGGCGCGAGGAGGTATCGCCCCGGATCGATCTCGTCCTCGACCACACTCCGTCGATGGAGCTCGGCGACGGGAAGGGGCGCCGGACCTGGGAGCTGACGTACTTCGCGATCGAAAGCGCCCTCCACTCGGGCGGGCAGCTGCGGATCATCCGCCTGGCGCGGGGCGCGACGCCTGAGGAAATCGATCTCGATCGGGCCCTCGCCCATGCCTGGCCAGGGCCGCGCGGTGCGGGCGCCTCGAGCGCTCCCCTCCTCGCCGACGAACTGCGTCGAATCCGCTTCCGCCCCGGCTCGCTTCGCCTCCTCATCAGCGATCTCCTCGATCCATCGCCGCCGCATCGGGCCACGGCGACGCTCGGCGGCGGTGGCGGGCGGGCGATCGTGCTCGTGCCGACGGCGCGGGGGGAGAGTGATCCCGACTGGACGGGGAACGTCGAGTTCGAGGATTGCGAAGCGGGCACCCGCCGGCTCCAGGCCGTCGACGAGGCCCTTCTTGCCCGCTACCGTGCGGCCTACCGGCGTCATTTCGCCGCTTGGCGAGAGTCGTGCGTGCGGCACGGAATCGGGATGGCCAGGGTCGGTGACGGAGGGACGTTCCTCGAGGCAGTCCGCGTCGAGGCGATCCCCGCCGGCGTTCTCGAGACCGACTGACAGGCGCGGAGAGGAGCAAGACGTGGGGATCGTGCTTGCCAACCCGTGGGGGCTTGTGGCGCTCGCCGCCGTGCCGCTCTTGGTCGCCATCCATAGCCTGCGGCAGCGGTCGCGGCGCGTCGTGACGAGCACGCTCTTTCTCCTCGAGCATGCCGGGCCGCTCCCCACCGGCGGAATCCGCCTCGAGCGTTTTCGGCAGGCACTTCCGTTCTGGATGCAGCTCCTCGCGAGCCTCGCCCTCACCTGGCTCCTCGTCGAGCCGCGCTTCATCCGGGCCGATTCGCGGCAGACCGTGGCGGTGGTCCTCGACAGCTCGGCGTCGATGGCGGCCTTCCGCGAGCCCACCGTTGCTGCGCTGGCGCGCGCGCTCGAGCGGCTCGGAGCCGTCGCCGGTCACACCGACTGGCACCTTCTGGAGACCGGCTCACGTCGCCCCCCCCTCCATGCCGGCGACGATCTCGCCGGACTCCTCGGCGCGCTCCCCCGCTGGCAGCCGACGCTCGGCACGCACGACGCAAACGCGGCGCTGGCGGTGGCCCAGGCCCTCGCACCGGCCGATCGCGGGGCCGTGATCCTCGTCACCGACCGGGACATCGCCGTCCCCTCGGGCGTCGCCCTTCTCTCCGTCGGCACGCCGATCGACAACACGGGCTTCGTCGGCGCCGACGTCTCCGTGGGCGAGCCGGGGCCCGACCCTGCTACCGGTGAGCGATCCCCACGGTGGCGGGCGATCGTCGCCAACCGGGGCGAGCGTCCGAGCCGGCGTAAGCTCTCGATCCTCACCGGCCCCGCCAACGGGCTCCCCGTGGCATCGCTGCAAGACCCCTTCGACATCGAGCTTGCGCCGGGGGAGACGAAGACGTTCACCGGGGCGTGGCCAGCCGGCGCCGAGCGGGTGCTCCTCGAAATCACCCCCGATCGCTTCCCGCTCGACGACCGCGTGGCGCTCGTCCGCCCGCTGCCGCGCACCGTGCGCGTCGCCATCCGCGCTGGCACACCTGGCGGCGAACTCCTCGGGCGGATGCTCGCGGCCGCCACCGATGTGGAGATCGTGGCCGATGCCAACGGCGCCGATCTCGTCGTCGAGCCGTTGGGCACCGAGGGAACCGGGGCCGCGGTGCAGATCGCCGCCGCGGACACCGCCACCGAGAGCGGGGAACCCGCCGAAGCAGCCGCGCAGAAAGCCGACGAGGCACCTCCCGTTCCGCGGCCGATGCGTCTCGACCCGGCGCCGCTTTCCGTCGAGGATCATCCGCTGGTGCGTGATCTGGCCTGGAACGGTTTTCTCTCCGGCCCCGCCGGGCCTATCGACCTCGCCGACGGCGATGAGCCACTGGTCTGGAAAGGAGCCAGGCCTCTCGTTCTTCTCCTCCACCGGATCGCGGAGAGTGGCTCGGTCGACGAGGTGCTC
>CAJBCV010000394.1 GCA_903951635.1 uncultured Planctomycetaceae bacterium
CGCCAGGCCGCGGAGGGCATTGAGGACAACGAGCGCCCGCTTGTAACGCTTCGATTGGGCGACGTCGTCCCGGGCCTCGGGCTTCGGCGCCGGTTCGTCGGGAAGGGAGAGCATCTCCTCGAGGGTGTCGAGGGAAGCCTCATCGCCGAGGCGCGCCAGCGCCAGCGCCGTGTTGTAACGGACGTCGTCGTTGGCATCGGCGAGGAGGGCGTGGAGCCGGTCGTCGGCCGGGCCGGTCTCCTTCTCCCCGACGACGCCGAGCGTGAAGGCCGCCGCCGAGCGCAGCCCGGCATCTTCGGACCGCGAGGCGGCCACGACGGCTTCGGCGACGTCGACGGTGGAAGGAGACCCGCCGGCGGCGGCGAGATTGGTCGAGAGGACGGCGATCGCCTCGATGGCGGCCCGGGCCACCTCGGACTGGGTGGTGTCTCTGGCCCGCTCGACGAGGGGGGGAAGGGCTTCGGGAATGGTGAACTCCCCCAGAGCACGGCAGAGGTAGACGCGGAGCATCTGCGACTGCTCGCCAGTCCGGCCGCTCTTCGATTCATCGGTGAGAATCCGGCCGAGTTCGCCGGCGAGGGTGGCATCGGACTTGAGCGCCGCCCCTCCTGGGCCGCGGAGGTCGTTGGCGAGATTGAGGGCCGCCTGCCAGCGCCCTTCGTTGTCGCGGCGGAGCGTGCGGACGTAGGCCTGCGGGTCTTGGCCGAGGTGGGCGAGCCAGTGGAAGGTGAGCCAGACGCCGACGATGATCGCGACGATCAGCCCCGGCACGAGGAACAACTGCACGAGAAACCCCGCGCTCGGTGGCTCGACCGGCGGGAGGAGTTGGTCCGGCGACATCGGCCGGCGGGATTTGGAATCGTCGGCGGGCGCTGCCATGGATCGGATCGGAGGGGGGAGCGTGGGGGAGAAGACGGCCCTCCATTCTATACCCGCCACGGCCGGCAGGCCTGACGGTGGTGTTTTCCCGGCCACTCGGTTCTGATTTCGCCGGACGCGGCCGGCCTTGATCCCTTTCCGGCCGGCATCTCCCGTTGGTATTCCGCATGGGTTCAATCCCGATGGCCTCCACTGCTCTCCCCTCCCCTGCTCCGCTGTGGCTCGATGCGGCGGCGGCCGACGCCCTCCTCCCGGGGGCCGGGGGCGCCGATGTGATCGCGGCGCTGGCGCTCGACGAGGCGCTCCTCGAGGAGGCCCACGAGGGGGTGCGTCAGGAGTCGGTCGTGCGCACGTGGATGGCGACGCGGCCGGTGGTGGTGGTCGGGTCGTCGAGCCGAGTGGAGGAGGAGGTCGACGTGGCCGGCTGTGCCGCGGCCGGGGTGCCAATCCTGCGGCGGCCGAGTGGCGGGGCGACGGTGATGCTCGGGCCGGGGTGCGTGATGTGGTCGGTGGTGACGCCGCATCCGGCCGGAGTGCCGGCGGTGGAGCGGATCCATGCGGCGATGCTCGATCCACTCGTGGGGGCCCTTGCGTCGGCAGGGCTGCCGGTGTCGCGGCAGGGGACGAGCGATCTGGTCCTGGCTGACGCCCAGAGCGATACGCCGCTGTCGCTCAAAAAAATCTCCGGCAACGCCCTCCGCGTCCGCCGGCATGGGGTGCTGTACCACGGCACGCTCCTCGACGGCTTCGATCTGGCGCTCGCCGCCCGCCTCCTCAAGCATCCGCCGCGCGAGCCCGACTATCGCGGCAAGCGGCCGCACGCGGCGTTCCTCGTCAATCTGGGGCTGGGTCGGGAGCGGCTCGAGGGGCTCCTGCGGGAGGCCTTTGGCGCGGTCGATCCGCTCCGGGAACTGCCGCGGGAACGGGTGGCGCGGCTGATCGAGGAGCGGTACGGCGATCGGGCCTGGACACACCGACTCTGAAGCGCTTTCGAAAGTCCGCGCCGCCGGCCGGTTCCCCGAAGCCTGCAGTCCGCCTTGGGGGCCCTGGCAAGATGCGTCGACCTTGCTGCCTGCGCGGTTTGCGATTCCTTGCTGATCGTGGGTCACCGAAACAGCAGTGACCGGACGATGAAATCCTTGGCTGGTGGGAAGGGGTGACGTCCCGGGCTGCGAAAGCCGCCTTTCGTCGCAGGAATCCGCCCGGTAGATTTTCGCCCCGATCGACAGGAAGTCGTTCGTAACAGATCGCTCGACCGATCCGCCCGCAGAACAAGCAACAGGAGGTTGCCGACCATGCGTTTGCACATGCACGCCGCCGACGTTCGGTCCCTGGTCACCCGCTACTTCCTCGAGTTTGGTGCGGACGCCGTCGAGGTGGCCGACGTCCAGGAAAACATCCGCATCGACCGTGGTCGGTGCGTGGCCCGCTGCTATCGCGTGGCCGAGATGTTCGCGATGTGGCTGATCGATGTCGGCGTGCTCCAGTTCTATGACGCAGACGGTGAGATGCTCCACACCGTCAATCTCTTCACGGAGTTGCAGCCCCAACGGGCGGCTGCCTGATCTTTCTCCGTCGATTCCGCGCCCCGGGGGGAACGGTCGTGGCGACAGTCCGCGATCGCGGTGCGCGCCTCTGGATCCTGGTCTGCACTGTCACCAGGGCGGGATGATTTCTGATGTCACACGTGATGCTGCGCGGACTGACGTTGTCGATCGTGATCCCGACGCCGGGCGACACCGTGGCGCTCGAGGAGACGCTTCTGAGCGTCCTCGAGAACCGCCCGGACGGTTGCGAGGTGGTCGTGGCGCTCGGCTGCGACTACGACGATCCCTGGAATCTCGCCGAGGAGGTGCGGTTTGTCCGTGCCCCTGCGGGGTCTGGGCTCGTCGGTTGCGTCCAGGCCGGCGTCCAAGCCACGACGGGTGATGTCGTCCATCTCCTCGCGGCGGGCTGGAAAGCCACGCCCGGGTGGACCGAAGCGGCGGTGACCCGATTTGACGACCGTGCGACCGGCGCCGTGATTCCACTCGGGATCGATGGGACGACACCGGATCGAGTGGTGTCGGCGGGGGTGAAGTACAAGCGTGGTGGCCGACGTGTGGCGCTGACTCGTCCGGGGATGGGGACGACTGCCGCTGTCGGCTCGGGGGCGGATCGCCGCGTGGGAGCGCGGCGACCGCAGTGGCCGGTGGTCGGTCCGCGACTCGAGGCCGGATTCTGGCGGGGGACCATCGTCCGCGATGCCGGGGCCGGTTTCAGCGCGGCCTGTGGCGACCGGTTGGCAGACGTCGACATGGCGGTGGAGCTTGCCGCGCGGGGTGTGTCGACGGTGGTGGAAGAAGGTTCGCGGGTGGTGGCTGGAGGGGAGCCTGCGTGGGAGCGTGGGTTCCGTTCGGGGCTCCATGGGGAGCGTTTGTTCTGGCGATCGCTCGCCGGTCGGTCGGTGCTGCCGTCGTTGCTGTTCCACGTCATCGAGGTGATCCGCCACACGGTGGTGTCGGCTCCGCTGGGGACGGTGCCGATGTTGCTCGGTCGCTTGGTCGGCGCCTGCCAGCTCCTGAGCCACGCCCGTCGTCGCCGGCAACTGTCGGGCTATCTGACGGCCGAGGCGGTGACAGACATCGCGGCGGAGGCGACGGCCGACGTCGACGGGACGACGATCCGGATCGACGAAGGGCAGGACGTTCTCTCTGGCCCGCGGCGGAGGCCGCGGGACGTCGAGCCGCTGCGGAAGTCGGCGTGAGCTGGCCGGGCCCGCGCGGCGTCAAGCGGCCCGCCGATGACGGATGGCGTTGGGGGGATGAAGGCACGTCTAGGGGGGCGCCGAGGTGTGGAAGCACCGTCCTGTGGCGGCCCCCGTCTCAGCCCGGCGGTGGCATCGCGGCAGGTTCCCAGGCAAAAAGAGCCGGGGTGGAGCCGCTACCGCCGGGTGGCCGGGGCTGGTAAACTCCGCCTCACGCCCTCGTAGCTCAATTGGATAGAGCGTCAGCCTCCGGAGCTGAAGGTTACAGGTTCGATCCCTGTCGAGGGTACTGATTTTCAGCCTTTTCCCGCACGTCTAGCGGTTTTTCGCGGGATTCAAGAAGGCTTGACGGCTCCTGATGCCCGCTGACGGTCTCTGATGGAGCCGGAATTGGAGCCGGAATTCCGGTCGCCGCTTCCCAGTCCGCCGGCCGCACCGAGTGATAGTGCCGGCGCCGCATCCGGGCCGAGTTTCCGATCCAGGCGTTGATCGCCTTCTCGGGGATCCCGCGCCGCTCGAGATCGTCGGAGCAACTGCCCCGCAGGTTCACGAACAGCTTCGGCCAGGCGGCGACCTTGGCCTTCGTCTCCACGATCCGCTTGGCGTGCGTGGCGACGTTCGTCGTGCTGCGGACGCGCGGAACGACGTACACGGCCCCCTTCTCCCGATTGCGGTAGGCCCGCTCGAGATGGGGCCGGAGATCGGCAAAGATCGGCACGACACGAGTGCCGCGGCCGGCATGGTGCTCCACCTTCGGCTCGTGGATCGTGAACCGGCCAGTCGTCCAGTCGACATCGTCCCACTTGAGATCCGCCACCTCGCTGGGGAAGCGGACTCCGGCGTACCGAGGCAGCGCGAAGATCAGCCGCCATTGATCGTCGGGGCAGGCGGCGATGACCAGCTCGATCGTCTCCGGCGACACGTAGACGATCCGGGCGTCGTTCTCCTGCGTGCCGCAGGGGAGGTCGTCGAACGGGTTGACGGGGATCAACCGTCGGCGGACGGCGGCCTTGAGGAACTGCCTTGCCCGCCGCAGATCGACCGAGGCCGACGCCGGCGCGAACTTGCCGAGGAGCCACCGCTTGTAGGCGTCGGCGTCCCCCTCGCTGATCGAGGCGAGCGTCCGGTCCTTGCCAAAAAACTCCTCGATCAGGCGCCGGGCCCGAGCGTAGTTCCGAGCCGTCGTCGGCTTCTGCTTGCCGAGGGTGCTGAAGAACTGGGCCAGATGCTGCCCGAGGGTGTGGACGACCTGCTCGGGCCGCTCTCGTGGCGGCACGAGGCCCGCCCGGGCGAGCCGGGCATGGATCTCGTCACCGAGGCGGCCGACCCAGTCGGCGGTCTCGCGGTCGGGCGTGTGGCCGGCGGCCTTCGCCGACTCGAGCGACTCGATCATCCGCTTCGCCGTCTCGGCGATCTTCTTCGTCACCCGCCCGAGCCTGACGGTGTGCCGTTTGCTATCGGTTGTCCGCAGGAGCACGCGGTAGGTCGTCCCGCGTGTTCCTGTATCGATACAGAGTGCTGCCATTGCAATTCTCCCATGGAAACTTCAATCCAGCCGTCCGAGCCCAACGAGGGCTCAGGCGGTGTCCGGGGTGATCCGCTGCTCGGACTCGAGCAGGAACGCATCGAGGCTGGCGACGCGGTAAAGGGTCGCGCAGCCGAGCTTCACGAACGGGATGCGGCCCGCCTTCCGCAGGCGGTCGAGCGTGGACTCGCTGATGCCGAGCTTCTTGGCGGCGACCCGCGGCCGGAGGCCGATCGGCTCGCCGTCATCCCCGTCGCCGTCCTTGAAGAAACGTTTTGAATCCATGCGGCACCTCCTTGGCCTTAGAACCCGCCCGATGCATCGAGCTCGCATCCGTTGCGAGCCCCAACGCTGGATTCCATGATCGAAAAAGCGACCCCGACGTGGAATCAGGGCAGCGCCCGTGCAGCGCCCGTGCTCGGGGCGGCACCGCCATAGAAGGGCACTCGACGAGGCCCGCTAGCGCCGCGGCCGTTTTGCAGGCTTCTTTGCCCTCGGCTGCACGATCTTCTTCCAGAGAAACCCAGTGCCGTTGCCATCGCACTCGAACTTCAGCAGCGGCTTCAGCAGTCGCTTGTTGAGGGTTTCAACATCCCGCCTACGGGTCTCGTCGCTCCGCTGGCGGTGGAAGGGGTCATCGATCCGCGCGGGCCAGCCGGCCTTCTCGAACGTCCTCAGGAGCCTGACAATGTTGGGGGCCAGAGAGGGCCGCCTCACGATACGAACGAGCTGTCCCTGGTAGCGGAGTTCCCGCGATTCCTCGTCCCAATGTGGGATGGCCGCCGCTCGCCGTGCTTTTTGTCCTGGCGCCTGCCCTGAGCGGTCGTTGGCGCCGAGTGCATCGAGGAGCGACTGGCGGCGTGTGTCGTTGATGAAGCCGAGGGCATGGGAGACCTCGACGATGCATTCGTTCCAGGTTGGCGTGCCACGGGCGATACGCCACAGGTCGATGATGTTGTGCTGCTCGAGCGTCTCGGCCTCGGGCTGCGGAAACTTGCGGCGGTCAGCGGACGTGAAGCGGTTCTTCCACAACTCCCGCTTCGCGGTGTTGTTGAAGATCCGGTCGATCAGCGTTTGGAGGGACTCCTGGAGCTCCGGTGGCAGTTGCGGTTCGTCGCTTTGGTTTGGTTCCGCCACGCTCTCTGCCCTGCCCTTCCTCGAGCCTGGGGTCGCCCGTCTCGTTCCGTTCCATGCTCGCGAGCACAAAGCGGGCG
>CAJBCV010000395.1 GCA_903951635.1 uncultured Planctomycetaceae bacterium
CCACACTCCACCACCGAGCGACAGCGCCCCCGGCAGACGCTTTTTCTGGACACCTGCAATCGGCGCCGACTATGCTCCACCCCAATCCCCGATCCCCCGCAGGAGCCCCTCCATGCGCCTCAAGCCCCGTTCCGCCGAGCTTCCGACGACCGCGCCGAGCCCCGCCGCCATGCCGCGGGCGAGCCGGCGAGCGTTTCTCGGGGGCTCGATCGCCGCGAGCACCGTTTTCAGCCTGCCGGGAATCGTTCGCGCCGAAAACCGGGCCGAGAAGCTGCGGATGGCGGTGATCGGCTGCGGCGGCCGTGGCGGCGGCAACCTCGACGCCGTCCTCGGCGAGCAGGTGGTGGCGGTGTGTGACGTCAACGCCAAGACGCTCGCCGGCGCCCTCGGCAAGGCGTTCGGCGCCAAGGGTTTTGGCGACTACCGCCGGCTCTACGAAGAGCTCAAGCCCTCCGAGTATGACGCCGTCGTCGTCAGCACCACCGAGCACACGCACGCCTTCGCCACGCTCCCGGCCCTCCGCGAGAAGAAGCACGTCTACTGCGAGAAGCCGCTGACGCACAACGTCCGCGAGGCCCGCGTCGTCACCGAGGCAGCCAAACGGGCCGGTGTCGCCACGCAGATGGGGACGCAGATCCACGCCGACGCCAACTACCGGCGCGTTGTGGAGCTCGTCAAGGGAGGGGCAATCGGGAAGGTGAGCGACGTCCACTGCTGGGTCGGTCGGGCGTGGGGGCTGCAGTCGCCGGAGGATGCGAAGAAGTATGGCGACATCGTCGCCGTTCAAGATCGCCCCGTCGGCTCGACGCCGATCCCTGAAGGGCTCGACTGGGATCTGTGGCTCGGCCCCGCCCCGCAGCGTCCCTTCCACGAGGCCTACTGGCCGGGGCCGAAGTGGTATCGGTGGTGGGATTTCGGCAGCGGCACGATGTCCGACTTGGGGAGCCACTGGATCGATCTTCCCTTCTGGGCGCTCGATCTCGATGCCCCGAAGACCGTCGAAGCCTTCGGGCCGCCCCCCCATCCGGAGCTTGCTCCGGCGTCGATGCACGTGACGTACACCTACGGCGCCCGTGGCGACCGCGCTCCCCTGTCGCTGACCTGGTATCAGGGGAAGGACAAGCCGCCGGCCTGGGAAGAGGGCTCGATCCCGCGCTGGGATTCCGGCTGCTTGTTTATCGGCAGCCAAGGAAGCCTGCTTGCCGACTACGGCCGCCATCTCCTCCTCTTCGGCCCCGATGTCCGCGACTTCAAGCGGCCGGCCGAGTCGATCCCGCCGTCGCTTGGCCATCACGCCGAGTGGCTCCATGCCTGCAAGACCGGCGCCCCGACGACCTGCCCGTTCAGCTATTCGGGGCCCCTCACCGAGGCCAATCACCTCGGCAACGTCGCCTACCGCTCGGGGAAGAAGCTCGAGTGGGACGCCGCGGCGATGAAGATCCCCAATGCCCCCGAGGCGGAGAAGTTCCTCACGCGGGAATACCGCAAGGGCTGGGAGTTCGACCGGATCGCCTGAAAATCCGTCGACCATGGGCCCGTCACCCCTCCCGTTCATCCCTCCCGGAGGCCCCCATGATTCACCCGTCAGATCTCCGGGCGCGCCTGCCGGGCTTGGCGATAGCGTGCGCCTGTGTCGCCGCGATCGGTTTGCCCGAGACCGGGAATGCTCAGAGCACTGGAAGCGCTCCCCCGGGCCCGGCGATCGGCAGGG
>CAJBCV010000396.1 GCA_903951635.1 uncultured Planctomycetaceae bacterium
AGCTCGTCGAGATCGCCAAGGCGCTTGCGGCCGGGGCGCGGATCCTCGTCATGGACGAGCCGAGCGCGGCGCTGACGACGCCCGAGGTCGCCGCCCTTCATGACGTCATCCGGGAGCTCAAGCGCGACGGGACGGGGATCGTCTACGTCAGCCACAGGCTCGAGGAGATTGCCGCGGTCTGCGACCGCGTCGAGGTGCTCCGCGACGGCCGCAACGTCGGCGGCGCCCCCGTCGGCGCGGTCAACCGCAGCGACCTCATCCGGATGATGGTCGGCCGCGAGCTCGTCGAAGAGTTTCCCCGCCGCACGATCGCTCCCGGCGACGTCCGCCTCGTCGTCGAGGGGCTCGCCCGCGGCACGGCCGTGCGCGGCATTTCGTTTGAGGCCCGCGGCGGCGAGATCCTCGCGCTCACCGGCCTTGTCGGCTCGGGCCGCACCGAGGTCCTCCGGCTCCTGTTCGGGGCCGACAGGCGCAATTCCGGCACGATCCGCCTCGATGGCAGGCCGGTCGACCCACGCTCCCCGCGCGCGGCGATCGCGGCCGGCATCGGCCTGTTGCCGGAAGACCGCAAGCTCCAGGGGCTCGTCCTCGGGCTGTCGGTTCGGGAGAACTTTTCGTTGCCGAATCTGGCCCGGTTTTCCCGCGCCGGCGTCGTCCGCCGAAGCGAGGAGCAGAGGGCCTGCGCCGGTGCGATCACGGCGCTTCGCATCAAGACGCCGCGGCAGGAGACAGCCGTCCGTGGGCTCTCCGGTGGCAACCAGCAGAAGGTGGTGCTCGCCAAATGGCTCGAGCGTCACTGCGAAGTCCTCCTCTTCGACGAGCCGACGCGCGGCGTCGATGTCGGAGCGAAGGTGGAGATCTACCAGCTCATGAACGATCTGGCCGCCGCCGGGAAAGTCGTGGTGATGGTCAGCTCCGATCTTCCGGAAGTGCTGGGGATGGCCGACCGGATTCTCGTCATGCACGATGGGCGGATCACCGGACGGATCGACGACGCCGCGACCGCCACCCAGGAATCGATCATGGAGCTGGCCGTCACATGACCCACGACGCTTCCTCGACCGCTCGGGCGCCCACCGTTGAGAAGCGCCTGACCGGGAACTTCCTCCGCGGCGCCCTCGCGAATCTCGGCATGACCTGGGTGCTCCTCGCCCTCTGTCTCCTCTTCAGTGCGCTCACCTGGAGCGAGCAGCAGCCGGGGGGAGCAGCAGCGGCCCGGGGCGTCGCCGACGATATCCTCGCCGCCCATGCCACCCCGACGCGCGTCCTCGTGGCAGTGCGCGGGCAGCCGGACGACGTCGCCTATGCCGACACCCTCGCGGAGATCCTCCGCGAGCAAGGCGCAACGATCGTCGCCGTGGTGAAGGGGGAGCCGAAGGAGGCCCGCGCGGCGCTCGCTGCCGCGAATGCCGCGGCCAAGCCGCTCGACGTGATCGCCGGAAGTGCGGCGAGCGCCGCCTGGGCCCTGTTCTCCGATCTGCCGACCGATTTCCCGGCGCTTGGCGCGCCATCGATCGTCCAGCCGCGCCCGTACGCCTGGCCAAACTTTCTCAAACTCGAAAACCTCCTCAACATCGCCAACCAGATCGCGGTGATCGCGATCCTCGCGGTGGGGATGACGCTCGTGATCATGACCGGCGGGATCGATCTCTCCGTCGGAAGTATGATCGCGCTTGCCTCGGTGGTGACGGCGGTCCTCGTTCGGGATTTTGCCGGCGGTGTCGAGGCGGGCACGCTCGGCATGCTGCTTGCCGGCCTTGGCGGCGTGGCGGTCGGGGCCTTGGCCGGAGCGCTCTCGGGGGGCGTGATCGTCGGCTTCGGGATCCCGCCGTTCATCGCCACGCTCGCGATGATGCTTGTGGCGGGGGGCGGGGCCTCGATGCTCGCCAAGGGGCAGAGCGTCTACCAAGTGCCCGACACTTTCATGTGGCTCGGCCGCGGGGCCGATCTCGGCCTCCCCAACGCCGTCGTCCTCGTCCTCCTCCTCTACGGAATTGCCCACTTCGTGATGACGCGGATGACGTTCGGCCGCTGGCTCCTCGCCGTCGGTGGCAATCGGGAAGCAGCGAGGCTTTCGGGGGTGCCGGTGGCGGGCACGCTGCTGGCTGCCTACATCCTCTCCGGCGCCCTGGCGGGCCTCGGTGGGGTGGTGATGGCCTCGCAGCTCAAGAGCGGCTCGCCGAACTTCGGGCAGATGTATGAGCTCTACGTCATCGCCGCGGTGGTCGTCGGTGGAACGAGCCTCGCCGGCGGTGAGGGGAGCATGATCGGGACGCTCGTCGGGGCGCTGATCATCGCCGTGATCCAAAACGGCATGAATCTCGTCGGCATCGAGAGCTACACACAGCGCGTCGTCCTCGGCGGCGTGATCCTCGCCGCGGTGCTCCTCGACCGGCTCCGGCGCCGCTGAGTACAATTTCCC
>CAJBCV010000397.1 GCA_903951635.1 uncultured Planctomycetaceae bacterium
GCCGCCGCGCTCCACGCCGGCCCCACGATCGACGCCCACGCCAGCCCCGCCCCGGCGATCTGGCGATCGCGCCTGGCGTCAGCACTCGACTCGGCTGCCGAGAGGACGGCGTCGGCATGGGCCTCGGCGGCCGCCTGAGCCAGGTCGCTTGCCAGATCCGACTGAAAGCGCTCGAGGCCCGCGCTGATCACGGCCGAGACGTAGTCGGCGTAGTGCGTGCCTTGGGCTGCCTGCCATGAGGCGACGATCGCCGTCACGGCGCCGGCGATCGTTCCCGCGGCGACCGTGGCTGTCGACACAAGCGCGCCGACATAGGCGTCGGTGGCTTTGACGAAGGCTTCTCCCGATGCGGCCACGGCCGCAAGAAAGCGACGGCATCAGCCCTCAGCCGCCGCTGGGACGGCGGCCTTCGCCATCAGCCGTACAGGTCGATCGCCTGGACGATCTCGTCGAGCCGGTTGCCGACGGTCACGGCCCGGTTGGCGAAGCTCGCCCGGCTGACGCCGCGGCTGCCGAGGACCTCGTTGAAGAGCTTCTGATCGGTGGTGTGGTAGGCCACCGTCGCCGTCGGATCCTTGAGCTGATGGCCGGTGAGGATGCAGACGACGCGTTCGTCCTTCCCAATCACCCCCTCGGCGACGAGCTGCTTGGCGCCGGCGACGCTCGCGGCACTGGCCGGCTCGCAGCCGAGGCCACCCGCCCCGACTTGGGCCTTGGCGTCGAGGATCTCCTGCTCGCTCACCTCGCGGACCACGCCGTCACACACCTCGAGCGCCCGGAGGCACTTGTTGAGGTTCACGGGACGGTTGATCTCGATGGCGCTGGCGATCGTGTCGGCACGGCGCTGGTCGCGATCGAGCTCGTCGTAATAGTGGCAGGCGGGGGAGAGATCGGCCCGGCCGCCGTTCCAGCGCAGGCCACGCCGGTGGTAGAGCTCGTAGAGAGTGTTGGCGCCGGCGGCGTTGATGACGGCCAGACGCGGCACCCGGTCGATGAGCCCGAGGGCCCGCAGCTCGGCGAAGGCCTTGCCGAAGGCGCTCGAGTTGCCGAGGTTGCCACCGGGAACGACGATCCAGTCGGGCACCTCCCAGCCGAGCGACTCGAGCACCCGGAACATGATCGTCTTCTGCCCCTCGAGGCGGAAGGGATTGACGCTGTTGACGAGGTAGATGCCGAGCTTCCCCGACACCTCCTTGACCCGCGCCATCGCATCGTCGAAGTCGCCGGCGATCTGGATCGTGAGGGCGCCGTAATCGAGGGCCTGCGAGAGCTTGCCGTAGGAGATCTTCCCGGAGCCGATGAAGATGATCCCGCGCATGTGGCGCGTGACGGCGCAGTACACGGCCAGCGACGCGGAGGTGTTGCCGGTGGAAGCGCAGGCGGCGCGGCGGGCGCCGATCATCCGGGCGTGCGTGAAGGCCGCACACATCCCGTTGTCCTTGAAAGAGCCCGACGGATTGAGCCCCTCGTACTGGAGGTGGAGCCGGCCGGCATTGACCCCAACGAAGGCCCCGACGCTGTCGGAGACCGGGCACATCGTCTGCCCCTCGCCGATCGTGACGACCGATTCCCGGGGGGCGTAGGGGAGGAGTTCGTGGAATCGCCACACGCCGGAAAAGGCGAGCGGGTCGCTCCGCCGCATCCACTTCCGCTCGAAGACCTCAAACGACGTGGGGGGCCGGAGACGATTCCAGTCGTAGACGACGTCGAGGAGGTTTCCGCAGGTCGGGCAGGCGGTGAGGACCTCGTCGACCGAGTAGGTCGCCGCGCAGGCGGGGTCGATGCACTGCTGATACGCGAGATCGGTGCGGGCGGCGGTGGCCAAGGGACTCTCCTCCGGGTTCTCTCCAGTGTCGGCAGCGGATCGGCCGCCGCTGTGGAAAGATTTTCCGGTTCTCCGCCAAGGTAGGTCAGTCTTCGGCTCCCGGCAAGGAATCCCCGGGATTGAGCCTGCCAGTTTGACAGCCACTCCCCACGAGCCTAGGATTTTCCCGCCGCAGATTGCCCGCGGGGGGATCTGTCGGCGGGGCACTCCCGGGTCGGAGTGTCCCGGTTCGATTCGTCGGTCGGGGGGGTGCGCATACCCCGGGGAGACTCACGGCATGAAAGCGACCATGAAAGTCGCCGAGATGAAGCCCTTCAAGGTTGCTCTCGAGGCGATGCGGGCCCGGTTGCGGGGCGACGTGACCACGATGGCCGATGCCGCTCTGCGGCAGACCCGCTCCGAGGCCAACGGCGACCTTTCCAGTATGCCGATCCACATGGCCGACATCGGCACCGATGCCTACGAGCAGGAGTTCACCCTCTCGCTGATGGCCAGCGAAGAGGGGACCCTCGAGCAGGTCGAAGAGGCCCTCGCGCGGATCCGCTCAAAGACCTACGGCATCTGCGAGGAATGCGAAGGGGTGATCGCCAAGAAGCGGCTCGAGGCGATTCCGTTCGCGTCGATGTGCATCCGCTGCGCCGAGAAGATGGAGGATGGCAACGGCGGCCGGCCGCGGTATCCTCGCTGAACCGCGCGAACCTCCCGCGGCTCCCGCTATCCTCTCCCGCCACCGGAATGCCTTCGACTCGGTGACGGCCCTCCGCCTTTTGCCACCGGAACGGATTCCCGATGGATATTTCCCCACCTCCCCCCGCCCCCTCGACCCGGGGCGGTGCCGGCGGATGGGGATGGTATCTGGGCCTCGCCCTCGCTGCGGCAGTGATCGATCTGGTTACCAAGGCGGTCCTCTTTGCCCGGCTCGGCATGCCGGGGGAACAGGCCCCGATCGTTCTCGTGCCGGGGATGCTCACGTTCGAAACGAATCTCAACGAAGGCGCGCTGTTCGGCATGGGGCAGGGGATGGGGATGGTGTTTGCCGCCGTGTCGTGTGCGGCGATCGCCGGCATCCTTTGGATGGTGTCGCGGCACGAGACCCGCGCCGATCGCTGGCTGCTGACGGCCCTGGCCCTGATCACCGGCGGCATCATCGGCAATCTCTGGGACCGGCTCGGCATCCCGGCCCTCCGCTGGCACGCCCCGCCGGAGCGCCTCGGGGCCCCCGTCCTCGCCGTCCGCGACTGGATCCACTTCAAGCTCGACGGCGTCATTGACTGGCCGATCTTCAATCTCGCCGACACCTGGCTCGTGATCGGCGCCGGGGTGCTGCTCTTGGTCACCTGGCGGGCAACTCCCGTCCCGTCGGCCGAGCCTCCCCGCCAGCACTGACCGGAGACCACCATGACCGGATCCGCTCCCCCGATTCCCGCCCCCACGGCCGACCGGCTCGCTCGGGCGCTCGCGGCCGTGCGCGCCGTCGCGGCGGAGACGCTCCGCTTCTTCGACGATCCGGCGCTCTCCGTGATGACGAAGTCGGATCGGTCGCCGGTGACCCAGGCCGACATCGCCGCCGAAGGGATCCTCCGGAGGGAACTCCTCGGCGCCTTTCCCGACGACAGCTTCCTCGGCGAGGAGACCGGGAGCACGGCGGGCACGTCTGGCTACGAGTGGGTCGTTGATCCGATCGACGGCACGAAGAGTTTCATCCGCGGCGTCCCGCTGTGGGCCACGCTCGTCGGCTGCCGAAGGGGGAGCGAGGGGATCCTCGGCGTGATCGCCGTGCCGGCCCTCGACGAGACGGTCTACGCGGCCGTCGGCGGCGGCGCGTGGCATGTTCGCGGCAGCGCGGCCCCGACGCCGGCCCGCGTTTCAAAGCGCGGCTCCCTCGGCGAGTCGCTCGTCTGCTCGAGTGCCTTCACGTCGTTCGATCACCGTCCAGCGTCGATGGGGGGCCCCGCCGGGGGACGCGCGGCCCGCGATCGCCTCGAGGAGGCCTGCCTTGTCTCCCGGACCTGGGGGGACGGCTACGGCTACCTCCTCGTCGCCACCGGCCGGGCCGACCTGATGGTCGATCCCCTCATGAACGCCTGGGACGCAGCCGCCGTGGAGACCGTGATCCGCGAAGCGGGAGGCCGCTTCACCGATTGGCAGGGGCGGGAGCGAATCGATTCGGGGGATGGCATCGCCACCAACGGCCTCGTCCACGAGGCCGCCTTGGCCATTCTCCGCCGGAGCCAGCCGGCCCCCGGGTAAAAGCCTCTCCCGCGGAGAGAATCCCGGGTGTCCCAGGCCCTCTCGCGCTCGTCCCCGGTCCCCTGAACGAGCCGGATTCGCCCGGAATTGGCCTGCCGAGCGTGGCGGGGCCCCGTTCGTCTTGCGGGATCGGGCCGAATGGCTATTCTCAAAGGCTTCCCTGGGCCCTGCCGGTCGGTGTCGGGCCTCTGTTTTCCGTTCACGCGATGAAAGAAAAGTACCGTGGCACGTTCCTGTGAGGTCTGCGGCAAGGGTTTCTCGATGGGCAACACCGTCACCCTGCGCGGCAAGGCCAAGTACCTCGGCGGCGTCGGCACCAAGGTGACCGGCATCTCGCGGAGGAAGTTCAAGCCGAATCTGCAGCGTCTCCGGGTGACCGTGGGCCGCGGCACCGCCAAGACGCTCCTTGTCTGCACGCAGTGCATCAAGGGGGGGGCGGTCACGAAACTCGTCCGCCAGCAGCCCTTCCGCCTGCCGAGCGTCGAGAAGGCCAAGCCGAACACGCCGGAAGTGGTGCCGTCCGGCCCCCGCGCTCGTCCCTGACCGTGCGTTTCGTGACCGTGGTTTCCTGAGCCCGGTCTCGTGAGCCTGGTCCAAGACCGGAAGCCCGATCGTCGTCGGCACTCACCAGTCGCCCCCTCGCCTGCTGCCAAGCGGGAGCGATTCCGGGGCGCGGAGGATTGCGATCCGTTGCCGGCGGTCTGGGTCGGCTCTGGGTGTCGGCTTTGGGCGTCGGCTCCGGATCGAGCCGGAGACGACACGATCAGCCCCGGCGGGGTGGCATGGTAGCTTTAGGGCCCCGGCCGGTCAGCCGAGGTTTGCCATCCCCATCTGCGAGGTTGACGATGTCCCTCTCCCGCAACGACGTCGCCAAAGTCGGGCTCCTCGCCCGCTTGGCTCTTTCGGATGCCGACCTCGACACGATGACCCGCGAGTTGTCGTCGATCGTCGGCTTCGTCGGCCAACTCGAGAAGATCGACACGGCCAACGTCGCACCGCTCGCCCATCCGCTCGATACGCAGAACGTCTTCCGAGAAGACGTCCCCAAGCCCTCGCTGTCGACCGCGGAGGCGCTCCAGTCGGCGCCCCGCCACGATGGCGAGTGCTTCCTCGTTCCGGCCGTCCTTGGCGATACGGGCGCCGCCTGACGGCTCCGCCTTCCCCTTGATGCCCCGGTCGATCGGCTGATTCCGTGATCCCCGCAGACTCCTCCCGAGCCTCGGGTTCCCCCGCCTCCCCGAGCCGTGCACCTGCCATGCAACCTTCCGACATGTCCGCCGTCGACCTCGTCACCGCCGTCCGCCAGGGCGACCTGACGGCCCTGCGGGCCACCGAGGCCTTCCTCGAACAGATCGAACGGCTCGACGGCCAGATCAACGCCTTCCTTTCGGTCGACCGTGACGGGGCGCTCCGCACTGCCGCCGCGGTCGACGCCAAGCGGAAGGCCGGGAAGACCCTCGGCCCCCTGGCTGGGCTCCCGGTGGCCGTCAAGGACGCGCTGTGCACGTCCGACCTGCCGACGACCTGTGCCTCGAAGATGCTCGCCGGCTTCCGTCCCCCGTACGACGCCGAGGTCGTGGCGCGGCTCCGCGCCGCCGATGCCGTCATCGTCGGCAAGACGAACATGGACGAGTTCGCGATGGGGGGCTCGAACGAAAACTCCGCCTTCGGCCCGGTCCACAATCCGTGGGATCTGACCCGGGCCCCGGGCGGCTCCAGCGGCGGCTCGGCGGCCTGCGTGGCGGCTGACATGGCGCCGGTGGCAATCGGGTCCGATACCGGCGGCTCGATCCGGCAGCCGGCGGGCCTGTGCGGGATCACCGGCCTGAAACCGACCTACGGCCGGGTGAGCCGGCGCGGCCTGGTGGCCTTCGCGTCGAGCCTCGATCAGATCGGCCCGATGGCCCGCTCCGCCGCCGACTGCGCCCTCCTCCTCGAGACGATCGCCGGTCACGATCCCGGTGACGCCACCTCGCTCGACCTCCCCGTCCCGGCCTACGGCAGCGACCTCGAGCGGCCGCTGGAGGGCGTGCGGATCGGTCGGGTGCCGGCGCACTTCGGGGCCGGACTCGACCCGGAGGTGGCCCATGCCGTCGAGGAGGCTTTTGCCGCCTTCCGGGCAGCCGGAGCGACGATCATCGACATCGACATGCCGCACGCCGATGCCGGCGTCGCCACCTACTACCTCGTCGCCCCCTGCGAGGCGTCGAGCAATCTGGCGCGCTACGACGGAGCTCACTATGGTCACCGAGCCGAGCCCGGGAAGGGTCACCGGGCCGAGCCGGGCAAGCTACAACCGGCCGAGCCGGTGAGCGGCCAGGGGAACGCGAGTGGCGGATTCGAGTCGGCGCTGGTCGAGATGTATTGCCGCAGCCGGGCCGAGGGATTCGGGCCGGAGGTGAAGCGCCGGATCATGCTTGGCACCTATGCCCTCTCCGCCGGCTACTACGACGCCTACTACGCCAAGGCCCTCAAGGTCCGCCGCCTCATCCGCCAGGATTATCTCGACGCCTTCGAGAAGGTCGATCTCATCGGCGGGCCGGTGTCGGCGACGGCGGCGTTCAAGCTCGGCGAAAAGAGCGGCGACCCGCTGGCGATGTACCTCGTCGATCTCTACACCGTCTGCACGAACCTCGCTGGCGTCGGAGGCATCTCCTTCCCGTGCGGGTTCACCAAGGGGGGCCTGCCGATCGGCTTCCAGCTTCAGGCCCCGGCCCTCGCCGAACCGCTCCTCCTCCGGGCCACCGACCGCTACCAGCACCTCACCGACTGGCACCGCCGCCGTCCCGCTATCGCCGCCCGGCCCCGCTGACCTGCCACCACGCCAATTCCCCGGCGTTTCCGACCTCGGCCAAGCCCTTTTTCCCAAAAGCCCCTCACGAGCGCCCCCGTGACCGCCACACCGACCGCCGCCGCGCCCTTCACCACCGTTATCGGCCTCGAGGTGCACGTCCAACTGCAGACGCGGACGAAGCTCTTCTGCGGCTGCTCGACGACGTTCGGAGCCGCGCCGAACACGCACGTCTGCCCCACCTGTCTCGGCCTTCCCGGCTCGCTCCCGGTGATGAACCGGACCGCCTTCGAACTCGCCGTCCGGGCGGCATTGGCCCTCGGCTGCAAGATCGCGCCGTTTACGAAGTGGGATCGGAAGAACTACTTCTACCCCGATCTCCCCAAGGGCTATCAGATCTCGCAGTTCGATCTGCCCTTCTCGTCGGCAGGCGCTCTCGAGGTGGTCGATCCGAAGGGAGCCCTGTCGAGGAACGTCCGGATCACCCGCGTCCACCTCGAGGAGGATGCCGGCAAGAGCATGCACGACGAGGCGGCCGGCACGGGCGACACACGGATCGATTTGAATAGGGCCGGCACGCCGCTGTGCGAGATCGTCACCGAGCCCGACCTGCGCTCCCCCCAGGAGGCCCGCGCCTGGCTCAACGAGCTCAAACTGTTGCTCGTCTATCTCGGCGTCAGCGACTGCAACATGCAGGAGGGGAGCCTGCGGGTCGACGCCAACGTCAACCTCCACATCCCCTCCGACGGTGGCCGGATCGCCAAGACACCGATCGTCGAGATCAAGAACATGAACAGCTTCCGCTCCGTCGAGCGGGCGCTGGTCTACGAGGCGGCTCGGCAGTACGAGGAATGGCAGGCGACGAAGGCCGAGATGGGGAAGACCCCGAAGCAGACCCGCGGCTGGGACGATCCGGCCGGCGTCACCCGGGCCCAGCGGCACAAGGAGGAATCGAGCGACTACCGCTACTTCCCCGAGCCCGACCTCGTGCCGGTGACGGTGTCGGAGGAATGGCTCGCCGCCACGCGCGAGGCGATGGGCGATCCGCCATCGGTGCTCCGTGAGAAGCTCGCGGCCAGGTGGAAGATCCCCGCCTACGACGCCGACGTCCTCGTCAATCAGGGGCGTGAACTCGTCGCCTACTTCGAGGATCTTGCGGAGCGAGTCGGCGAGGGGAAGGTGGCGAGCAACTGGATGCAGCAGGACGTGCTGCGGACGCTCAACGAGCGCGGCGGATCGATCGACGCCTTCCCGGTCCGCCCCGCGGCCCTGGCCGAGCTCATCGGCCGGGTGGCGAAGGGGGATTTCGACACCAGCCGGGCCCGGGAGATCTTCGCCGAGGTCCTCGCCAGCGGCCGCACGGTCGACGAGGTCGTGGCCTCGATGGGGATCGCCGCGGTCGATGACGACGAGCTGATCACGCTGTGCCGCGAGCTCCTCGCCGCCAATCCGCGCGTCGTCGCCGACGTGAAGGGGGGGAAGGAGCAGGCCGCCGCCGGGCTCATCGGCCAGGCGAAGAAGAAAAATCCGAACGTCAATCCGGGGAAGGTGCGGGCGATGTGCCTCGACCTCATCCGGCAGATGTGAGCCCGCTCCCGGCCGGCCCCATCCGGCCCCTTTCCGCAAGAGCCACCGAACCGTTTCCCCACCGCTGACGTAACAGAGCCCATCCCCACGCCCCCCATTTCCCGCGGGCATGGCGGCGATCGACACATCCGACGCTCGCGGCCGCCGCGCCGCGCGTTTCCCGTCCCCCCTTCGAGGAGAATCGTCATGGCGAAGCAACTGCTCATCTACGAATCGGCCGTTCCCCTGAGCTCGGCGGCCCACCGCGATCTCTCCTTCGAACCGGTGCCCGATTACGCCTTCGCCTCCGGCATCAACGCCGTGCCGCTGACGGCGATCGAGATCCTCGCTGCGGCCTCCGAATACGCGATCGTCTTCACCGCCTCCGGCGACGACGTCATGCCGGTGGCGGTGCTCGGCGTCCGCTCGCACCAGAATCTCTACGTCTCCGCAGACGCCCGCTGGCAGGCGAAGTACGTGCCGGCCTTCGTCCGCCGCTATCCGTTCGTCTTCTCCGCGAGCCCCGATCAGAAGACGCTCACGCTGTGCATCGACGACACCCACCCCGGCTTCAACACCGACGGCCGTGGCGAGCGGCTCTTCGACGCCGACGGCAAGCCGACGGCCTATGCGGGGCGGGTACTCGACTTCCTCAAGGAATACCAAACCCAGTTCGAGCGGACGCGGCTCTTCGGCCGCCACCTCAAGGAGCTCGGGCTCCTCGAGCCGATGGAGGCGATCGTCTCGCTCCCCGGCGGCGAGCAGGTACCCCTCCGCGGCTTCCTCGGCGTGTCGCGTGAGAAGCTCCGGGCCCTCGAGGGCGACAAGCTCGAGTCGCTTGCGAAGACCGACGAGCTCGAGCTCGTCTATCTCCACCTCGCGTCGATGCGCAACTTCAACGACGTCAAGGACCGGTTCGTGGGGGCGATGGCGACTTCCCCTGCTGCCGCCGAACCGGATCTCGCCGCCGCCCCGGCCTGACGCCCTTCATGCCTGACGACCCGAGCGACGCTTCCTCCTTCCGTGCCCCTCCGGCCCCGACCGACCTCCGCCGGCCGGGGCCGGAGTCATGCGCGGCGCTCGCCGCGTGGGACCGCGGGCATGTCTGGCATGCCTTCACGCAGATGCAGGAGTACGAGCCGCTCCTCATCGAGCGTGGCGAGGGCTGCACGCTCGTCGACAGCGACGGCCGCCGCTATCTCGACGGCTCGGCGAGCATGTGGTGCAACGTCCACGGCCACGGCCATCCGCGGCTCGATGCAGCGCTTGTCGCCCAGGCTCGCCGGGTGGCCCACACGACGAACCTCGGCCTATCCAATCCGACGACGATCGAGTTTGCGAAGCGGCTGGTCGAGGTGGCGCCCCCTGGTCTCGAGAAGGTGTTTTTCACCGGCGACGGTTCGAGCGCCGTCGAAGCGGCCCTGAAGATGGCCTTCCAGTACTGGCTTCAGGCCGATCCGCCGCGCGAGGGGCGGACGAAGTTCATCGCGATCGGCGAGGCCTATCACGGCGACACCCTCGGCGCCGTCGCCGTCGGCGGCGTCGACCGCTTTACCTCCGTCTTCGCGCCGCTGACGTTCGAGCCGATCCGGCTCCCCAGCCCCGGTGGCGTCTGCCCGTCGACCGGCCGGCCGGCGCCCACCCTCGGCGAGTCGCTCGAGCTCCTCGAGCGGGTGCTTGTCGCGCATGAGGGGAAGATCGCGGCGATGGTGATGGAGCCTGTGATGCAGGCGGCGGCAGGGATCTGGATCCACCCGGCGGGGTATCTCCGCGGCGTCCGCGAGTTGACGACGAAGCACGGCGTCCTCCTCATCCTCGACGAGGTCGCCGTCGGCTTCGGCCGCACCGGCACGATGTTCGCCTGCCAGCAGGAAGGGGTCGTGCCCGACTTCCTCTGCCTCGCCAAGGGGCTCACGGCAGGCTACCTGCCGATGGCGGCGACGCTCACCACGGCCGAGGTATGGCAGGCGTTCCTCGGCACGTACGCCCAACGGCGGACGTTTTTCCACGGCCACACCTACGGCGGCAATCCGCTCGCGGCCGCGGTCGGCCTCGCGTCGCTCGATCTGTTCCGCGACGAAGCCGTCCTCGAGTCGCTCCCGCCGAAGATCGCCAGGCTCGGAGAGCATCTCGACCGGATCGCAAAGCTCGGCGTCGTCGGCGCGGTGCGGCAGTGCGGCCTCGTGGGGGGAATCGACCTCGTGGCCGACAAGGGCTCGCGGCGGGCGTTCCCTTGGCAGGAGCAACGGGGGATGAAGGCCTGCCTCGCCGCGCGGCAGCACGGCGCGATTCTGAGACCGCTCGGCGACGTCGTCGTCATCTGGCCGCCGCTGTCGATCACGCTCGACGAGCTCGATCGCCTCTGCCACGCCGCCGAAGCCGGCATCCGCGCCGCGACGGAATGACGGGGCCCTTCACCCAAGGTCCGCCCGCCCAACGACTTCTGATCCGGACCAAAGTTGGCACCCCGGCAGGGATGATTTAGGCTGCTGGCCTCCCGGTCCGTTCGGGGGGGAGCACCGTCGCCGGAGCCTTCCAGGCCACCGTCGCACGAAAGGACTTGCGATGGCGAAGGCGGGGAAACGAGTGAAAAAAGTTGCGACGCGAAAGCGGATCGCCGGTGCTTCGTTGTTCGACACGGATACGGCGCCCATCAGTGCCGCCGCGGGCTCCACGCTTACGCTCAACGCCCTCGAATCGCATCTCTGGGAAGCGGCCAACATCCTCCGCGGTAGCCCGCTCGGCCGCACCGACTGGATGAGCTACATCCTCCCGCTCTTGTTCTTCAAGCGGATCTGCGACGTCTGGGACGAGGAGAGCGCCGCCGCCCGGGCCCTCTACGGCGACAGCGCCTACGAAGACTTCCCCGAGGCCCACCGCTTCCAGGTGCCCGAAGGCTGCCACTGGAACGACGTCCGGGCGAAAGCGACGAACGTCGGCACCGCCCTTCAGGCCGCCCTTCGCGGCATCGAGAAGGCCAACGACACCCACCTCTACGGCGTCTTCGGCGACGCCCAGTGGACCAATCGGGAGCAGCTCCCCGACCCGCTCCTCAAGGATCTTGTCGAGCACTTCTCCTCGATCGGCCTCTCCAACGCCGCCGTGTCGAGCGACATCCTCGGCGACGCCTACGAGGTGCTCATCAAGCGCTTCGCCGAGGCGACCAACAAGAAGGCCGGGGAGTTTTACACCCCGCGCACCGTCGTCCGCCTCATGGCCGACATCCTCGATCCAAAGCCCGGCGAGACGGTCTACGATCCGGCCTGCGGCACCGGCGGCATGCTCCTGGCCGCCGTCGAGCACGTCCGCCAGGCCGGCGGCGACCCGCGGACCTTCTTCGGCAAGCTCTATGGCCAGGAGAAGAACGTCACCACCTCCGCCGTCGCGCGGATGAATCTGCTCCTTCACGGCCTCGAGGACTTCGAGGTGCAGCGCGGCGACACGCTCCGCAACCCCGTCTTCACCGACTCCTCCGGGGCGCTCGCCACCTTCGACTGCGTGATCGCCAATCCGCCCTTCTCGCTCAAACAGTGGGGATCCGACAGATGGGAGGTTGACTCATTCGGTCGAAACATCGCCGGGGTGCCGCCTGTCTCGAATGCGGACTACGCCTGGGTGCAGCACATGGTGAAGAGCATGGCCGCCCCGGGCGGCCGCCTCGCCGTCGTCCTCCCCCAGGGGGCCCTGTTCCGCAAGGGGAGCGAAGGGGAGATCCGCAAGAAGCTCC
>CAJBCV010000398.1 GCA_903951635.1 uncultured Planctomycetaceae bacterium
AGGGCTGACGCCGCGGCCCGCCGCCGGCGTCGCGGGGCGCTGCTCCCCGGCCGGATCGGCCCCCGGTCTCTCGAGCAAGAGGCCGCTGGGTTTTCCAGTTCGTGCCGACGGGCTGGCATCGCGCCTTGGCCGCCCCACCCCTTCTTTTCGCGGAAGTAAGTGGATTTTCCAAAAAAACACTCGGTCAGTTTGAGAATGAAAGCCGACGGGGGGTACTTAACGGTAGGGAGATCGTGTGTCGCCGCCCACCGCAGGGCCACACGATCCCCGCCCTGGTCTTCCATCCCCCCTGAAGTAAGGATCGCTTCCGATGCCTCATTTGACCCCTTCGACCTTCGTGGTCGCTTCCCCTGCAGCCCGAAGGCGGTTCGGGCTCCGAGAATCGACCTGGAGAACGTTCCTCCTGGCCAGCCTGATGGCTGCCTTGGCCTGCCTCCCGTTGGGCTCTATCGCCAATGCCGGAATCATCGAGTGGGTGACGGTCGGCGACCCGGGAAACACGGCTGATACCACCGGAGTCCCGAATCCCACTGGTGCGGTGGCGACTTCATTCCGGATCATGAAGTACCAGTTTACGAACCAGCTTTACACCGATTTCCTGAACTCTGTGGCTGCGACCGACACCTACTCGCTCTACAACGCGAGCATGGGCGCCGACGCCCTCGGCGGTATCACGCAATCCGGGTCGCCTGGCTCGTACTCCTATTCGGCCAGGACCAACATGGGCGACAAGCCGGTGAACCACGTGAGTTGGTTCGATGCGGCACGAGTCTCCAACTGGCTGATGAACGGTGCCCTGAGCTCGTCGAGCACAGAGACAGGGGCGTACACGCTCGTCGGTGGCCAGACCACCGGCACGGCCCCGGCGGTCAACTCAGGCGCGACGTTCTACGTCCCGACGGAAGACCAGCGGTACAAGGCGGCCTACTACAAGGGCGGAGGCACGAATGCGGGCTACTGGGATTACGCCACGCAGAGTGATTCGGCACCGACGGCTGTGACGGCGGGTTCGACAGGAATCGGCTCTGCTGGCAGCACTGGCAACTTTGCGAACTACAACAAAGTCGCTGACTGGAATAGCCAAGATGGCAACGTGACGACGGTGGGCACGAACGGCGGCCCGAGCTTTTACGGGGCGTTTGACATGAGCGGCAACGTGACTGAATGGAACGACCTCACGGGTGCTCCCGGCTCGTCTCGTGGGCTGCGGGGCGGCGGTTGGGACAGCCCGGCTGCGTCCTATCTGTCGTCCTCCAGCAGATACTCGCTCGCCACGTTTCTCGAGGGGAGCTACATCGGTTTTCGTCTCGCAAGTCCGGTCAGCGGCCCCTCCGGCGTCCCCGAAATCGACCCGAGCGGTTTGAGTGCCGTGTTGGGGCTGCTCTTCGGTGGACTTGGGTTACTGGAACGACGGCGGTACAGCCGTTGACGGTTCCCTTTTGGCTTTTGCCCTTCATTCCTTTGATGCCCCTGATCCCTTCTTCTCCTCTGCTAGCGGCATAGCAGCGGCAAAAGCGTGTGCCCCGGCAGGGGGCGGTCTTCCTGCCGGGGCATCGCTTCGGGTCTGAGCCGGAGCGACGCTTCGCGATTATTCTTGGAGTCTGCCATGGTGGCAGGTGGTTTGTATGGCCCGGGCGGTAAAGGAGCCTGTGGTGCTCAGAGATCGGCGAGATGAGCCAGACGATCCAGGCGAAGTTTCTCCGCGTTCTCGAGGGGTATTCCTTCGAATGGGTCGGCGGCCAATGAGTTTCGGCGTGACCTCTACCTCCGTCTCAAGGTGGTGGAGATTGTCGTGCCGCCGCTGCGGCGGCGGCGGGAGGATATCGAGCCCCTCGCCCGCCATTTCCTCGCCCGGTTTGCCGCCGAGACCGGGAGGGGAGTCCACGACTTCACCCCCGCCGCCCTCGAATCGCTCCTCGCCTACCAATGGCCGGGAAACATCCGCGAGCTGCGCAATTGCATCGAGCGGGCCGTCGTGCTCTCCAACCACGACACGATCGACACGCACGATCTGGCGCTGAGCCAACTGGCGCCGGCCGGCGACACCGGCCGCGGGAC
>CAJBCV010000399.1 GCA_903951635.1 uncultured Planctomycetaceae bacterium
CTTCAGCTACGGCGCCGACAACGACAACGACGGCGTCAACGACGGCTTCTTCCTCGACTTCGGCCTGCCGACGGTCATCTCCCCCAACGGCGATCAGGTGACGCTCCACGCCTCCGTCCTCGTTCTCGATCTCGACGGCCGGGTGAATGTCAACGCCCACGGCTCGCTCGTGCCGATCGTTTATCCGCACTCAGTGATGAGCGGCACGAACTCCTACTGGCAAGTCGGCGGTCTCCCCACCGGATTCACGACGGCCAAGCTCCTTCCCTTTCCCACCGGCTCCGGTTACGGCCCGCCGGAAGTGAACCTTGATCTCCTCTTCCCCTATGCGGGTTCGCCCGCAGCCACGTATCCCACCGACCGGCTTCAGGGGACGGTCACACGAGGATATCCGGAAGAGAATCCACTTCTCTATCTTCGGACAGGGGTAAGCCAAAATAAGCTTCAGGTCGGCAGGTCACCGCAAGGTGGTCGGTTCTATTCCCGAGATTCGGCAGGCTCGCTAACTTCCACGCCGCAGTTGCCACCCTCCGAGGGAAGATACGGTGGAAACCCACCATTGAGTTTTGCACCCGCGCCGCCGATGTCCGCGGCTGCGCAAATCGCCACAAAACTACCTTCCCGGTTCTCTCCCCCGGGTAACCCCTGGGTTAACGACCCCGCCAGCGCCATCACCGACCACCGCTCCCCGATCGATCCCGCGACGTTGGCCGCCTCGCCTCGCACGGCCGGCTACGACGGCGTACCACCACTGTGGTGGAACGCCGACGACGGGAAGACGTTCAACTGGGCCGACAAGACGACGCCATTCACCGGCTCGCCGTCACTCTACGCCCGATCGACGTACAACTCCCCTCCCGACCTTCATGGCCGGATGAAGACGTTCACCGTGGCCGCCGCGGCCACGACCGGGATCGTGCCGCAACTCGGCTTCGTGAAGCCGGAGTGGTCGCGGAACGGCAACCTCGATGTCGAGACCCGCGACGATCCCTACGAGCTCCGCCTCGACACTCGCGCCCCGCGCAATTCCTGGCTAAAGTCCTATGGTGCTGCCTCCCCCAAAGGCAATATCTTCAATCTCTCCGAACTCGAAAATATCCTCCGCCCCTACGACATCGATTCCTCGAAGCTCCCCCCACGCCTCGAGGCAATGCTCGGGAGCGTCGCGGAAGAGGCCCGCCTCCGGATCACGACCGATAGCTGGGATTCGACCGTCGTCAGCGGCAGCGCCGCCCCCAGGCTCTTCGACTGGGCGCGGAAGCTCTCCAGCACGCTCGGCGGCGACGCCACGAAGCTCTACGGCGGCACGACGGCCCGCGACAAAGCTGTGCTCGACGGCGTGCTCAACCGGGAGATCGCCCGCGGCGAGCGCTTCGATCTCAACCGGCCGCTCACCGGCACGAAGCCTGCCCGGTACGACATCAACGACCCCTACTACGCCCAGCGGCAGGCCTACTTCAAGGATCTCTACGTCCTATTGCATGCCCTTTCGGAGTTCACTCCTCAGCAATCAGGGCACGTGGCCCAATGGGTGGCCAACATCGTCGAATTCCGTGACGGCGATTCGACAATGACGCCGTTCGAGTTCGACACGAATCCGGCCGACGGCTGGGATGTCGACGGCAACGTAAAGACGACCAACGATGCCAAGCCGGCCCAGCGCGACGTTGTCTTCGGCTGCGAGCGGCCGGAGATCGTGATCGCCGAGACCTGCGCCTGGGAGGATGACACGACCGGCGAGCTCTATGTCGTGCTCCATCGCCCCTGGAATGCCACCGCCTTCGGCAAGGCCGCCTCGGGCGACGCCTCCGTCGCCGCCGAGCCTTGCGATCCGCAGCTCGATTCCTACGACACCGCCAAGAAGCACCCCCTCAACGCCCTCGACCTGGGGCGGAAGTCGGGGGCGACCGCGGCCAACCCAGCCAATAATTCCAATCCCACCGACCGGGCCACGCTCCCCGTCTGGCGGCTGCGGATCAAGACGGACGGCCAGCCGGATACGTATGTCCGCCTCGACACGAGAACGGCCGCCGGGGGGCAACCGGAGCATGTCCTTGCCGACAACACGACGCCGAAGCTCGGTGTCGATACGTCGGTCTGCCTCAAGCCGCAGGCCGCTTCGTCGGTCGTCACCGTCCAGACGCAGCAGCAGAAGCTCAATGTTGCCAACTTCGCCACGCTAAAAGTCCAGGGTCCCGCCCCCGCCGCCGGCACCAACCGGCAGGCGACGATCTTCCTCGAACGGCTCTCCGATCCGACCGTTACGCCTGACGTCACGAAGCCCGACTGGACGCAGGATCCCGGCAACACCGCCCCCTCTGATCTCACCGACACCGACGGACAGCTGACGCGGATGGCCGTCTACCGGGTGGTCGATCAGCAGCCGGTCACCGTCTACAACCGCACGCCGTCCGCTCCCGGTGCGCCGGCTCCGCCGATCGGGGCGACGAGGCGGGTGATGGACGCTCCGGGCGACACCTTCTGGAAACAGGGGACGATCAACGCGCCCCTCACCCCGACGGTCACGATCGACGCGAACTGGAAGCTCGATCCTAAGCAGCCGCCGAAGTGGTTCTTCTGGCCAAACCGGCCGTTCGTCGCGAGCCCCGAGCTGCTCTTCGTCCATGCCCTCGACAGCCAGACCCTGCTGACGAAGTACAGCGACCCCTCGCCACAACTTGCCCCTAGCAACGACCCTAACGATTGGACGTGGGGTCCGTCGATCCTGAGAAGGCTTGAACGCGCCGCGCCCAACAACTACCAGGTACCGCTTTTCGACGCCGTCCATGTCCCCACTCGCTTCGGAGGGATCCATGGTACGACGAACGATCGGTACAATAATCTCGCCACGCTCGCCGGGATCGATCAAGTGACGACACCAGTAAACCAACTATCGTCGTTTCGGGAGCCAGGGCGAGTAAATCTCAATACTGTTACTGCTCAGGATGTTTGGAATGCTGTCGTTGCTGGGCCGATTGTTGATAATGATGGGTTACCCGCTCCTCTCGCAAAACTTTTCCCGGCAGAGGGAGCCTCACCCATTAATCAAATGCCGTTCAAAACAGCTTTAAGCTTGCTGGCATTGGACCCAGCCAGTGCTCCGGCCAACTCCACTGGATCACTTGTATTCCCAGATACTAATAGCGCATTTCTCAAGACCTCCATCAGTTTAAATCCCTCGCAGGCGATCTACACGGCCAACCGGCTGGCAAACACGACGACGACGAAGTCGCACCTCTTCGGCGTCTGGATCACGCTCCGTGAGGCGATGGCCCCGGCCGGGTCGAATGTCCCCGCCGACCCCGACGGCGTCCGCTATCACCGGGCCTTCTACGTCATCGACCGGTCGATTCCGGTCGCCCACGAACCGGGGCGCGACCACAACGTCTGGGATGCCGTCCTCCTGCGGAGGATCGTCGAATGAAGTCGCCCGTCCACATCCGCCGCGGCATGACGCTCGTCGAAATGCTCGTCGCCACGACCTGCACGCTCATCCTCATGGGGGCGATCGCTCAGGTCTTCGGCGCCTTCGGGACGGCCGTCTCCGACAGCCGCTCAATGATCGAACTCGACGCCCAGCTCCGCTCCGTCGCCTGGCGGCTACGGAACGACCTCGCCGGGGCCACGGCCCGGACGCTTCCGCCCCTCGAGGTCGAGGCAGGGGAGGGCTATTTCGAGGTTATCGAGGGGCCGCGGGGAGATGCGGACGGAGGCGCGAACGCCAGTTCCGTCGCCCCTGCCGACATCGACGACGTTTTGCTGTTCACAACGCGGAATACCGAAACGCCCTACCTCGGCCGGTACACAAGTAACCCAGCAACGCTAGGCACAACTCAGACGACCGAGAGCCAGCTCGCCGAAGTGGCGTGGTTTCTCCGACCGACCGACGTTTCCGCCGGCACGAGCGCTCCGGTCGCGACCTACACGCTCTTCCGCCGCCAAAATCTGGTTAGCGGATACGTCGGTTTTGCGCCTTTCTATGACGCCGCGAATCGTAACTTTAACACGATACCATTCACTGCATGGGCTATTTTCTTCGATAACTTCGACCTTTCTGTTCAATACCAAGCGGCAAACGGTGTGTTCTTACCGAACTCGCTCGCCGATCTGACCCGGCGCGAGAATCGGTTCATGCACAACAGCGGCGGAGTGATTGACGCCGCAGCAGGCTCGTTCCGGTTTCCCGATGGGACGATAAATCCGACGTTTCAGTGGCAGGCAACGCCCGCCCCCGACGGCTTGATTTTTGACCGGACGAGGAACTCGGCCCGGGTCGGTGAGGATGTCGTCCTCACGAACGTGATCGGCTTCGATGTCCGAGTGTTCGACCCTGGGGCGCCGGTCGGCGTCCCCGCAGGCGGCGACAGCGCGGTCGTGCCGGGCGACGGAGGCTTCGCGGCAGCGACCGTCGCCGCCAACGGCGCCTACGTCGATCTCGGCTGGAACAAGGGGCCGTATGGCGTTGTCGCCACCTCGGGCCAACGCCCCCGGTTTGCCAATCTGGCCGAGCCGATGAGCGGCCTCCGCAACGCTGCCGGCCCCGCCATCTGGGACACTTGGAGCACGCACTACGAATCGAACGGCTTCGACGATGATCAAGACGGCACGATCGACGAAGGCTCCAACGGCCTCGATGACGACAGCGACGGCAAAGTCGATGAATCTCCCTACGACGTCGATGGAGACGGTCTGTTCAATGGCGCTGGCGACGACCCTGGCGAGCTCGAAACGCTCCCCCCTTACCGCTTCCCGCTGCGGGGGATCGAGGTCCGCCTCCGCTGCTATGAGCCCTCGAGCCGGCAGGTGCGCCAGGTGACGATCCGCCACTCGTTCGTCCCCCGCTGACGCCGCCCTCGGTGCCCGCCCCGGTGGCGGCCCCCTCGGCC
>CAJBCV010000400.1 GCA_903951635.1 uncultured Planctomycetaceae bacterium
GCCCCCTTCCCCCTTACGACGTGCGCCGAGGTGGCGGCCCACGCCCCGATGATCGTGGAGACGATGTCTGCCGGGATCATGCCCCCCTGGATGCCTGCCGCCAACGACGCCCATCCCTTCCTCGGCGATCGCCGGCTGACGCAAAAGGAGATCGAGACGATCACGGCCTGGGCCGAAGGGGGCTGCCAGCCTGGCGATCCCGACGACGAGCCGGCGCTACCGACCTTCACCGCCGGCTGGCGGCTCGGCCCCCCCGATCTCGTCGTGCGGATGCCGGAGGCGTTTACCGTGCCAGCCGACAGCCCCGATATCCTCCAGCACTTCGTGATCCCGATCGATATCCCTGAAGACAAGGTCGTGGCCGCGATCGATTTCCATCCGGGGAACCCGCGCGTCGTCCATCATGCCGTCCTCTTTCTCGATGCTTCTGGGGCCGCGCGGCGGCTCGACGCGGCGACGCCCGAGCCGGGCTACGGCAAGTTCTCCGGTCCGGGCTTCCTTCCCTCCGGAGCGCTCGGCGGCTGGTCGCCGGGAAATACGCCGCGCCGGCTCCCCGGAGGCCGCGGCCGCCATCTCAAGAAAGGCTCCGATCTCGTCGTCCAGATCCACTATCACCCCGATGGCGTCGAGACGCGCGATCGCTCGGAGATCGGCCTCTATTTTCTCGACGAGCCGACGGCGGCGATCGTCGCCGATCGGGAGCGCCTCGTGGGGAGCCTGTGGACGAGCGCGTACAACATCGACATTCCCGCCGGCGACGCGGCCTGGCGGACCTCGGCGAGCTACACGCTCCCCAAGGGGGTGACCGTCGTCGGCGTCGTCCCTCACATGCACCTCCTCGGCAAGGAAGTGAACGTGCGGGCCGAATTGCCCGACGGTTCGATCGAGCGACTCGTCGATATTCCGGCCTGGAACTACGCCTGGCAGGACGAGTTTTATTATCGGGAGCCGTTCCCGCTGCCGGCCGGGACGCGGATCGTCATGGAAGGCGTGTTTGACAACTCCGCCGCGAATCCATCCAACCCCTCGAAGCCGCCGCGGCGCGTCGTCTGGGGGGACGGCACCCTCGACGAGATGCTGTTTTGTTTTCTGCTGGTGTCGGCGGAGCGGACCGAAGACCTCGTCCATGTCGTCCTCGACAACCTCCGCCACGATCTCGAGGCCCCGCGGCTGCCGCGGTGAATCGCGGGCGCGGATGGAAGTGACATTCAGGCGATCAAGCCCTGGACGACGTTGCCATGGACGTCGGTGAGCCGGAAGTCGCGCCCCTGGTGGCGGGCGGTGAGGCGGAGGTGGTCGAGGCCGAGGAGGTGGAGGAGCGTGGCGTTGAGATCGTGGACGTGAACCGGATCGGCGACGACGTTGAAGCCGAAGTCGTCGGTCGCGCCGTGGACATGCCCCGCCTTGAAGCCTCCGCCGGCCACCCACATCGAAAACGCCCGGTTGTGGTGGTCGCGGCCGTCGCTTCCCCCCTGGTTCATCGGCGTCCGTCCAAACTCGCCCCCCCACGTCACGAGTGTGTCGTCGAGGAGACCGCGCTCCTTGAGATCGATGACAAGAGCGGCGCTCGCCCGATCGGTGTCGGCGGCATTCTTCTTCATCCGGTTGACGAGATCGCCGTGGGTATCCCAGGCCTCGTGGAAGAGCTGCACGAAGCGGACACCACGCTCGAGGAGCCGGCGGGCGAGGAGGCAGTTGCGGGCATAGCCCGGCTGGGCCGGATCGGTGATCCCGTAGCGATCGAGGACGGCTTTCGGTTCTCCCGAGAGATTCATGAGTTCTGGGGCGCTCGATTGGAGCCGGTACGACATCTCGTAGCTCTGGATCCGTGAAGCGATCTCCGGATCGCCGACCGCGTCGAGGGCGAGCTCGTTGAGCCGGTTGAGGGTGTCGAGCGAGGCTCGCTGTGCGTCCCGATCGATCCCCTTGGGGTTGGTGAGATAGAGGACCGGATCGCCGTTGCCGCGGAGGGGAATCCCGCCGTAGAGCGTGGGGAGGAAGCCGGCGCCGTAGTTACTCGCCCCGCCGCTGGTGCCGGTGGCACTGGTGAGGACGACGTAGCCGGGGAGATCCTCCGCCTCGCTCCCCAGGCCGTAGAGCGTCCAGGCCCCGAAGCTCGGCCGACCAAACTGCTGCGAGCCGGTGTTCATGAGGATCTGCGCCGGCGCGTGATTGACTGCGTCGGTCTGCATCGACCGGATGACGCAGATGTCGTCGGCGATGCTCCCGATGTGTGGCAGCAGCTCGCTCCAGTCGAGCCCGCTTCGCCCCGACTTCCGGAAGGTGAACTTCGGCCCGAGGAGGGTCGAGTTGGGATTGATGAAGGCGGCCCGGTAGCCGGCGAGAAGCTCAGCGGGGGGAAGCGACCCGCTCCGCTTGGCAAGCTCCGGCTTGAAGTCGAAGAGCTCGAGGTGGCTTGGCGCTCCCGCCTGAAACATCGAGATCACCCGCTTTGCTTTTGGGGCATAGTGGGGAGCCCGGGGGGCGAGCGGATTCGGGGCCGACGACGCGAGCCCCTCCTTCTCGAGGAGCGTCGCCGCCGCCATGCCGGCAAGCGACACCCCGCACTCGCGGAAGAACCAGCGCCGCCTGAGGAGCTTGGCCTGGGCGTCGCGGAGAAGCTCGGGGGAAGGAAAAGCGCTCATGGGGATTCCTCGGGCGGAGCGGAGAGGCGTTGCCGACGCACGATCAGTGCTTGCTGACGGTCTGGTCGAGATTCAAAAGGACGCGGGCGACGAGCGTCCAGGCGGCGGCATCCTGCGGCGTCGCGCCGGGAGGAAGGGCAGGAACCGCTCCGAGCGATCCGGTGGCGACCTCGCGGGCATCGAGCCAGCCGTCGCCGATCCTCCGCCGCGAGGTGTCGAGAAAGGCCAGCAGCGTGGCGGTCTCGTCACCGCTGGGAAGCCGGCCGGTGCAGGCTTGAAAGGCGTGCCGGATCCGCGCCTCATCGTCGGCGCCGCCGTCGCTGAGGATTTTGAGGGCGAGGGCTCGGGCGGCTTCGACAAACACCGGCTCATTGAGGCCGGCAAGCGCCGCCAGCGGTGTGTTGGAGCGAAGGCGGCGGGCGCAGGCGATGTCGCCGTTGGGGGCATCGAAGGCGGAGAGGAGCGGATCGGGCATCGACCGCTTGCGGTGGAGATAGACGCTCCGCCGGTAGCGCTCGGGCCCCTCCGCCGCCTTCCAGCTGACGCCGCCGTAGTTGTAGTCGAGGACGTTTTGTGGCACCGGTGCCATCACCCCCGGGCCGCCCAGACGCTGCGTGAGAAGCCCTGAGACGGCGAGCGCCAGATCGCGGACAACCTCCGCATCGGCCCGGAAACGCGGCCCCCGGGCCAGGAAACGATTCGTCGGATCGATGGCGAGAGTATGGGGCGTGGCCCGCGACGATTGCTTGTAGGTGTCGCTGGTCACGATCTTCCGGATCAATTGTTTCTGGCTCCAGCCGCGCTGCTGAAAATCGACCGCGAGCCAGTCGAGAAGATCGCGCTGGAGCGGCACGGGGCTGCGCGTGCCGAAGTCGTCGGGCACCTCCGCGAGCCCCTGCCCGAAGATCGCCTGCCAGACCCGATTGACCGCGACGCGGGCGGCCAGCGGCGAATCGGGCGACACCAGCCACATCGCAAACCCGAGCCGGTTGCCAGGCGCCCCCGTGGGGAGCGGATGGAGCGCGGCAGGCACGTGCGGGGAAATGGTTTCCAGTGGCTGCATCCAATTCCCCCGGTCGAGCCGCCGGGTGGCCCGCGCATGCGCTTGGTCGCGCTCGGCGAGATGGAGGATCGTGGTCGGAGCCTGGGGCCACTGCTGATAGAGGGCGGCGATGGAATCTTCGACGGCCTTCAGTTCCGGAAGAGTCTTCCGCCAGGCCTCGAAGATCGCTGCGTTGTCGGCGTCGCTGCGGGCCTCGGCGGGGACATCGAGCGCGAGGATGCAGGCGTGGTCGATCGGCGGGGCTGTGGGAGAGGGCGCCGTCGACAGGGAGAGGCGGGTGGCGCCGATCAGGCTCGGCGTGCCGGGCCAGTGGAGGGCGATCTTGAGCTTTGTCCCCTCAGGAAGATCAAGCGGCTTTTCAAAGCGGAGGACGGCTGCCGACGGCTGATGGCGGCGGCCGGGGCCGCGGTCGGCCTTCCACCAGGTGCCGTGATTGCCGTCGACGAGGTTTGCCACCGGGCCGATCGAGCGCTTCTCGTTCGGCTTGTCGGCCGGCGGCGGAGGGGCCGACTCCGGCTCGGAGAAATCGGCCGAGGGGTCGACGAGCGTCACCTTTTCCCAGGCCTCGCTGCCGGGGCGTTGCACGAAGGCCTCGACCTCGCCGAGGGCCCAGGGCCCGTGCCGGCCGGGGCCGAATTGGAACAGGTCACCGTGGCAGAGCGCTTCGAGCCGCAGGGCGGTCGCTCCGGTCAGCTTTGGCTCGGCGACGACGAAGATCTCCGGGCCATGCATGCCGAGGGTGAGGATCACGCGCTCCTCTTCCTGGGTCGGGTGATTGAGCCCGCCGACACTCCCCAATTCGATCGCCTCGAGTGGCGTCCAGGAAACGAGCCCGGCCTTCACTCCGTCGGCCCAGGCGTTCATCTCCGCTTCCCAGGTCGGCCGGCTCGCCTTGAGGGCGGCCTCGGCCTCGGCTACCCGTGCCCGGATCGAGCCGATCTGTTCGAGTTGGGCAGGCGTGTAGACGGAGGAGCGGGCCTCGTGGGTGTTGTTGAGGAAGGCGAACAGGCCGTAATACTCATCGTGCGTGAGCGGATCGAACTTGTGGGTGTGGCACTGGGCGCACTGGGCTGAGATCCCCAGGACCGCCTTGCCGAGGCAGTCGATCCGATCGAACATCTCCACCATCCGGAACTCCTCCGGGATGATCGCCCCTTCCTCGTTGAGCATGCTGTTGCGAAGGAATCCGGTGGCCACGATCTGGTCCTGCGTGGCATTCGGGAGCAGGTCGCCGGCCACCTGTTCGATCACGAAGCGGTCGTAGGGGAGATCGCGGTTGATCGCCGCGATCACCCAATCGCGCCACGCCCACTGCTCGCGCGGCGAATCCTTCTCGTAGCCGTTGGTGTCGGAATAGCGCGCCAGGTCGAGCCAGTGGCGGGCCCACTTCTCGCCGTAGCGCTCGCTGGCGAGGAGTGTGTCCACCGTGGCGTCGTGGCCGTCACGGAGATACGCCGCCACGTTGTCTGCCGAGGGCGGCAGCCCCAGGAGGTCGAGCCATAGCCGCCGGCAGAGGATTTCGGGATCGGCCGGGGGGGAGGGCTCGAGGCCTGCCGCCGGGAGCTTGGCCCTGACGAAGGCGTCGATCGGATGGGAGGCCGGTGGCGATACTTCCGGGACGGGCGCCTGTTTCGGGCTGACAAAGGCCCAGTGGGGGGCGTAGGGAGCGCCGGCATCGATCCACCGCTCGAGGAGCGCCTTTTGGACGTCGCTGAGGGGCTTTTGCGTCTCCGGCGGGGGCATGACCGTGGTCGGGTCGACGGAACGGATCCGGTGGACGACGAGGCTCTCGGCTCCCTTCCCTGGCAGGATCGCCGTCGGCCCGGAGTCGCCCCCGGCGAGGGCCCCGTCGCGCGTGTCGAGGCGGAGTCCGGCCTGCCGCGACGCGCCGTCGACGCCGTGGCAGGCCGAGCAATGCTCGGCGAGGATCGGCTGGATCTCCCGCTCGAAATCGGGGGTCGGCTCGGCCGCAGAGCACGCCCCGTCGATGGAGGAGACTAAAAGCAGGCACGTGGCAACGACACGGAGGCAATGCATGGCGGATGAAGAACTCCGAGGTCGGTGAACGCCGGCGGCGGCTCCCTGTATCGTAGTTCGCCCCCGGACAGCCGCCCGCGGCCGACGTCGAGGATTACCCTGTGCCCTCGCCGCAACCAGAAGAGCTCAAGGAGTTTAGGGCGCAGGCTGGGCGGAAACCGCCCCCCGGCAGGGAGCCCCATCGGCCGTCCGGCGGCCGTGCAAACACCCCCCAGCCTTTTTCCGGCCGGGAAATCGGCGGGGACGCAGCCCCGTCGTTCATCAGCGGCTGCCCTGGTCTGCGGCTCGGGGTGCCGAGTGATTTAACGTCCTCATTCGAGCGAGGCCCACCACCCCGTCACCGCCCCGCGGAAGACGTCGCTCGACGTGGCGACATTCAGCCCACAACCATCGGCCAGCAGAGCCACAAACCATGGCTGCCCCGCGAGAGCGCGCAGTGGCTCAGGCATGCCTGACTCGAACGAGGCCGCGTCTGAAGTAAATCGCCCCACCGGGATTTCTCCGGCGAGGGGCATTCGCGAACAGAGCCACACCTGATCGAATCCGTAGAACGTTTTCCCAGCGGCGGCGATGAGCCGGGGTACGGCCTCGGGGGCGATGACCACCCGCCCGTCGACGGCCGTCCTTGCGATTCCAGCGTCATCAAGGCCCTGCGTCCAGGCCGACAGCGACGCGACGGGCGAAGTGCTGTCGAGGATGTCGATCACGAGAAAGCAGCCACCCAAGCACCTGGGGCAGTCGCTGACGAGGTCACAGATTCGAGCCTCAAAACGGCCGACCCACAATCCAACTTCGTGGTGGAAATTGTTCAACATTATTCACCGGGCTTGAGAGGTCGCGGATCTCCACGACGTCCGTCGATCCAATCGTGCGCGTGCGGATCGCCCGCACCCTCGTGGTCATGGCCGAAATCGTCATCGACTCCTGCGCGGCCAGTTGTCGCCATATTCTGTGATGGTTTTGCTGTCCGGTCACGCAGGTACCCCTCAGGCAGCGGTACAATCTCGGCCGGCTCCCGCTTCGGGGGCACCTTGTTTTTTCCCGATTCCGTGAGGCTCCGATGCGTTCTCCCGCTCGCCGTTCCCCAACCGTCCCGCGCCGCACGTTCCTCAGGGGCTCCGCGGCGGCGGTGGTCGCGGCTCACACAGCGGCGGCCCGCACGCTCGCTGGAGCGGCCGACGCGCCGCTCCTGGCGTATGTCGGTACTTTCTCATCGCCGCTGAAAGACACGCTCCCGACGCAGGTCGATCTCCCGCCGGGGAACGGCCGCGGGATCCACATCTTCAAGGTTGATCGTGCGAGTGGCGTTTGGACGGAGTCCGGCGTCCATGACCTGGGAACGAGCCCAAGTTGCCTCGTCGTCAATGCCGACGGCACGCGCCTCTACTCGGCCAACGAGACCGACCGGGTCGGCCCCGGCAAGCATGGGACCGTCACCGCCTTCGCGATCGATCGCGTTACCGGGGCGCTCTCGCCGCTGAACACGGTGTCGTCAGGGGGCGCGGGGCCGACGTTTGTCAGCCTCCACCCAGACGGCAAGCACCTTTTCGTCGCCAACTATTTCGGTGGCTCGGTGGCCGTGCTGCCGATCCTCGCCGACGGCCGGCTCGGCGCGGCCAGCGACGTCAAGGAAGATGCGGGCGAGATCGGGCCGACCAAGGCTGAAAATGCCCCACCGGGGAGCTTTGCCTTCAGCGGCCACGACCGCACCCACGCCCATCAGATCCTCCCCTCCCCCGACGGCCGGCATGTCCTCCATGTCGATTTGGGGCTCGATCGGATCTTTGTCTGGACCTTCGATGCGGCGCAGGGAAAGCTCACCGCCAACGCGGCGCACGCCGTCGCCTTCCCGCCCGGCGACGGCCCGCGGCACTTCCACTTCTCCCCCGACGCTCGCCGCCTCTATTCGATCCAGGAAGAGGGCTCGACGGTGGTGACGCTCGACTGGGACGCCGCCACCGGCACGCTCACTCCCCGGCAGACGCTCTCGACGCTCCCGCCCGGCTTCAAGGGGAGCAACTTCTGCTCGGAGATCCTCGTGAGCGCCGACGGCCGCTTCGTCTACTGCGGCAACCGGCTCCACGACAGCATCGGCATCTTCCGGGTGAAGGCCGACGGCGGTCTCGAGTATGTCGGCGAAGAGTGGACCCGCGGGAATTACCCGCGGAACTTCACGTTCTCGCCCGACGGGAACTTTCTTGCCTGCTGCAACCAGCGCGACGACAACGTGGCGATCTTTGCCGTCGACAAGGCCTCGGGAACGCTCTCCTTCACGGGCCACTACGCCGCCGTCGGTAACCCCTCGCACGTCGTCTTCCTCGACCTCGCGGCCGAGTGAATGATTCCGGGCAAGGCAAAGCTCAGGAGACCCTCGTGGCCCAATTGAGTCGGCCCTGGGAGGAGTAGAGTTCCGCGACGGTGATGGTCACCAGGCCGTCGTTCGGATTGGCGTCGCGATAACTGACGCGGAAATTGCCCGTGTCGACGCCCCACGGATTACGGAGCACGACCGACGCGAGGCCCCCGGCACCGTTGAAGTTGAGGGCCCAGACGGTGTAGGCGTGGCCGACGACGAACTTCTGCCCGAGAGTGCCGGTGGAGGAATCGCTCAACGAGACAGTGAGGTACTGCGGCGACGCGGCTCGGAATCGCCGGACGATATCCGACCCGAGAGCGGCGGCGCTGGCGTAGCTCGTGCGGATGATCGGAACGCCGGTCGAAGCGCTTCCAAAGAAAGCGAACACCTCGTCGGCCCCCGTGCTCGCCAGATCGGCATAGTCGGGGGAGCCGGGAGTGCGCTGGTCGGCCAGGGCGATCGCCTTCTCGGCGATGCTCACCCAGATCGAGTTCTCGGCGCCGAGATTGGCGTAGTTGGGGGCTGTCGAGCCCGCGGCGAGGGGCAGCACGGCGTCGACGCGGTAGAAGTTCGCGCCGAGATGGACTCCGTAGGTACCGTCGCCGAAGTCGACGATCGACCGGCGGACCGCCCAGCCGCTGTCGCCCGCCGTATCGCGTGTCAGGGCGGCGAGCCCGGAGACGACCTTGCAGTCGCTCACCACTCCCTGGTTGATGTCGGTGCCACGGGGACCGAACGACGAGAAAAGGGGATTGCCGGCGAAGGAGGCGGTGGCGAGTCCCGCGGTGAAGGCAGGCCCGGCGATCGCGTCGCCGTCGAGCGTCCGATCGGCACCGGCATTGGCGAACGACGAGATGCCGTTGTCGGCGTCGGCAGCGGAGAGATCGGTGACGATGTCGGAGGAGATCACCCCGAGGTCGCGCCAGAACGCATCCTTGCCGGCGCCTCCGGTGAGCCGGTCGAGCGAGAGGTCGTCGATGGCGACGAGCCAGTCATCCCCGTCACCGCCGTCGAGGTTGTCGAGATGATCGCCGCCGTTGAGGAGATCGCGCCCCGGGCCGCCACGGAGCGTGTCGTACCCCGAGCCGCCGAAGATCCGATCCTCGCCGGCCTCGCCATCGATGCTGTCGTCGCCATGGCCCCCGCGAATGACGTCTGCGAAGGCACCGCCGAGGATCGTGTCGTCGCCGTCCTCCCCGTCGAGGGTGTCGAGGCCGAGTCCGCCCCAGATCCGATCGTTGCCGAGGCCTCCGGCGATGGAGTCATCACCGACGCCGCCGAGGATCGTGTCGGCGTCGTCGCCACCGTCCAGGGTGTCGCGTCCTGCGAAGCCGCGGATCGTGTCGGAGCCGCTGCCGCCATGGATCGTGTCATCGCCGTCGCCGCCGAGGATCCCGTCGTTGCCGTCGTCTCCCCACACCCGGTCGTTGCCGGCCCCGGCGATGATCGTGTCGTTGCCCGCCCCCCCGTAAACCTCGTCGTTGCCCCCGCCGGCATCGATGATGTCGTTGCCGCCGTTCCCTTCGATCGTGTCGTCGCCTCCGCCGGCGGTGATTCGGTCGTTGCCGTCCTGCCCGTAAAAGGTGGATGGCCCGACGGCGCGGAGGATGTCGGCGCCGTTGCCGCCATCGATCGTGTTCCGTCCGCGGCCGCCGACGAGGGTGTCGATCCCGTCGTTACCCAGAAGCGTCATCGGCTTGGATACGACCGAGCCGTCGAAGCTGTCGTTGCGGATTCCCCCGGTGAAGGTGATCCGCGACACCGCCGCGAGCGGCCAACTCCCCAGGGAGCGGCCCCCCTCGACGACGGAGAGCCGCTGGAAGGCTGCGATGCCCGAGCCGATGGTGGCGACGCGGAGGGTCACTGCGGAGTCGGAATCGGTGCAGCGAATCGAGAGCGTGCCGTCGAGGGGATCGAGGCCGACCGCTGACGCGGTCAGTGGGAATCGCGTCTCGAGCGATTCCATGGCGAGGGGCCCGGGGCGTGTGCGACGCGACTGGCTGCGAGGGGCCATGGTGGCTCTCCGGCGGAACGGGTTGATGAGAACGCCCGAGCGGGGGCAAGTCCCCTCGCTCAGCATAGGGCGTGCCAGAACCCGATCCAACGCAAAAGCCGCCGATGAACGCTCCGTTCGGTACACCTTTTCGCCATGGAAAGCTGTTTCAAACCCTTGCACCCGGGGCATGTTGCATCGCGCGTGCCGCAAAACGCCCGGTCGCCGCCGATCGGCGCCTCAGGCCTCGTCGCGCTCGTCGGCTTCTTCCGAGTCGGGATCGAGATCGGTGGGGTTGTCCCACTCCTCGTCGAAGGCGTCCTTGATCCGGGCGAGCACTCGGTCGCGATCCTCACCCTCGCGGGCGTAGGCGTCGGCGACATGGTTGGCGAGATCGACCAAGAGGATACCCCAAGCGTTGGGATCGTCGAAGGCGGTCCTGAGGCTGACCTGCGTGGCCATGTCGGGGGTGACCCAGAAGCGGACGAGCTCGACCGCCCCCGGATCCTCATGGGACATCGGCGGGGCGTCGAGGTGGCTCTGAGCGTTGGCGTCGTCGGTCAAGAGTGGCTCCTTTGAAGGGGGGCCGAAGCATAGCAGGTTCGCCGCCGCGGAGAACGCCCGCAGGCATCCCAGCCCGATCAGGCCTCGGGGAGGATGCCGCCGAAGGCGATCCGGTGGCCGTCGGGATCCTCGACGACGAACTCGAGGATCCCATAGAGCGCTACCGTCGGCGGCTGAACGACCTTCGCCCCCCTCTCGACGAGGTCGGCGTGGAGGTCGTGGATCTGGTTCACATAGAGATAGACGTCGCGCTCGTGGGGAGGCCGGTCGGCGCGGGGAGCCTGGGCACCACGACGAACCTGAAAGTGAACCCACACGCCGCCGCGCTTCACGATTCCATACACCCCCTCCGGCTCGGTCGTCACCGGCGCGAAGATCCCGGCGTCGGGATCGAGCGAAAAGCCGAGGACGTCGCGCCAGTATTCGGCGCTGCGGCGGACGTTCGCCACGCCGAAGATCGGCGCGGCGCGCCAGGAGTCGGTGTCGGGCATGGTCTGTCCTTGGTGTGTGCCGTTGGGGCGTTCGCTGAGGCCAGCGGACGGGTTGTTCCTGAAGCCGTCAGGCGAGGATGTCGGTCACGACCCGGGCGTCTTGGCCGTCGGTGAGGGAGGCGGCGAGCCCCTCGCGCTTGTAGACGAGCTGCTTGTGGTCGAAGCCGAAGCAGTCGAGGAGCGTGGCGTGCCAGTCGTAGTGGTGGACGACGTCTTTCACCGCCTTGTGGCTCCACTCGTCGGTCTCGCCGTAGGTGCAGCCCCCCTTGAAGCCCCCGCCGGCCACCCACTGCGAAAAGCCGTAGGTGTTGTGGTCGCGCCCCCAGGTGTCGGGGCCGCCGTCGTTCTGGAGGACCGGCAGGCGCCCCATCTCGCCCCCCCAGTGGACCACCGTCGAGTCGAGGAGGCCGCGCTGCTTGAGATCGGCGATGAGCGCCGCCGAGGGCTGATCGACGGCGAGACAACTGGCGGGAAGAGCCCCTTTGATGCCGCCGTGGTGGTCCCACGACTGCCCCGCATTGAGGACCTGGACGTAGCGGACGCCGCGCTCGACGAGGCGGCGGGCGATGAGGCAGCGCGTGGCGTAATCGGCCGTAGCCGGATTGTCGACGCCGTAGAGGGCGCGGATATGGGGGGGCTCTGAGGAGATGTCGAGCGCTTCTTTGGCGGCCGTCTGCATCCGGGCGGCGAGAGCGTAGCTGGCGATCCGCGCCTGGAGATCGTGCTCGCCGGGATGCTCGCGGGCATGCTCGTCGTTGAGCTTCTCGAGGAGGGCGAGCTGTCGGGCCTGCGGAGAGCCGCGGAGGAGCGGCGCGGGGTCGAGATTGAGGATCCGCGGTTCACCGGGACGGACAAGCGTGCCCTGATAGAGGCTCGGCAACCAGCCGTTGGTGTAGTGCTCCCCTTGGAAGGTCGGCAGGCCGCCGGGATGGGCGAGCACCATGTAGGCGGGGAGATTGTCCGTTTCGCTTCCCAATCCGTAGCAGAGCCAGGCGCCGAGCGTGGGGCGGCCGGCGGTGCTCCTGCCGGCGTTGAGGGCATAGAGCGCCTGGCCGTGGTTGTTGACGCCTGAATGCATCGAGCGGATGAGCGTGATGTCGTCACAGACCTCGGCGAGATGGGGGAGGAGGTCGGAGAGCTCCATGCCACAGTTGCCGCGCGGGGCGAACTTCCATCCCGGCCCGAGTACCTTGGCCGAGGCCTGGGCGAGATTGTCGTACTTGATCTCCCCCGGAAACGTCTGGCCGTCGTACTTGGCGAGCATCGGCTTGGGATCGAAGAGGTCCATCTGCGACGGGCCCCCCATCATGAACAGCGAGATCATCGCCTTGGCCCGCGCGGGATGCGGCGGCGTTTTCGGAAGGAGATCGAAGTGTTCCTCTGCGGCCGTGAGCGGCTTGACCGGCGCTCCGAGGAGGCCATCTCGCTCGAGCAGCGTCGCCAGCCCGAGACCGGCCAACGAAAAGCCGCCGGCATGGAGGAGATGACGTCGCGAGCAGAGCGATGGCGAGGGGCGGTTCATGCGAGGCAAGCTCCTGTCAGTCGCAGGTCAGAAAACGGTTGGACGCCAGGAGCACCTGGCAGAGGCTCGCGAGGGCCTCGAGCTGCGGGTCGGGGGGCGCAGGTGCCGTCTCCCCTTCCTTGACCGCCGGCGCGGGAATGGCGGCGAGCCGCACCCGAAACTCCTCCCCCTGCTCGGCGAGATGGGAGAGCGCCCCATCGATCTCAGGCTCGGAGGGAGTGCGACTGAAGAGGAGCCGCCACGCCCGCTCCACCTGAGCCCGGACGTCGCCGGGGGCCTCGCGGCGGACGCGCTCGGCGAGCGCCCGGGCGCTTGCGAGGACGAACGTGTCGTTGAGCATGAGGAGCGCCTGCGGCGCGACCGTCGTCGTCCGGCGGAGTTCGCAGTTGGGCTTCATTTCCGGTTGGTCGAAGGTCTCGAGGACGGTGACCGGCTCGGTGCGGCGTGACTGGAGATAGAGGGAGCGGCGGAAGTCGTCCGCACCGAGGCTCACCACCCGAACGACGTCGCCGTTGGCATCCTTCTCCTCGCGGCCGACGACGATCCGGCCGACGGGATCCTTGGCGATCCCCACCGGCACGCCCCCGCCGGCGTTGACGAGTTGGCCAGAGGCGCCGAGAACGGCATCGCGGAAACTCTCCGCATCGAGGCGGCGGGGGGAAAAGCGCGCGAGGAGCCGGTTGTCGGGATCGATCGCCCGGGCGGCGTCGTGAACGCCTCCCTGCCGGTAGACGGCGCTGGTCACGATCAGCCGGTGGAAGGGCTTCAATTTCCAGCCCCCTTCCATGAAGGTGGCGGCGAGCCAGTCGAGGAGCTCGGGGTGGCTGGGGCGTTCGCCGAGCCGGCCGAAGTCGCCCGGCGTGGCCACGAGCCCGCGGCCGAAGTGGCCGAGCCAGAAGCGATTGACGAGCACCCTGGCAACGAGCGGATGGCGACCATTGGTCAGCCAGCGGGCGTAAGCGAGACGTCGTCCGCTCGATCCTGCTTCCGTTGTCACCGGAGCCAGCGGCTCGACCCTCGCGCCCGTGAGCACGGAGAGTTCTCCTGGCGGCACGGTCTGCTTTGGCTGTTCGTGGTCGCCGCGGTGGAAGAGCTTCGTGTCGGGGACGCGTCCCTTCACCTCCACAGCCGCCATCACGAAGCCTTCGGCCGGCTTCGTGCCCCGGAGCTTCGTCCCCTCCGCCCGCTTGTCGTTGACTGCTTTCTCCTTCGCCGCGTCGTAGAGGTCGAGGGAGTAAGTGGCCAAGGCCGCCGGATACTTCCGGATCAGCGCCTTCTGGTCCTCCGAGCGTTCCCCCTCGGGCGTGGCCCGGGCCGTGCGGTAGGCATCGCGCACTTCTTCCGGGAGCTTGACGATCTCGATCTCGAAGATCTCGTCGAGGAACGCCTTCCGCATCGCGTCGGCCTCGGCATCGATCTTGGCGGCCTCGGCCTCGATCGCGGCGGCGGTGGCCCGTTCCTCCGGCGTGGAGAGCGAATAGAGGCGTGCCCCCGGCGGGCGCCACTGCTCCCAGTCGTAGACCGGATCGAAGATCGCGCGGAGCCGGTAGTAGTCGAGCTGCGAGACCGGATCGTAGCGGTGGTCGTGGCACTGGGCACAGGCGACGGTGAGCCCAAGCAGGCCCGAGGTCGTCACCTTGATCTGCTCAGCGATCACCTGATTGCGGGCGAGATTCTGGTCGGGGACGGGATCGCCGGTGCCGTCGGGGGCGAGGCGTAGAAACGCCGTGGCGATGAGCTGATCGCGGCGGACGGGATCGTTGAGGGGGACGCTCGTCGCGTCCTGCGTCGCTCCGGCGAGCTCGTCTCCAGCGAGCTGCTCCTGGATGAAGCGATCCCAGGGGAGGTCGTCCTGAAAGCTCTTTACGACCCAGTCACGGTAGCGCCAGGCATGCGGGCGGAGGGAGTCGGCCTCGGAGAACCCGTTGGAGTCGGAGTAGCCGGCGACGTCGAGCCACGCCCGCGCCTGCCGCTCGGCATAGGCCGGGCTCGCGAGCAGCCGCTCGACGACTCTTTCATAGGCGTCGCCGGAGGTGTCGGCGACGAAGTCGGCAACCGCCTCAGGGGTGGGGAGGAGCC
>CAJBCV010000401.1 GCA_903951635.1 uncultured Planctomycetaceae bacterium
ATCCCGCTCCCGCAGCCATGAGGCCTTTGCCCGGGCACGGTCCCTCATCCCCGGCGGCGTCAATTCCCCGGCGCGGGCCTTCGGCGGGGTCGGCGGCGAGCCGATCTTCTTCGAGCGCGCCGACGGCCAGTGGCTCACCGACATCGACGGCCACCGTTACCTCGACTACATCGGCTCGTGGGGGCCGATGATCCTCGGCCACCGCCATCCCCGCGTCGTCGCGGCGATCGAGCGGGCGCTGTCGCGCGGCACGAGTTTTGGCGCTCCGACCGAAGGGGAGAGCCATCTGGCCGAGCTCATCATCGCGGCCGTGCCGTCGATCGAGAAGGTGCGAATGGTGAGTTCCGGCACCGAGGCGACGATGAGCGCCGTACGGCTGGCGCGCGGCTTCACGGGCCGAAGTGGCATCGTGAAGTTTGCCGGGAATTACCACGGCCACGTCGACGCGCTCCTCGTCGCGGCTGGCTCGTCGGCCGCCACCCTCGGCGTCCCCGATTCCCCCGGCGTCACCGCCGGCGCGACGCAGGACACGATCCTCCTCGACTACAACGCCACCGAAACGCTCGAAGCCCTGTTCGCGGCCCGTGGCGACGAGATTGCGGCCGTCCTCCTCGAGCCGGTCGTCGGCAACATGGGCTTGGTCGTCCCGAAGCCCGACTTCCTCGCCGCGGCCCGGCGCCTCACCGAGAAGCACGGCGCGCTGTTGGTGTTCGACGAGGTGATGACCGGATTCCGGCTCGCCTTCGGCGGCGCGCAGGAGATCCTCGGGGTCACCCCCGATCTGACGACCCTCGGGAAGATCGTCGGCGGCGGGCTCCCGCTGGGGGCCTACGGCGGCCGACGCGAGATCATGGACAACGTCCTCCCCGCCGGGAAGGTGTTCCAGGCCGGGACGCTCTCCGGCAATCCCCTCGCCGTGGCGGCCGGCACGGCGACCCTCGAGGAACTGCGCGGCCACTCCCCCTATCCGCTCCTCGAGCGCCACGGCGCCCGCCTCGAGGCGGGCTTCCGCGCCGCGGCCGCCGCCGCCGGGGCGACGGTGTGGATCGCGCGGCGCGGCAGCATGATGACGATGTTCTTCCAGCGGGGGGAGAGCCGGCCGGTCGTCGACTGGCCGACCGCATCGATGAGCGACACGAAGGCCTACGGCCGATTCTTCTGGGGAATGATCGACCGCGGCGTCTACCTTCCCTGTAGCCAGTACGAGGCGCTCTTCATCTCCGCGGCCCACACCGACGCCGACATCGACGCGACGGTGGCGGCTGCCCATGCCGCACTCGCCGGGAATTGAGCCGCCGCGGCGCCGTCAGCCGGAGCTGAGGTGGAAGTCGATCACCAGCGGGAGGTGATCGGACGCCACCCGGGCGAGGCTCGTGCGCACGATCCGCGCGTGACCAACGGCGAGCTCCCCACGGACGAACGCCTTGTCGAGCGATCCGAGCGGGAGCCAAGCGGGGAACGAGCGGAAGTGCGACACCGGGCTCGTGATCTGGCGGAATCCGGCTCCGGCGAGCCCGCCTGCGTGGAGCGTGTTTCGCCAGTCGTTGAGGTCGCCGATGATGATCGTCGGATGCGTCGCCGACGAGCGAAAAAGCGTGTGTCCGAGGAGATGCTCCACCTGCCAATGCCGCTCGCGCTCGGCGAGCCCCAGGTGGGTGTGGACGAGGTGGAAGATCCCTTCGGGGGAATCGATGAGGAGAAGCTGGGCCCCGCGCGGCTTGCGCGCGCCGTGACGCAGGGAGATCCGATGACGGCTCGGGATCGGCCACCGGGAGAGGACGAGGTTGCCGTACGTGCCGCCGCCGACGTGGACGTTGGCCTGGAAGACCGAATGGCAGCGGAACCAGCGGGCAAGCAAGCGCGGCTGGTCGTCACGGCGACTGCGGCCGACGAGTCGATCGACCTCCTGGAGGCAGACGACGTCGGGATTCTCGGCTTCGACGCAGTCGATGATCCGCTGGAGAACGTACCGCCGGTCGCGGCCGCCGATCCCCTTGTGGATGTTCCAGGAGAGGAGTCGCATGTCATCTGCCGCCAGAGAGACGCCGGACATAGAGCCGCTGGACACGGGCTACGCAACTCCGCCCGTCGGCCGAGCGGAGAACGCATTCGGCCCCCGGCTCGCCGGCTCGACCGACGATATCCCGGACCCGCTTCGGCTCCCCCTCGGCGAGGTCGGCATCGACATCCTCGCAGGTCAGGCCGTGACAGGCGCACAGCGCCCCGGCGGGATCCTTCGGCCAATGGATCCCTGTGGCCCGATCGATCCCGATCGTCCGCTCGAGCGTGTCGAAGTAGGCCACCGGGCAGTTCTCGGTGTCGCACCACGCCACCGGCTCGGCGAGCGTCTCGGCATCGGCGGCCGACAGATGGGCCCGGAGGGTCTCCTCCGTCACCACCTGCCCCTCGGCGCCGCAGCGCGGGCACAGCGGCCGGCCCGACTGTTCCGGCTCCTTGCAGAATGCCTTGTTCATGCAGTCCAGTGTATCGCTCCCGTTCGTTCCTTGCCCCTCCGCGATGGTCTCCACGATGCATGGCCACGACGACATCCGCATCGGCACGCTCGTGCCGGCCCACGACCGCACTCCCGAGGTGGTCGCGGCCCTTCTTCCGCACGGCTTCGAGTCGTTCCAGGTGAGCTTCGGCAAGAGCCTCGCCGGTCGCGATCTCCCCGACCTGGCCCGCCGCCTCACCGACGTCCTTGCCACAGCGACGCGAGCCACCGACGAGCCGGCGCCGCGGATCAGCGCCCTGGGCGTCTACGGCAACCCGCTGGTGAGCCCGGAGACTGTGGCTGATTGGGAGACGCTCATCGACCGCGCTGCCGACTTCGGCTGCCGTCTGGTTTCGGGGTTCGCCGGACGGATCCCCGGCCGGCCGGTGCCGGAGTCGATTCCCCGGTTCGGCGAAGTCTTCCGTCCGCTCGCTCGCCGCGCCGCCGATCGGGGCATCCGCTTGGCTTTCGAGAATTGCGCCAAGCGCGGCGACTGGACGAGCGGCGATGGGAACATCGCCCACGCACCCCGAGCCTGGGAGGCGATGTTCGCGGAAGTGCCCGACGAGGTCCTCGGCTTGGAGTGGGAGCCCTGCCATCAGCTCACGAGCTTCGTCGATCCCCTCCCACAGCTCCGCCAGTGGGCCGGCAAGATCTGGCACATCCACGGCAAGGACGCCACCGTCCTCTGGGACGTCGTCCGCGAGCATGGCATCCGCGGCGGCGTCCCCTACGTCCACCACCGCACCCCCGGCTTCGGGGACACCGACTGGACGAGGCTGATCTCGGAGCTGCGCCTCGCCGGCTGGCGCGGAAGCATCGACATCGAGGGCTTCCACGATCCGGTCTACCGCGACCAACTCGAGACGACCGGGCAGGTCGCCGCGCTCGAACACCTCAAGCGCTGCCGCGGAGGTCGTTACATCCCCAACATCTTTTGATGACGCTGGCGACGACGGCGAAGGGCCCCGATCGTCGCCGCGGCGCCTCCCGCACCGAGCATGGTCCAGGTCGACGGCTCCGGCACCACCTCGAGCCTCCCGGTGAACTCGCTGAAGCGGAGGTATTGATCCCCTCCCGTCATCGACGACGTCCACTCGCCGTCCCCGCTCTGTTGGAACGTCACGCTCGCATAGGCACCGGTGCCGGCCGCGATCACCGACGAGAGATGACCGACCGGGCTTCCGCCGTCGAGCGCGAAGAGCTGAAACACCTGACCGGTGCCGAACGGGCTCGCATTGCCGAAGTTGAGGCGCAGCGCCCCGTCGAGCGCCAGCGGTGTGTCGGTGATTCTGAGCTGACCGTAATTGGTGCCGGCCGTGCCGGCGAGACTCCCGTCCCCGAGGATCCCGAACGACGCCTGGCTCCCCGCCTGAAGCGTCAGCGAGCCGACGGTGAACACGCTGGGATCACCGGCGGCACTGGGGCCGATCACCCCGCCTGAGTTGACCGTCACGGAGCCGACGACCGTCCCGGAACCTCCGAGCAGCCCGCCGGCATCGACGACGACCGACGAGTTGACCAGCGAGCCATCGACGACCAACTCGCCCTCGGACACGGTCGTCTGGCCGAGGTAGGTGTAGCCGCCGTCGGCGGAGAGCGTGAGCGTCCCGCTCCCCTCCTTGGTGAGCGTGCCATTTCCGGACAGGTTGTGGTCGAAGGTCGAAGCGCTCGTGCTGTCGAAAACAAGCGCGCCGTCAAACTGAAGGTCGGCCGCGAGAACCCCGCCCGCCCCCCCGGAGCCGATGCGGAGTTCGCCCCCGCCCTGGAGATTGATGCTGCCGGGGGCCGCTTCGGAGAGCGTCCCGCCGACGGTGACGGTGCCACCGGAGATCGTCAGGGACCCACCGTCGACGGCCAGGTTGCCGCTGTTGGTCCATGTCCCACCGGAAACGGTGACGGTGCCCGTCGACGACTGGTCGCCGACGACCGCGGCTCCGGTCGTCACCGCGCCTCCGCTCAATGCAAAGCTCCCGGTTGCCGACGCACCGTTGCCGATCCGCAGCGTTCCGGCCGCATCGAACTGGCCGTCACTCACGAGGAGATCGCCCGTGGCACCAGGACCGTCCCCGAGCGTCGCGTCATTGACCGTCACGCTTCCACCGCTGATGGTAAGCGTGGCTCCGACGACGACGAGATTTCCGGCGGCGTGATCGATGGCTCCCCCGGTGACGACCTCGAGCGTGCCTCCCCCGACGGTCGTGCCACCGGTATAGGAGTTCGATCCCGACAGCGTCAGCGTGCCGGCCCCATACTTCGCAAGCGTGCTGCCTGCGCCCGTCAGACCGGTGGCAAAAGCGACGTTCTCTCCATTGGTATCGAGGTTGATCGGTTGGTTCACGCTCGTGGCAATCAGACCGGAGACGTCAGTCTGGACGCCGGCGTACTGGAGACCGCCGCCGGCAAACAACAGGGAACTCGTCTGACCGAGGGCGTTACCGCTTCCCAAAGCAAGCGTCCCGCGGGCGAGCGTGGTCGCCCCCGTGTAGCTGTTGGCCCCGTTCAACGTGAGCGTCCCTTGACCGTCCATGGTCACCGAGCCAGAGCCGGAGATGACACCGGAGTAGGCCGGGGCGTCGGAGCGGTCGAAGACGAGGGAGCCGTTGTTGACGATGTCGCCGGCGACCTGGCCGGACGCACCCCCGTCGCCGATCCGCAGCGTGCCGGCCGAGATCGTCGTCGTGCCGCCATAAAGATTGTCGCCCGAGAGCGTGAGCATCCCGGATCCGAGCTTGTCGAGCGTCGTGGCGGAATCCCCCGCGATCGCCGAGGCAAACGTCACCGGATCGCCGTTGATGTCGACACGGAGCGACTGGGCAGGAATATCGACGAAGCGACTGGAAACGTCGGTCGTGTTGGCGGACGTGAACTGGAGCGTGCCGCCATTGAACTGAATCGGCCCGCTGGTGCCGATCGCCCCCGTGCTCCCGAGACGGAGCGTGCCATCGTCGAGGACGACACCGCCGACAAGGTCGTTGTTCCCGGCAAGCGCGAGCGTGCCGCTGCCGAGCTTCGCGAGGGTCGCGTTGCTGCTGATGAGGTCGTTTGCGAACGTCACGGTCTGGCCGTTGGTGTCGATGCTGAAGGCCTGGCCGGCGTTGCCGCTGAAGCGAGATGAATAGTCAGATTGGTTGTTGCCCGAGTACTGGAGGGTGCCGCCGGCAAACGAGATCGTCCCGGCGGAGGCATCGTTCGGGTCGCCGAGGGCCCCAGCGCTGTCGAGCGAGAGGGTGCCACCGGAGAGCGTCGTTCCAAACGCGAACGTGTTGTTGCCGGCGAGCGTGAGGGTGCCATCGCCGAACTTCTCGAGCGTGCTGTCGGTACTCGTGAGATCGGTGGCGAGCGTAACGTCCTGGCCGTTGGTGTCGAGTTTGTAGGCCTGGCCGTAGGCGGTGCCGAACGCGGCCGAGGGATCGGCGTGGTTGGCGGCGGTGAATTGGAGCGTGCCGCCGCCGAACGAGATCGACGACGTCGACCCGAGGGCCGTGGCACTCCCCAGGGAGAGCACGCCTGAGGTGAGCGTCGTGGCCCCGGTGTAACTGTTGTTGCCGGTGAGCGTGACCTTCCCCCCCCCGAACGTCTCCACTGCCCCGGATCCGGAGATATCGCTCCCGACGGTGACATCGTCCGACCGGTTGAAGGCGACGGTGGCGTTGGTGACGAGATCGCCGGCGATCGCGCCGGCGGTCCCCCCGGCGCCGATCTCGAGCCGGCCGCCAGAGACGGTCGTCGTGCCGTCGTAGGTGTTGTCGGCCGCGAGGATGAGCGTGCCCCCCCCGAGCTTCTCGAGCGTGCTCCCGCTCCCCGCGATGACGGCGCCGAGCGTCACCGTCTCGTTATTGGTGTCGAGCTTGAACTGCTGGTTGCCGGAACTGTTGAAGCGTTCGGAGTAGTCGGTGACATTGCCGGCGGAAAAGCGAAGCGCGCCACCCCCGAAGGAGATCGTCCCGGTACCGAGGGCGCCTTCAACCCCGACTTCGAGGGCACCGCCGTTGATCGTCGTGCCGCCGCTCCAGAAATTGCTGGTCGAAAGGATCAGCGTCCCGGAGCCCTCCTTGACCACCGATCCGGACCCATCGATTTCATGGAGATGATCGTAGGTATCGCTGCGGTCGAAGACGAGCGTGCCGTTGGTCGTCAACGATTCGCTGATGGCGCCTGAATTGCCACCGTTTCCGATCTGGAGCGTGCCGCCGGAAGACAAATTGATCGTGCCCCCCGTGCCGCGAAAGAGCGTACCCCCGACGATGACGGTCCCCGCTCCGCTCATCGAGAGCGTGCCGGAGCCGGCGCCGCCAACGGTGAGATCCCCACTGTTGGTCCACGTGCCCCCGGTGACATCCGCAGAACCCGTACTTCCGAGATCATCGCCGATCGTCCCCGAACCACTGCTCACGGCGCCGCCGGCGAGGGTGAGCGAGCCGGTCCCTCCTGCCGCGCCAAGGACGAGGCCATTCGTGGTCGTCCACGTGCCGCCGTTGATGCGGGCACTGCCGTTGCTCACGTCTTGGTTGCCGATGTCTGACACACCTGTGCCGATGGTTGAAGAGAGCGAACTGAGGCTCCCGCCATCCAATTGAAAAACACTGGTGGCCCCGGCGGACGCGACTGTCAGCGCACCACTCCCTGTCCACGTCCCCGAAGTGACTGTCAAAAAGCTGGTCACATCCTGCCCCGACCCGATCGAGGCAGCGCGGATCACCACGCTTCCACCCGACAGGGTCATCGAGCCAGGTCCGCCATCGACGCCGACGCGAAGATCACTCGACGAGTGGCTGATCGAACCGCCGGTCGTGACCTCGATCAACCCACCGTCGACGACGCTTGTCCCGCCCGAATACGTGTTCGTCCCGGAAATGACGAGCGTTGCGGGACTGCTGAACCGGAGGGCGCCGGTGCCAGAGAGGTTGCTCGTCATTGTCCCGGTGGCGCCGAGGGAACCCTCGCCGCTGTAGAAAAAGTTTGCCGTTCCGGTGAGGACGCTGCCTCCAACGATCAACGGCGTGCCACTCGACGCCGCGATCGAGACGTTGCCCGTCGTCGTGCCGGAGAGCGTCGTCGTCTGGGCCAGCACCGGCAGCGGGATCGCGGCGATGAGCACGCCGAGGAGGAGCGTGGCGACGCGGCGTCCCAGACGGGCCGAGTGGCACTGGGCCGCGTCTGTCGTCGTCAGTCGCTCGTCAGACTCATGAACCCGCAAGGCAGATCGAGGCATCATCGGAGGTTCCCGGAGAGCGAAGAAGGAAGAACCCTTTCTACAGCCCCGCGCGGTGAAATCTAGGACGAGTGCCGACCCTGTCGTGACTGACACCCTCGGCTGTCCGGATTGCGCAAGCGATCGATCACTTTGCGCAACGACGCCCGTCCTACCCGCCCTGACGAGTCGCCCCCGATCAGCCCGACCGCGGCGGCGCTAATCGCGCCCGCTCGTTCCCGTCACGCCCCGGCCGCGGCGTCGATCCGCTCGAGGATCGTCGAGAGGATCTCCCGATCGCTGTCGGGGCGGCGGGCACACCCAGGAAAGGGATCGTCGCATTCGATCCAGCCGCGGCTTTTGAGAACCTGCGCCATCGAATGCTTGTAGGCCGGCACCGGCGTGCGGAAGGTGAAGCTGCCGAGGGCCTGAAGGGCGTCGTCGAGTTCGTGGAAGCGGAGATCGCCCGCGAGCAGCCAGGCATCGCGCGTGGCGAACTCGGCAGGGGCAGCCGTCGACAGGCCGAGGAGCCAATCGCTCCCAAAGCGCACCATGTCGATGGCGAGATCATTGCCCGTGTAGAGATGGAACTCCGGGCGCTCCCGATCGCGAAGCGCCAGTCGCTCCCACTCGAGCGTGCGTGACAGCGACGAATGTTTCGCGCCGCGGCAGTTGGGAAGATGGAGGAGGTCGGAAAAGGCCGCGAGGGAGAGGATTCGCCCGGCGGGATGAAACGCCGTCGACAACTCGAACCCGATGAACGACGGGAGGCGGGCGGCAAGCGTGCCGATCCGCGTCATCGTGTCGGCATCGCTACCGGCGTTGAGCCCGTAGGACGGGAAGAGGACGGGCGTCGCCCCGGCGGCGAGGATCGGCTCGCACTCGGCCAGATAGCCGCGGTGGTCGAACTGGGCGCCCGCTTCATCGACAACACAGGCACCGGCGACGAGATCGCCCGCCACGGCAGGCCCGATCACCTCCCTCGCCATTTCCAGGACGCGTCGCCTTGTCGCCCCGTCGAGGCAATGGACATAGCCGGTGTCCATGTTCACCGCCGGCACGATCCCCGCCGCCGCCGTACGGGCGACGTGCGCGGCAAACCCGTCCCAATCGATGGACCCGTCGGCGGTCACCGGGAGGAGCACCGCCGAGATGCCCTCGATAGACCGGCGCGGCACGGCCGCGAAGTCGGGGCCAGCCATGGAATCCGTCCTCAGGTCGATGCCCGGTGGGGATGATCGCGTTCGGCTTCGGCGATCCGCAGATCCTCATCGATCATCATCACGACGAGTCGCTCGAAGTTCACGCGCGGAGTCCAGCCGAGTTCACGCCGCGCCTTCGCCGAGCAACCGCGGAGGAGATCGACTTCGGCGGGGCGGAAGTAGCGCGGGTCGATTTCGACATGGTCGCGGTAGTCGAGCCCGAGGCGAGCGAAGGCCTTTTCGCAGAACTCCCGGACGGAGTGCGTCTCGTCGGTGGCGATCACATACTCCGCCGGCGTCGGTTGCTGGAGCATCAGCCACATCGCCTCGACATAGTCTCCGGCAAAGCCCCAGTCGCGTCTGGCCTCGAGGTTGCCCAGCCGCAGTTTCTCCTGAAGGCCGACCTTGATTCGGGTCGCGGCCCGCGTGATCTTCCGGGTCACGAACGATTCGCCGCGCCGCGGACTCTCGTGGTTGAAGAGAATGCCACAGCAGCTGAACAGGCCGTAGCTCTCGCGGTAGTTGATCGTGATCCAGTGCGCGTAGAGCTTCGCCACGCCGTACGGCGAGCGTGGATGAAAGGGGGTCGACTCGTCCTGCGGCGTCGCCGCCACCCGGCCGTAGAGTTCGGAACTCGAGGCCTGGTAGAAGCGGATCTCCTCGCCGGTCGTGTCCCGATGGTCGCGGATCGCCTCGAGGAGCCGCAGCGCTCCCACGGCTGTGACGTCGGCGGTGTAGGTGGGCTGGTCGAAGCTCACCCCCACATGGCTCTGTGCGGCGAGGTTGTAGATCTCCGCCGGGCGGACGTCGCGGACGATCCTCGCCAGCCCGCTCCCGTCGGCCATATCGCCGTCGTGGAGGACGAGCCTTGGTGAAGGACCGAGGGTTTCCCGGCGGAGGTGCTCGAGGCGTTGGGCTCCGGCCGCACTCGACCGCCGCACGACCCCATGGACCTCGTAGCCCTTGGCGATGAGGAACTCGGCCAGATACGAGCCATCCTGGCCGGTGATCCCGGTGACGATCGCGCGTTTCAACGGGACACTCCCAAGGACCTCGAGACCGACTTCACCACGGGCAGCGGAATCGGAAGGATTGCCGCGAAAACTACCACCCGTCCCGTACCCTCGACAACCCTCCGGGCCGGCAGTTGGGGACAGTCGGGGGCGAGGCTACGGAAACCGCAGTCTCGGCGGGGCTGGGACTTCCGGCGTTCGGGGCGTATCGTGAGGCCGCCGTCGTTCCATGCCGGCGTCACTCGAGGCAAGCCGCCGTTCCCGATGTATCCCCGCATCGCCCGCTTCCGAACCGCCGACAGCATGCGGGCCCATCTGGCAGCGCTCGCAACGGCGCTGCCACTCGACGACACGATCCTCTCGGCGGAAGACGGCTCGCCCATGGCGATGCCTCTGGCCATCGGCGGTCGCACCATCGGCAATCGCTGGTGCATCCATCCGATGGAGGGCTGGGACGCAACCGCCGAAGGAGGCCCCACCGAGACGCTCCTGCGGCGCTGGCGTCACTTTGGGATCAGCGGCGCGAAGCTCGTGTGGGGGGGCGAGGCGGTTGCGGTTGTCGCCGACGGCCGCGCCAATCCCCGGCAGCTGCTCGCGCCGACGCTGGGAGAGAGGGGATTCCGGCTCCTCGTCGACTCCGTTCGCTCCGCGCACCGCGAGGCCCACGCCAGCGATGACGACCTCGTCGTGGCGCTCCAGCTGACCCACTCGGGGCGCTTCTCTCAGCCCTCGGGAGGACCACGACAGCCTCGGATCGCCTTCCACCATCCCCTCCTCGACGCCCGCCACGGCACTCCCGACGATCCCGCTGCCGTGCTCTCCGACGCCGAGATCGAGGCCCTCGTCAATGCGTACGTCGAGGCCGCCCGGCACGCCGCCGCCGCCGGCTTCGACATGGTCGATCTCAAGGCCTGCCACGGTTATCTCGTCCACGAGTTCCTCGCCGCGCGGCGCCGAGAAGGTCGCTACGGCGGCGACTTCGATGGCCGGACGAGACTCCTCACCGAGCTCGTCGGCCGGGTCCGCGAGGCCTGTCCGGGCCTCCTCATCGGCGTCCGGCTGTCGCTCTTCGACACGCTGCCCTGGCACTCGGTCGACGGCCGGGGGGAGCCGTGGCCGTGGGACGAGGCCACCCCGTACGACTGCGGCTTCGGCGTCGATGACGACGATCCGTCCCGCATCGACCTTGACGAGCCGATCCGTCTCATCGAGCGTCTCCACGACATGGGCGTGGCGGCGTTCAACCTCACCGCCGGCTGTCCCTACGCCGCCCCGCATGTCTCGCGGCCGGCAGCCTATCCCCCCTGCGACGGCTACGCGCCCCCGGAAGATCCGCTCGTCGGCGTGTGGCGGCAGATCGATGCCGCCCGGCAGGCGAAGGCCGCCGTTCCCGGCACGGTGATGATCGGCTCGGCGTACACCTACCTCCAGGACTGGCTCCCCCACGCCGCCCAGGCCGTCGTCCGGCGCGGCTGGATCGACAGCGTCGGCCTGGGAAGGATGGTGCTCTCCTACCCGGAGCTCCCCGCCGACACCCTCGCCGGCCGCGGCCTCCGGCCTCGGCGGATATGCCGGACCTTCAGCGACTGTACGACGGCTCCCCGCCGTGGTCTCCGCTCCGGCTGTTATCCGCTCGATGACCATTACAAGACGCTCGAACCCGACGCCACCGCGATGAAGGGGATCCGCCGTGGAGCCACCGGCTCCGCCGAGGAGCCCACCCCTGGGGCCGAGGGTCCGTGAGCCGAGCGATCGAGGTCGTCTGTCGACCGCGGCAGCGCGACCGGGCGGCGGGAAGCGGTATTCTCTGAGCAGCCGATCCCAGCCCGTCGCCGAGCCACGCATGGAACAGATCGTCGAACAGCTCTTCGCCTGGTGGATTCACCTCTGGCCCCACCTCCTCACCATCGCCATCGTCATCATCGATTTGATCCTGTCGGCGCACGCCATTCTCACGAAGCGCGACACGCGCTCGACGATCGGATGGGTCGGCCTGATCTGGTTCTCGCCGATGATCGGGGCGTTTGCATACACGCTCCTCGGCGTCAACCGGATCCGCTCGCGAGCCAACCGTCTCCGCGCCGGCACCGCCCGCGTCGAGCACGAGCTCGCCGGTGCCGCGGCCGGGCCGGACCGTCTTGCCGCGGCGATCGGCCCGCCTGAGTCCCCGCTCCGCTCGCTCGCCGTGCTCGTCGAGCAGGTCACGCAGCGTCCCCTCACCGATGGCAACGCGATCGAGCCGCTCGACGGCGGAGATGCCGCCTACCCCGCGATGCTCGCGGCCATTGGCAGCGCCCGGAGGAGCATCGGCCTGGCGTCCTACATCTTCGACAACGACCCCACCGGGAGAATGTTCGTCGATGCCCTCGCCGCCGCGGTTGGTCGTGGCGTCGCCGTGCGGGTCCTCGTCGACGGGATCGGGGCCACCTATTCCCGTCCCACGATCACCGCCGCGCTCGCGGCAGCCGGAGTCCCGGCGGCACTCTTCCTCCCCACGAGCGTCCCCTTCTATTTCCCCTACGCGAATCTCCGCAATCATCGGAAGATCCTCGTCATCGACGGGGAGGTCGGCTTCACCGGTGGGCTCAACGTCCGCGATGGCTGCTGGCTCGCCCATGCCCCGAAGCACCCGGTCCGCGACATGCACTTCCGCCTCGAGGGCCCGATCGTCGCCCAGCTTCTCGAGGTGTTCGCGGAGGACTGGCAGTTCGCCGCCGGCGAATCGCTCGACGGTGACGGCGGCCCCGAGGGTCGGTGGCGCCCCACGCTCGCCGCCGCCGGCACCAGCCCGGCGCGGGGGATCCGCTTCGGCCCCGACGATCCCGACGTCGGCCGGATCCGCTTGGTGATCGTGGCCGCGTTGGCGGCGGCGCAGAAGTCGGTGCGAATCATGACGCCCTACTTCCTTCCCGATGACGCCGTCTGCCAGGCGCTCGACGTGGCGGCGATGCGTGGCGTCGAGGTCGACATCGTCATCCCCGGCAAGAACAATCTCGCGCTCGTCGGCTGGGCGACCACCTCGATGCTCTGGCAGGTACTCGGCCGCGGCTGCCATGTCTGGCTCTCGCCACCACCGTTCGACCACACGAAGCTCCTCGTCGTCGACGACGCCTGGGCGATGTTCGGCAGCGGAAATTGGGACGAGCGCAGCCTGCGGCTGAACTTCGAGTTCAATGTCGAGACCTACGACCGCGATCTCTGCGCCACCCTCGGCCGCCATGTCGCCGCCGTCATCGCGCGATCGCGGCCGATCACGCTCGAGGAGGTCGACAGCCGGAGCCTGCCGGTCCGCCTCCGCGACGGGATCGCCAGACTCTTCTCCCCCTACCTCTGACCGTTTTCCAGTGGATGCCAAGGGTGAAACTTCTCTCCGCCATCATCGCTCCGTTGCTCCTTCTCGCGCCGGGTGCGACGGCTGCCCAGCGGCCCGTTCTCGAGATTTCCTCCGACACCGTCCTCGATCCCGACAAGCCCTACGGGAGGATCGTGGTGAAGGCCTCCGGCATCACCATCGATGGCCGCGGGGCGGTCCTCCTCGGAGCGGAGGAGGGGGATCCGAAAACGTTCACCGGTACGGCCATCCGCGCCGAGGGGATGTCGGGGGTGACACTCAGGAACGTCCGGGCACGCGGCTTCGAGCGCGGGCTCCACGTCAGCGATGCCGAGGGCTGGACGGTCGAGGGATGTGACTTCTCCGACAACTTTCACGACCCCCGCTTCGGCTGGGGGGAGAACGGCCGTCGCGGCGGGATCCTCCTCGAGCGGGTGCGCCACAGCACACTCACCGGCAATCGAGCCAACCGGGTGTGGGATGGGTGCGTCCTCGTGAACTCGAGCGACAACGTGCTTGTCGGCAACGACTTCTCCCACGCCTCCAACACCTGCCTCTCCCTCTGGACGTCGTGCCGCAACACGATCCGCGGCAACACGCTCTCCCACGGGATCCGCATCGATCCCGGCGAGGTCCACGCCCGCGATTCCACCGGAGTCCTCATCGAGAGCGGCTCCAACGAGAACCGGTTCACCGGCAACGACTGCACGCACGGCGGAGACGGCATCTTCATCCGCGTCTTGAACGGCTGGGTGAGCACCGGAAACGTCTTCGAAGAGAACGACTGCTCACACGCCAACAACAATTGCATCGAGGCCTGGGCGCCCAGGAACCGTTGGATCCGCAACAAGGCCAACGGCGGCAGCTACGGATTCTGGCTCGGCGCCTCCGATCAGAACGAACTGGTGGAGAACGAGGCCTGCGGCAACGGCCACCCCGATGGCCCGCACAATTCCCCGCATCTCCCCGACGGTGGTCATGCCGGCATCGTCTTCATGTTCGGGCCGTCGAGCCACACCGTCCTCCGCGGTAACGTCTGCCGCGACAACCACGGCGCCGGCATCGCCGCCATCGGCGACCTCGATCGAGCAGGGCCGGGCTGGAAGGCCTTCCATTGGATCGCCGAGGACAACCTCCTCGAAGGGAACCGCTGGGGGATCTATCTCCACCATGCCGACATGCTCGATCTGGCAGGCAACCGCTTCGCCGGCAACGCCGTCGCCGACGTCCACGACGCCGGCGACGTGCGGGGCTTGAGGATCCACGCTGCTGCCGTCGGCGCCGCATCCCCGGAGGCGGTGCTTGCCGGCCCGACGAGCCTCATCGCCGGCCAGCCGGGCCGGTTCGATGCCGGCGCCAGCCGCTCCCCGTCCGGCGCCGCACTTGCCTACCGCTGGCAGATCGACGACGAGCCATTCCCCGAGAGGGCGATTCTCGAGACATCGTTCTCGGAGCCCGGCTTCCACCGCGTCGCCCTGACGGTGACGGCCGCGGGCCGGTCGGCGCTTGCCTGGCGCGATCTCTACGTCGTCGACGACGCGGAGGAGATCGGCACGGAATGGCCCGCCGCCGCGGCCACGGCCGTGGGCTGGAGCGTTGAAGATCCCGGTTCGACGGTGGCCTTCTCGATCGACCGCACCATCTCGCTGGTGGGCGCAGGCGCGCTGCGGGCTGTCGTCGATCCCTACGACGGCGGGCGGGTGACGCTTCGTCACGACCTCCAGGGAGAGCCGCACCGGATCGGGGGAGGGGAGCGGGGAGGGGGAAGGGAGCGCGTCGTCGCCTGGATCGCCGCCCGCAATCCGAATGTCCCGGCCTGGCAGGATGGCAATCCCGTCATCACCCTTGCTGACGCCCAAGGGCGAACGATCGAGCTCCGCCCGGAGCGCGACCTCCTCGCCGCTCCCGCCTCGACTGAGTCGCGCGAGGGCTGGCTGCGGGTCGAGGCGCCGATCGACGGGGGCGACGGCTGGGTCCGATCGGGGGAGGCGATCAGCGATGTGACGCGGATCGGCTTGGGGTTCGATTCCTGGGGGGCCCCGGCGCTCGACATCCGGATTGACGGCCTCCACATCTCCGGCGGCGAGCAACCGGCGGGGGAGTGACGTGCCGGGCCGAGCGGCAGGGCCGGCGGTGACGGGGGCGAATTGTCACCGCCCCGCAGGTCCCCTAAAGTGCACGCTTCACTTTCGCGAGGTCATCATGCCGACGCTTCCTCCCCCGCCGTTCGACACCTCCCTCGACCCCATCGACCAACTCCGGTCCGTGGGCCGCGAGTTCCACGGCCGGGGTTGGTCGCTGGGAACGAGCAGCAACTACAGCGTCGTCGCCACCCGCTCGCCACTCGAACTGACGATCACCGTCAGTGGCAAGGACAAGTCGGCCCTCGGCCGCGACGACTTCGTCCGGGTCGACGCCACCGGGGCCCCGTGCGACGGATCGGGGAAGAAGTCCTCCGCCGAGACCCTCCTCCACTGCCTGATCGCCGAGTTGGTCCCTTCCGTCGGCGCCATCCTCCACACCCATTCGGTGTGGTCGACGATCCTCTCCCGCGCCGACCTCCCCCGGGGGGCCGTGCGGATCGAGGGCTACGAGATGCTCAAAGGGCTCGACGGCATCGTCACCCACGACACCTTCGAGGAGGTGCCGATCTTCGCCAACGCCCAGGACATGGAGGAACTTGCCACGCGGATTCGCGCCCGCTTCCACGCCGCCGACTGGAGCCATCCGAAGCGTCCGCCGTTCCACGGCTTTCTCCTTTCCGGCCACGGCCTCTACACCTGGGGCCGCGATCTCGGCGAAGCGCGGCGGCAGATCGAGATCCACGAGTTCCTTTTCGAGGTCGTGGCCCGTACCCGCACGTTCGCCGCCGCGGGAGTGACACCCGGCCCGGCGCCGGTCCGCCTCCAACCGACCGCCCAGCACCAGCAGTGACTTTTTTCGACATTCGTTCTTCCGGCAATCATCCGCCGGCACCACAGCCACGCAGACGCCGACCACGCCGCGCCCTGTCCCCGCAACTTCCTTTTGTTTCCGGAGCCCCATCATGGCGATCGTCACCATCCCCGCCGCAAACCGTCGGATCACCGGCTTCGACGACGTGAAGACGTTTCTCGCCGGCTTCCACATCGACCACGAGGTCTGGCCCCTCGAGGACCGGGTCGATCCGGCCGCACCGTCCGACGCGATCCTCGCCGCCTACGCCCCAGAGATCGAGGCGCTCAAAGAGCGGGGGGGCTTCGTGACGGCCGACGTCATCGACGTCCGGCCGGAGACGCCGAATCTCGATGCGATGCTCGCCAAGTTCTCCAAGGAGCACACCCACTCCGAAGACGAGGTTCGCTTCATCCTTCAGGGTCGTGGCGTGTTCCACATCCATGGCGTCGGCCCTGACGGCACCGATACCGTGTTCGCGATCGAAGTCGGGGCCGGCGATCTGATCAGCGTGCCGATCGACACGCGTCACTGGTTCGATCTGTGCGAAGACCGTCGAATCCGCGCCATCCGCCTCTTTCAGGACATGAGCGGCTGGACGCCGCACTACGTCGAAGGGGGCGTTCACGCCGCCTACGAGCCGCTGTGCCTCGGGCCGGCCTGGGTTACCGGCAGCGGAAAGGACGCGACGTGATCCTGTTCGACGGCCGCGGTATTCTCCTCGACGTCGAGGGGACGACCTCCTCGATCGCCTTCGTGTACGACGTCCTGTTCACGTTCGCCCGTGAGCGCGTCGGCGATTTCCTCGCCGCGCACGGCGCCGATGCATCGGTCCGTGCGGCGGCGCTCGAGATCCTCGCCGAGGCGGGGGATCCCTGGAGCGAAGGTGACGCTCCGACGGCGTTCGTTCCCCGCAGCGCCGCGGCGGCGCGGGAGTTGATCCGACGGGATGCCAAGTTCGGCCCGCTCAAGAGCCTTCAGGGGCGGATCTGGCGGAGCGGCTTCGAAGACAAGAGCCTCGTCTCCCATGTCTTCGACGACGTGCCGTCGGCGCTCGAATTGTGGGGCGGATCGGGGCTCGACGTCCGGATCTACTCCTCCGGGTCGGTCGAGGCCCAGAGGCTGTTCTTCGGCCATACCGCCCACGGTGACCTCACCGGCCATCTCCGTGGCCACTACGACACCGCCATCGGCCCGAAGCGCGAGACGACGAGCTACGAGCGGATCGCCGCCGACATGGCGCTCACGCCGCGGCAGATCCTCTTCGTCAGCGACATCGGCGAGGAGCTCGACGCCGCCCGCCGTGCCGGCCTGCAGACGGCCCTGGCCGACCGTCCGGGAAACCGCCCCGCCACGAGCGTCTTCGACCACCCGGTGGTGACGACCTTCGCCGACATCGTCACCTGAAACACACGGCCGACCGATGCCAGACACGAGCCCCAGCCCCGCTTCCGCCACGCCAGCTCTTCGCTGCGCCGCCCGGGCCTCGACGCACGCCGACCTGGAGCTTGCCCTCCGCGAGGCTGGCACACTTGCCCGCGCCGATCTGGGGGGCGACGCTGGCGCGACGCTCGCGGTCGTGTTCGTGTCATCCGTCTACGGCGAGGCGATCCGCCCCGCGCTCGACGGACTTGCCGACACCCTCGGTGTCGATCGCGTCATTGCCACGACGGTGGAGGGGGTCCTCGCCGGGGCGACCGAGCATGAATCGGGCCCCGCGGTCTCGGTCTGGCTGGCACGGCTGCCGGGAGCGATCGTCGAGACCTTCGCCCTCGAGTACGCCAGCAATCCCGACGGCGGAACGTTCGTCGGCTGGCCCTCGGAGCTGACGGCGAGGTGGCCGGAAGGGGCCGGCATGCTCCTCCTTGCCGATCCCTTCTCCTTCCCGGTCGACACCTTCATCGCCCGCATGGAGAAGGACCATCCCGGCGTCCCGATCGTCGGCGGCATGGCCAGCGGTGGCTGGGTTCCCGGCAGCAACACGCTCGTGGCGGGGCGCCATCTCTCCGATTGCGGGGCCGTCGGGGTGGTGGTCGGAGGCGCGGCGCGGATCCGGCCGGTCGTCTCCCAGGGCTGCCGCCCGATCGGCCGGCCGATGGTGATCACGCGGGCGGAGGAGAACGTCATCGTCGAGCTCGGGGGGCGCCCCGCGCTCGAAAGGCTGCGCGAGGTGTATGGCGACTTGACCGAGACCGACCGGCAGCTCGTCCGCTCCTCACTCCACCTCGGCCGGGTCGCGAGCGAATACCAGGACCGCTTCCAGCGTGGCGACTTCCTCGTCCGCAACGTCGTCGGGGCCGATCCGGAATCGGGCGTGATCGCCGTCGGCGACCTCGTTCGCACCGGCCAGACGGTGCAGTTCCATGTCCGTGACGCCGACACGGCGCACGAAGACCTCCTCCATCTCCTCACGCTCGCTCCGAGCGCGACGCCGCCAGCCGGGGCGATCGTCTTCACCTGCAACGGCCGGGGCACCCGGCTGTTCCAGACCCCCCACCACGACGCCCGCTCCCTCCAAGACGCGCTCGGGCCGGTCCCGGCCACCGGGTTCTTCGCCCAGGGGGAGATCGGCCCGATCGGAAAGCGCAACTTCCTCCACGGATTCACCGCCAGCATCGCGCTGTTCGAGGGGGCCTGAAGGCTCCCGCGAGCCTGCATCCATCGGCCCGTGACCGTGACCGCGAGGGGGGGGATCGGCCTTGACCGCCGGCGCCCACGGCTTCTACCGTCCCGTGGCTGCCCCCCTCCGGAGCCCGCGATGCGCCGATCGACGCTCTCTCTTCCGCTCCCCCTGCTGCTCCTTGCCGCCCCCCTGATCGCGGCGGGCTGCGCTTCCACCAACGACCAGTACGCCTACGCCTACCCGGCCGCCCCGCCGGTCTACACCCAGCCGGCCGGCTACGCGACGCCGGCGGTCAATCCCGCCGCCGCCGCGACGGTCATGCCGGCACCGGTGGCGACGCTCCCTCCCGGCACCGTCGTCGCGGGGACGATTCCCGCCGGGGCGATTCCCCCAGGCAGCCTAGCGCCGCCGCCGGGGAGCGTGGCATCGCTCCCGCCGGGCGCGGTCCTGATCAGCGATACGGTGGTCCAGGCTGGCGCGATCTCCGACGGGCCGTGTCCACCGATGACGACGCATGGAATGGCCGCTGATGGCACGCTCGTGCCGATCGCGGGGGAGAGCCAGACGGCGCCATGCCCCCAGGAATACGTCTCCGAGGTGGTCGTCCCCGGCTCCTTTGTGCGCTGACCCCGTCTGGCCATTCAGCCGAGAACGCCGGCAATCGGCCGGGCAGCGCCGAGGACGCCGGTGAGGCGTTCGTCGCGGCCATCGTGCGGAAAGACGAGCCGCTCGTGGTCGAGCCCGAAGGCCGCGAGGATCGTGGCGTGGAGATCGCGGACGTGCTGTCGATCCTCGACGGCGCGGAGGCCGATCTCGTCGGTGGCGCCGATCGAGCGGCCACCGTTCACTCCACCGCCGGCGAGCCAGACGGTGAATCCGTAGGGGTTGTGATTTCTGCCCCCGTCCCCCTGTTCCATCGGCGTCCGGCCGAACTCGCCCCCCCAAACCACGAGGGTCTCGTCGAGGAGCCCGCGCCGGGAGAGATCGGTCAGGAGCGCGGCGGTCGGCCCGTCGGTCTGCCGAGCGTTGCTCTCGTGAACCTCGTGGCTCTTTTCGTGGCCGTCCCAGCCATACTTGTCGACGGCGTTGTAGAGCTGCACGACGCGCACGCCGCGTTCGACGAGGCGCCGCGCGAGGAGGCACATCCGCCCGTAGGACGCGGTGGGGCGATGGGGATCGTCGACGCCGTACAGCGCGAGCGTCTCGGCCGATTCATCGGCAAGATCACCCACGTCCGCCGCCTCGGTCTGCATCCGATAGGCAAGCTCGTAGGTCGCGATCCGCCCTTCGAGATCGAGCTGCCCCGGCCGGGTCCCGAGGTGCCTGCGATTGAAGGCCTGGGTGAGATCGAGCGTCGATCGCTGCACCGACGCGAAGCCGGAAGGGGGCTCGAGATTGGCCAGTGCCGGACCATCGTGACGGAAGCGCGTCCCCTGGTACGCGGCCGGCAGGAAGGCGTTTGACCAGTTCGCGCTCCCTCCGAGTCCCCCCACCTCGAAGAGCATCACATAGCCGGGGAGGTTTTCGTTTTCGCTCCCCAGGCCGTAGGTCAGCCAGCTCCCCAGGCTCGGCTTCCCCCCGAGGATCGAGCCGGTGTTCATCTGGTAGGTGGCCGGGGCGTGGTTCGAGGAGTCGCCGTGCATCGACCGCACGACGCACAGCCGATCGGCGTGTTCGGCCGTCAACGGCATCCGATCCGAGACCCACAGTCCGCTCTCCCCGTATTGCCGCCACGACCAGGGAGGGCAGAGGAGCGAATCCTTGCAGTGGTTGATGACACCGCCGACCGCATCGGAGACCGCGCGGATCGACTCGGGGACCGGCTGCCCGGCGAGCGTCTCGAGGAGCGGCTTGCGATCGAAGAGGTCGACCTGACTCGGTCCGCCGTACTGGAAGAGGACGATGAGGTTCTTCGCCTTCCCCGTCCGGTGCGGCAGCCGAGGGGCCAGTGGCCGCAGCGGATCGACCGGCGACGCTCCCTCCTCCGGCGGCTCGCGCCCCCGGCTCTCCGATCTGGCCAGGAGCGAGGCGGCGATGCCGCCGATCCCCAGGGCCGAACGGGCGAGGATCTCCCGCCGTGATGGAAACACCGGGAGACCGGAGAGCGGAGAGTGGCGGAGGGGGCCCATGGGATTGCTCGGGGAGATCGATTCAATCGACGTGGAGAAACTCGGTGACGTTGAGAATCGCGCGACACAGATCGACGAGGGCCCGTCGAGCGGCAGCGCCGTCGCCCTGCGGCGACTCGTCTGGCGACGACCGATGGATCGCAGTGTGGCGGCGGAGGAGCTCGGCAGCTGCCGCCTGTTCCTCCGGCTCGATGGCGCGCGCAAGCGCCAGCCGAACCACCTCCGCCGGCCAAGCCTCGACGTCGACGCCGACTCTCTCGACGCGGCCCGCCAGCCCTTCGGCCGCGCGGAGGACGAGATCGTCATTGAGGAGATTGAGCGACTGCGGCGCGACGGTCGTCACATCGCGGCGCCCGCAGGGATTGACGCCGTCGGGGAGATCGAAGGGCTGGAGGAAAGGGAGGGGGAGCGAGCGCTTGCGGACGAGGTAGACACTCCGCACGAACGTCTCCTCGACCGGCTGCGCGTACCATCCCTGCGGACGTCCATCGGCCCCTTCTTTGAGAAACTCGAGAATGGCCGGGTTGGCATGGAGGATCTCTTCGGCCACCGGCGGCCAGCGCGGCGGTCCTCCCCGCTCCGCGCGGAGCAGCCCGCCGACGGCCAGGAGCGAATCCCGGATCGCCTCCGCCCCGAGCCGGCGCGGCTGCTGCCGCCCCAGCCACTGGTTGTCGGGATCGGCAGCCTGCAGGGACTCGGCGACGACCGAGGTCCGCTGGTAGGCCTCCGTGAGGAGAATCGCGCGATGGAGCGACTTGAGCGACCATCCCCCTTCGCGGAACTCGCAGGCGAGCCAGTCGAGGAGTTCGGGATGGGTGGGGGGGGCGCCGCGGAATCCGAAGTCGTTCGGCGTGGCGACGATTCCCTGGCCGAACAGCCGCTGCCAGACGCGGTTGACGATCACCCGCGCCGTGAGGGGGTTGCCGTCGGAGGCGAGCCACCGCGACAGCGCCAGCCGCCGGCCGGTGGTCCGCCCTCCCGGCGGCGGCTCGACCACGAGCGCCGCCGGATCGAACGCGGCGAAGACGCCGGGCACCACCTCTTCCCGCGGATTGCGGTGGCTCCCCTGGGCAAGCACGTGGGTCGCCGGGATCTCCGGCACCTCGCTGACGACCTCGGCGATCGTGGTGCTGCGGAGGGTTGGCTTGAGCTTGGCCACCCGTTCCTCGAGGTCCAAGATCTCCTCGATGAGCGAATCCTTCAGCTTGACGACGCTCGGAACCTCCGCCTCCCCCTCGGCCGCGGCCGCATCGTGGAGGCTGTCGAGCCGAGCCGTGGCAAGCGCACCCGAGGCCTCGGCGGCCGCGATCTCCGCTTCGATCGGCTCGTTATGAGCCGCGATCCCGGCGACCACCGGCGGCAGATCGATCGCCGTCTCGCGGGCGTCGGTTCCCTGGAAGCAAGCCTGGATGCGGAAGAAGTCTGACTGGAGGAGCGGATCGGACTTGTGGTCATGGCAGTTGCAGCAGGTCATCGACAGCCCGAGGACCGCCGAGCCGGTGGTGGAGACGATCTCGGCGAGGAGCTCGGCCCGGTGCCGCTCCGCCTCCTGGAAAATCGGCGCCGTGCTGTCGAAGGGGCCGAGTCGGAGGTAGCCGGTGGCGACGAGCGCCCCGGCCGCCGTCTCGTCGGCGGGGGGTTCGGCCACCAGTTCATCGCCGGCGAGTTGCTCGGCGAGAAACCGGTCGTAGGGCATGTCGGCGTTGAAGGCCGCGATGCACCAATCGCGGTAGCGCCAGATCTGCGGCCGCAGTTCGTCGCGTTCAAACCCGTTGGTATCGGCGTAGCGGACGGCATCGAGCCAGGTGACAGCGAGATGCTCCCCGTACGCAGGGCTGTCGAGGAGCCGGTCGACGAGCCGCTCGACCGCGTCGGGGGCCTCGTCGGCGACGAAGGCCTCCACCTCGTCGGCAGTCGGAGGGAGCCCCGTCAGATCGAACGTCATCCGCCGCACGAGCGTGCGTCGATCGGCTTGCGGGGCCACCTCGAGCCCCGCGGCCTCGAGCTTCTCGGCCAGGAAGGCGTCGATGACCGTGGCGGGGGGAGCGGGGACCTGCGCTTCGATCGGCGGCGGCACGCGCGGGCGAACGAGCGGTTGGAAAGACCAGAGGTCGATCCGCTCCCCACGCCAGCGCCGCGTCACCGGATTGCGGGGATCTTCCCACGCCGAGCCGACGGGGCGGCCATCGTCATCCCCGGCGGCCGCTTCAGCCGGCCACGGTGCCCCCGCGGCGACCCACGCCTCGACAAGCGCGATCTCGTCCGCGGAAAGGGGCTCATCCGGTGGCATCGCGGCGACGGCCGGGTCTTGCCGGCGCACAGCCCGGACAAGGAGGCTCGCATCGGCATCCCCCGGCACGATCGCCGGGCCGGCGAGCCCTCCGCGGGTCAGCGCCGCCACGTTTTCGAGCCCGAGACCCCCTTGCGGATCTTCCCCGGCATGGCACTCCAGGCAGCGGATCGCCAAGAGCGTCTCGACTCGGCCGCCGAGCGCCCCGTCCTCCGCCGCGGCAGATCGGGACGCAGAGCCCTCGAGGAGCGCGAGAGTAAACAGGCCCACGACCAGCCGAAGCAAACGCTTCGATCGTGTCGGGCGGCTCCGCGCTTCCATCGCCCCCTCCGTCACTCGGCCAGTCGGCTGAAAAACTCCCGCGCCACAGCATAATCGGCTTCGGCCGTCGCCCGCTCCTCTCCCGTGTAGGTAACCGCCTTCTCCCGCCAGCACTGCTCGACGCACGCCAGGCACCAGCGGGCGCTCTCCCGGCTCGGGCGGATCGGAGCCCCCGCCACCGGCAGGAAGACGGGATTGGTATGGGCCCCGGGAAACACCCGGAACGCGCCCCAGGAACTCTGCTCCACCCGGTGGGTGAAGGCGACAGGATGCTCGCGGCCATCGGCCGGCACCTCGACCCGCTCCACCGGAAAACCGTTGATCACCAGTTCCACCGCGACGCTCGCCGGAGGATCCAGGGCGGCCGCCGGGCGCGCCGCGACGGTGGTCCGGAACGTCACCGCGGCCGCCGCCGCAAGCGCGAGGGTGCTGTCGTGCGTGCCGATCTCGAGCGGCGTGCCCTTGTCGGCTGTGGCGGTGAACTCCATCAGATGGGTCCGGCCGTCGCTGACATAGCTCCGCCCGGCCGCGATCGCGTCGCACCAGGCATCGAAATCGAGTGGCCCGTCGAGACGGGCATAAACGCGGCCGATGCCGACACGCTCGCCGGTCATGCAGGGGAAGTCGGTCTCACCGCTGGCCCGCACCTTCAGGCCGCAGTTGAGGACGTGATACCACAGGTTCCATTCCGCCCGCCGATCGGTGTTCATCATCGAGAGGAAGTCGACGGCGGGAACGGACTGGCCATCCGGCCCGGGAACTTCGTGGGCCACATCCATGATGAACTCGTTGGCGCCGATGCCATCGAAGGCGGGGATGTCGAACGTGGGCAACCCGCCGGGGCCGTCGGCCCCCTCCGTGCCCGGGACGCGGCCGACGACGCGCGTCAGCCCACTGGCCGAATGAGCGGGGCCACAGACGGCGCCCTGCCGCTTCGCCCAGCGGAGCGTGTTGAGGCCGAGGGTCGGCCAGTGCTGCTTCGAATCCCCCCCGGGGAAGATCTGCTCGGTAAGCCTGAGGAGGTTCAAGTGCCCGGAGGCATGCGATCCGAAGCCCGACACCTCGATGTCGTAGCGGAGGAGGTACGGAGGACGACTGACGTCGTCGGGCTTGCCGGAGAAAAACCGTTTCTGGAAATCGAAGCAGGGGCCCCAGGTGAGGCAGCAGCCCACCTTGAGATCCTCCCCCATGCAGTGGCGCAGCATGTCGGCAGGCATGACTCCCTCGGTGGGGCTCTCGTAGTGGGCGCAGCCAGCGGCGTGGATGTGGTGATCCCCCGACCAATAGCCGCGGCGCGATGGATCGACCCACCGCCGGACGGCGTAGCGGAGTTCGGCAGGCCCATCCCCGACGACGAGTGTCTGCTCCTCCGGAACGCTCTCCGGCCCCCGCGAACAGCGCACCGAATAACGGCCCGGCGGGAGCCGGACGGTCTCGCCATGCTCGCGGTAGATCTGCCGCTGGAAGAAGAAGTCGGGGGCGAGCCGCTTTGATTGCGGTGGATAGACGCGCCCCTGCTCGTCGAGGATCTCGAAGCAGCCCACCGCGGGCAGCCCCGCCTCGTCTTCGATGCGGAAGGTCACATCGTTCGACGGAGCGACCCGGCAGGCGACCTCGGCCCCCGCCCACTCGCTTCCCCGATCGGCCGAGGCGACCTCGATCCAGTCGATCCGCATCCGGCAGGGCTTGCCATTGGGATCGATCCGGACACCGACGACGTGCCCGTCGGCAGGGATCGGGATCTCGTAGAGCATCTCCCGCCCCGGCTCGACGTTGAAGGCGACGACGTGCCCCCCATCCGGCCGCGGCCGCTCCTCCGTCCACCAAAACACCTGCCCGATGCCGGCCTCCTCCGCTTTCGCCCAGAAGCGGAGCACGAGCCCGGCCGGCTTCGACGGCACCGAGAAGGTCGCGCCGAGGAAGGGGTCGTCGCCGGTCCCCTCGATGAACAACGAGCCGTCACGAGCCTCGAGGTTCACCTGATTCGTGGTCGAGTCCCACCCCGCGACGCCGTCGGTAAACCGCCAGGCGGCGACGATCGAGGTCGTGCCCGGAGGAGCGACGACGCCGTCGGTGGGGGGCGTGGAGAACTCGAGCGTGGCGGTGTGATCGCCCGCGGCCTTCGCCCACAGCTCCACGATCCGGTATTCGAGCGGTAGGCCCGACAGCGTGGGCGTGAACGGCTGCCCCTCGAAGGCCGAAAGCCCGAGGAAGCGGTTGGCGACGTCAGCTGCGGGAGCGTGGGGGAGGGGACGAGCCTGGGGGCTCCCCACGCGCAGCCTCGCGCGCAGTTCCTGGCTGTTCACCACCTTCACGAGCACCGTCCGCCATCCCTGCTCGACAAGCTCGAGCGCCCCGGCATTCTCGCGGATTACGACCGTCGGCGGGCCATCTTTCGCAACGCCGACGGCGACGGCACAGAGCGGATCGAGGATCGACTCGATTCCCCGGGTGACAGCCGCATCGTCGGCGAGGGACTCAAGCTTCCTCAGCTGCTCCCGGGCCGCGGCCGGCAGCGGACTCCCCAGCCGCTCGAGCGCATCGACGAGGCGATGGGCCTGGGCAAGGAGCGGCTGGCGTTCGACCGCGGGCACGATCGGCCAGGGCTCTCCGGCCACAGCCGCAGCGCTCCCGACAAGGACGATCGCCCCCCACAGGGCCACCTGACAGCCACGAGCCACCCGAGACACCATCGCACACCCCTCCTTCATGAGCCGGCGCCACGGCGGGCCGGCACTCCCTTGAGCAACAGGTCCGCCGCCGCGCGAAAGCCGAGATCCTGCGTCCCCTGGCCGACGTCGGCCTCGAGATGCACCTCCCGCCGCCCCACTTCCAGCAGCCGGACCTCGACGATTTTCCATTCCCGTTCCGCTCCGGAGAGAAACGACGACGAAGCGACGCCGTCGACAAGCTCGACCTCGCAAAACCGGGCGGGCCGCGGAGGATTCGTCGATCGATCGCTGGCCACCACCCGCAGCGGTGCCCGGATCCGGGCGTCGTTGCGTACTTCGAGGAGAAAGCGATGGGTGCGATCGACGACGAGGTCGGGAAGCGGGCTGACCGCGGCGAGCTTCACGCGCGACTCCGGATTCACCTCGACGCGCAGCACCACCAGCGGCTCGACGGCCGTGGCGAACGCGGCGAACGAGTCGGCGGCAGCGAGGCGGGGCCAGAGCTCGCCGACATCGGGGCGGGGGAGGAGGTGACCGATGGAGAGGACCAGATCGTCGCGGGCCTCGCCGACGGTGTCGGCGGCGGGCTGGCCCCGTCTGGCGATCAGCCGCTCGTAGCGATCGATGCCCGCCTCCGCATAGGCGATCGCCTCGTTCCGCTGCCCGGCCGTGGCGAACCGCCCCTTGAGCTCGATGTCGCGGACATGCGCCCGCATTCGCACGATCCAATCCCGGGCCGCCTCCGGCCGAAACACCCCCCGGCCATCGACGACGACCTGGACGGCGCTGGTGTGGGCGATCCCCGGCCGATCGATGGCGTTGAATCCGCCGCCACGGCTCGCCCGGGCGACGATCCATCGACTCTCCCCCACCGGGAGATCGACGGCCACTTCCGCCGTCGTCTCGTCGGTGGTCTTCTCCGCGATCACCGCGCCGTTGGACACCAACTGCACCACCCCGAGAGGCTGCCGGGACACGGCTCGCACCCGCACGGTCACTCGGTCGTCCGGATCCCGGGCGATCGAATCGCCGGGGGTGTGCCCGTCGACGTCGAGGAACAACAGCGGGCCCGACGTGGTGAACGTCCGGCTGCGGCGGATGCCGTCGATCCACTTCTCGTAGCTGAAGTCCCCGTCGATCCGCACGTAGGCCCGGGCGGCGCCGGCCACCCGGGCCGGATGATCGCTGCCGTTGGTGAGGGGAACCCGGAAACCGCAATCCAGAAATCGCTCGAAGTCGACTGGCCCGAGCTGATCGAACGAATCGGTGAGCCCGTGAATGGCGTTGAGGGGAGGCTCGTGATTGGCGCCGGTGCCGTGGGCCTCGATCGAGATTCCCCCCTGACTCCGTGCCTCCTCGATCGCCGGGCGGTTGTGCGGCCAGTCGATCGAGTCGTCACCGGCGATTTCGGGCCCGGTGCCGATCGGCATCACGAGCCAGCGGAGGTTCAGGAAGCAGAGATGGCCGTAGAGATTCTGGTTGCGATATTCCTCCGCCATCTCGACGTGATAGCCGTCGCGGCACAAGCCCGCGACCGGGCCGACCGGCGCCTGCGACGGCTTCACGAAGGCGTCGCTGGCGGTGCGGTGGAGGAGCGTGAGATTGTTGACGACGCGGAGATCCTCGGCCCGCTGGACGAGCCCGAGGGCCTCGAGGGGGAGATCGACATTCCAGGCATTGGTCACCCAGTGGACATGCGTGTCGCCACTGATCCAGCCTTCGGCGGCGGCGTCGAACAGCCGCGGGACGGCAAGCGTCACCTCGCGGCGCTCTCCGGGCTCGAGGACGAGCGACTCACCGGCCACGGCGTGCTCGTAGCCCCGCTCCGCCTCGATGCGACACGCGCCGGGGGGAAGCATGATTTCGGCGGTCGAGTCGCAATAGAAGAAGGGAAGTCGGCTCATGCGCGGCAGCGGCAATCCGAGGATCGGCTTGACGGTGAACGTCGGGTCGCCGGCGAAGGGCCCAGCCTGCCGGCAGGCTCCGTCGCTCCCCACGGCCCGCACCCGGGCACACACCGGCGCCCCGCTCTCGCCGTCGACGATCCGCAGTCGCACCCGCGCCGGCTCCACGACATCGACGGCCAGCGGCAGCGTCGCGACCGCCCCCGAGCCCTCCTCCTTCACTTCCAACCGTATCCCGGCGGGGTCCTCCGCATCGGCGTCGAGCGCGACGA
>CAJBCV010000402.1 GCA_903951635.1 uncultured Planctomycetaceae bacterium
CGGCGCCCGGCCGGGCTTTTTTCATGGACGCCGCGATCCGCTCTGCCTCGCGCTCACCGGCGCGCGTCGCCGCCGAAGCGGCGCTCTCCCACTACGACCGGAATCTTCCTCACGGTCGGATCTTTTCGAGCCCCAGTGAGTTTTCTGACTGGGAAAGATCGATCTTCTGTCCAGGAGTTTGCCGCTCGCGCAAACCCTGACGATCACGGTGATCTCGCCACGTACCGGCGACGTGCACGGCAGGGGAATAAAGCGGCGGGCTCGGTCGGTGCGGAGTGGTGTCACGCCTTCCATCTGGGGTGGGCGGGGCACGCGACGGACCGGCCAAGTGTTCGCGAACCGTTTCCTTTTTTTCTTTCCATCCGGAGGATTCTGTGAAGAAGCGTTTGACGTTCGGCTTCCTGCCCTGGGTTGCCGCTGTTGCCATCTGTTCCGGCAGCGGTTTTTCCCACGGTCAGGAGTCCGTGATCGAGGCCGGCTCGGTTCTCGCCAACGGTGGCGTGGCTCACACCGAGCCCGCGATCGTCGAGGGTGAGGCCGCCGCGCCGTCCGCTGCGGAGGGTGCCATCGTGAGCGAAGGCGCCATCGTCAGCGAAGGGGCGATCGGCAGCGAGGGTGCCGCCGCCGGTGGTGCCACCCGCAAGGTGCTCCGCCGCGAGTGGGTCACCGAAACCCGTGACGTCAACGTCACGGAGTATGTCCAGGAGCAGCGTGAGCGGTCGTACACCGTCACGAAGCGCGTCCCCCGCACCGAGCAGCGGACCCGCGAGTACACGGTGAACGTGCCCGAGACGCGCACCAAGACGGTGAACTACACCGTCAACACGACCGTTCCGGAAACCCGCACCCGTGACTACACGGTCAAGGTTCCCTACACGGAGACGATCGAGAAGAACTACACCGTGATGGTCCCGGTCAAGGAAGAGAAGAGCCGGAGCTGGACGGTGAAGGTCCCCTACACCGAGTGCGTCGAGCAGGCGTACACGGTGATGGTGCCGGTCAAGGAGGAGAAGACGGCGACCTACACGGTGAAGGTTCCCTACACCGAGCAGCGTTCGGCCAGCTACACGGTCCGGGTTCCGTACACCGAGCAGGTCGAGGAGACCTACACGGTGCGCGTTCCCTACACCGAGCAGATGACCGGCTACCGCACGGTCAGCAAGCGGGTTCCCGTCAAGGAGATGAAGACCGTCTCCGTGAAGGGCGGCCACTGGGAGACCAGCGCCAAGGAGATCTCCGCGAACGGCAAGTATGACGCCGAGGGCAACCCCTGCTGCCCGAAGACGGTCTGCTGCCGCACGTGGGTCCCGACCTGCGAGTCGAAGGAAATCGAGACCACCCGTTGGGAGTGCACCACGGAGCAGGTGCCCTACACCTACTGCGTGAACAAGAGCCGCTGCGAAACCCGCTCGCGCACCAAGTGCGTGACGAAGTTCCGCTGCGAGGAGCGGACCCGGAACTACTGCGTGACGCTGTCGCGCTGCGAGACCCGGACCCGCAACTACTGCGTCACGAAGATGGTCCCCGAGACCCGGACCCGGACGGTGAAGGTGCAGAAGTGCCGTGACGAGATTCGTACCGGCACCTACTGTGTCACGAAGATGGTTCCCGAGGCCCGCACGAAGAGCGTGTGCGTGAAGAAGTTCCGTTGCGAGACGCGGACCGCTTCCTACACGGTCAACAAGTGTGTCCCCGAGACCCGTTCGAAGGAAGTGTGCTACACGGTGATGGTCCCGCAGCAGCGGACGGCCAACTACTGTGTCACCCTCTATGACAACGTCTGCGAGACGAAGACCTGCTCCTACACGGTGTGCGTGCCGAAGTGCGTCACCAAGCAGATCCAGGTCAAGGTTTGCCGGACGGTCTGCGAGGAAGTCCCCTGCGATGCCTGCTCGGGCTGCTCGAGCGACGCTGACGCCTGCGGTTGCGGCAACGGCAACGGCAACGCCGGCAAGGCGAAGGGCCACAAGGGCTGCGGTCTCCTCCGCTGCCGCAAGGGCTGCTGATCCGGACCGGCCAGCAGGTCACTGACCTGACGGTCGACACGAAGCACGAGGGGGGTCGGACGGGAAACCGTCCGGCCCCCCCGTCTTTTTGTCATCTCCGCGTTTCCGCACCGGCCCGAAGCGACGTTGCTTCGCCGCCCCCGCAGAGGGAGAATCGGGTTTCCTTTCGGATTCCCCCGCTGGAAACCCTGGAGCGAGATCCCCGGCAAACGATTCAGCCGGGGGATCCAGCCCTGGGCTTCACTCTCCAGGAGCCCCGCCCCGATGCCCTCCGTCCATGCCAATCGCCGATCGAGTGCTGCCAGCGAGTCGCGTGGCAAGCCGATCGTTCTGGCCAGTCTCCTCCTCGCCCTCCTCCTCGGCCTCGTTTCCGCCGGGGCGTGGTGGGGGGGCTGGTTCGCCGCCAAGGAGGATCCGCGGCTCACCGAAGTAAAGTCTGCGATGGCAGAAGCGGCGGCGAAGTATCCACCCGATCAGGCCCCCAAGAACATGCTCGACACCGCCGCCCGGGTCGGGGCGATGGTGACGGTGATGGCGAAGATCCAGTCGCTCCCGGAGGAGCTCCGACCGAAGGCGATGGAGGAAGGGCGGAAGCTGATGATGAAGGGGATGGAGGCGCGAGTCGATTCCTACTTCGCCGCCCCGCCGGAGCAGCGTCAGAAGCTCATCGACGACCAGCTCAAGCAAATGCAGTCGATGCAGAAGGCCTTCGAGGGAAGCCGATCGATGTTCCAAGGGCTCGGTGGCCAGGGGGGCGGTCAGGCCGGTGGGGCGCAGGGCGCGGGCCGGGCCGGCAACCAGCAGACCGCCGGCAACCCGACGACGCGCTCCGAAGAGGATCGCAACAACTGGCGGAAGCGGATGATCGACGGATCGTCCCCGAGCCAGCGTGCCCGCTGGACCGAATACTTCGGCGAGGTCGAGAAGCGTCGTCAGGCCCTCGGTCTCCCCGGCGGAGGCGGGCCGGGCGGACCGCGTTGAGAACGATCGACCCAGGCGACCACGACGAAGGAACCGCCCCGTGCAACACTGGCTGCTCAAGAGCGAACCGGACTGCTTCTCGATCGACGACCTCCGCAAGGCGAAGAAACAGACGACCTGCTGGGACGGCGTCCGGAACTACCAGGCCCGCAACTTCCTCCGCGCGATGAAGGTCGGCGATCGGGCGTTCTTCTACCACTCCAGCTGCGATCCCCCGGCGGTCGTCGGCGTCGTCGAGATCGTCCGCGAGGCCTATCCCGACTCCAGCGCCTGGAAGCCTGACGACGATCACTTCGATCCCAAGGCCTCGCCTGAGAATCCGGTCTGGTCGATGGTCGACGTGAAGCTCGTCGAGGTGTTGTCGCGGCCGGTGCCGCTCGACGAACTCCGGGGCGTAAAGGCTCTGGCCGGTCTGGAACTCCTCCGCCGTGGCAGTCGGCTCTCGGTCCATCCCGTGACGGCGGCCGAGTTCCGCACGATCGAGCGGCTCGGGGCCGGGTGACATCGGCGGGCAGCCCATCCCCACGCCGGCCGGCGTGGCCATAATGTCGGCATGACCTGCCGCCCGCCCTTTACCGCTCCTCCGAGTCCCGCTGCCACCGCCGCGCTGCCGGAGCCACTGGCCTGGATCGACGCGGGACTCGAGAGCCTCCGTCGCGACGGCCTCGAGCGGCCCCGGCGCATCCGTGCGGGGCGGCAGGGAAGGGTGGTCGATCTCGACGGCCGGACGCTCCTCAACTTCGGCTCCAATGATTACCTCGGGCTGGCCGGCGACGTCCGACTGACGAAGGCCGCCTCGCGGGCTGCCTGCGCGGAGGGCTTCGGCTCGGGGGCGAGCCCGCTGGTGAGCGGCCACTCCTCCACCCATGCGGCCCTCGAAGCGGCGCTCGCGCAGCTCCTCGGCACCGGCGACGCGCTCCTCTTTCCGTCGGGATTCGCCGCCAACGCCGCCACGATCGCGGCGCTCGTCGGCCCCGGCGACGTCGTCTTCAGCGACGAGCGCAATCACGCGAGCATCATCGACGGCTGTCGGCTGTCGCGCGCGGCAGTCACCGTCTTCCCCCACCGCGATGTCGCCACCCTCGAGGGGCTCCTCGCGGCCGGGTCGGCGCGGCGGCGGCTGATCGTCACCGACAGCCTGTTCTCGATGGATGGCACGATCGCGCCGCTGGCCGATCTCGCTGCGGTCGCCCGCCGCCACGGCGCGATCCTCATGGTCGACGAGGCGCACGCCACCGGCGTGTTCGGAGCGCGGGGGAGCGGCCTTGTCGAGGCGAGCGACACCGCCGACGGGGTCCATGTCCGCGTCGGCACGCTCTCCAAGGCGCTCGGGTCGGCCGGGGGCTTCGTCGCCGGCCACCCACGTCTCGTTGACTGGCTGCGCCATAGAGCGCGGGCCTGGGTCTTCTCCACAGCCCATCCCCCTGCCGTGGCCGGCGCCGCCCTCCGCGCCCTCGAGCTTCTCGCCACCGAGCCCCAAGCCCGGGCCACGCTCCTCGGCAAGGCGACGGCGTTTCGCGACCGGCTCCGGGCCGCCGGCCTCGATCTCGGCGACGCCGCCGCCCAGATCGTGCCGGTGATCGTGGGGAGCGCCGACGGCGCGGTCGCACTGGCGGCACGGCTCGCCGACGACGGCCTGTTCGTGCCGGCGATCCGTCCGCCGAGTGTTCCGACCGGGGGGAGCCTCGTCCGCGCGAGCCTCTCCTGCCATCACACCGACGACGATCTCGATCGCCTCGCCCGCGCCCTTTCCGGGGGCCGGGGATGAGCGGGCAGGGAGCCATCGACGACGGGTGGTGCGTCATCGGCGCGGGGCCCTCGGGCCTGACGGCGCTCAAGAATCTCCTCGCGCTCGGGATCCGCGCCGTCTGCCTCGAACGGGAGGACGACATCGGCGGCAACTGGTATTTCGGCTCCGCCGCCTCGGCGGTGTTCGCGTCGACGCGACTGATCAGTTCGAAATCGCTCACCACCTTCACCGACTTCCCGATGCCGCGGCAGTGGCCCGCCTACCCCGACCACACCCGCTGCCTCGCCTATCTCCGCGCCTACGCCGACCACTTCGCGCTTCGGCCCCACATCCGCACCGGCGCTGCGGTCGACGCCGTCACACCCCGTGCCGGCGGCGGCTGGACGGTAGCCACCGGCGGCGGGGCGATCGTCTGCCGTGGCCTCGTGATCGCCAACGGCCACAACCACACACCGCGCTGGCCCGAAATCCCCGGCAGCTTCGCCGGGCCGTTCCTCCACGCCTGTCAGTACAAGTCGCCGATCGACCCGGTGGCGATCGGGGGGAAACGCGTCCTCGTCATCGGCGGGGGCAACTCCGGCAGCGATATCGCCGTGGAGTGCTCCCGGCACGCCGCCCGCACCGTCCACTCGACGCGCCGCGGCTACCATGTCGTGCCGCGGTTCATCATGGGCCGTCCCTCCGACCTCCGCGGCGAGCGGCTCCTGGCGATGGGAGCGCCGACGTGGCTGCGCCGCTTCGTGAGCCTCCGCGCCATCGACCGGGCGATCGGTCTCTCCTGGAAACACGGGCTCCCCCGTCCCGATCACCGGCTCTGGGACAGCCATCCGGTGATCAATTCCGAGATCCTCGGCCGGATCGACGCAGGCGCCCTCGTGCCGCGCGGCGACCTGCGTCGCTTCGACGGCGACCTGGCGACGTTCGCCGACGGCTCTCGGGAAGCGTTCGATGTCGTGATCTGCGCCACCGGCTACGTCCTCTCGCTGCCGTTCATCGACGCTGCCCACCTCCATCCCGTCGATGGGCTCCCGCGGCTCTTCCTCCACACCCTCCACCCCACGCGCGACGACATCGCCGTCTGCGGCCTGATCCAGCCCGACAGCGGACAGTGGGGCCTCACCGATCTCCAGGGGCAACTCATCGCCCGGATGGCCCTGGCCGCGGAGCGCTCGCCCCGCGCCGCTGCCTTCCTTCACCGCAAGCGTGGCCGACCGGGTGACGGCATTCCCCGTCCCGCCGGCATCGACTACGTCGACAGCCCGCGGCACCGCTTCGAGGTCGAGCACCACGCCTACCGTCGCCGCCTGGAGACGCTCATCACAGCCACCGAGCGGAGGCTGCGCCGCGACGGCGCCCTGCAATCGGGGCATTGATCCGCGCATCGTCGCGGAGGGCCCCGAGGGTCAGCGGGCTCCTTGCGGGGCCGGGTTCAGCCCCCCGGAAACGACAGGGGCGCTTCGGGCGCCGCAGCCGGGGGGAGTGGCGGAAGCACCGGCACGGCTGGTGCCTGTGGCGCGGGGCGCGGCGGGAGTGCCGGGGCCGCGGGAGGGGGATTGCCGAACAGCTCCTCGAGGCCCTCGAGCCCCCGTTCGAAACCGTCCTTGATGATCCCTTCGGCGGTGTTGTCGACGATCCGGGCGATGAGGCCATCGATGGCGCCGGCGTCGAATTGCGGCCGATCGGACGTTCCCTTGAGCGGGATCACCAGCGGTGTCCGCAGGAGCTTCGCCAGCCGTGGCGCGCCGGCGACCAAGTCGCCACGGAAACCGATCTCGACCACCATCGCGAGCGATCCGTCGGCCCCCACGCTCCCGGCGGAGCGGAGCACGAGCTGCCCCATGTCCATCACGAGGCCGTCGTGCCAGGCGCGCCCCGCGGCGAGCCGGACGCGGACCGGCTCGGGGCGGACGCGGAGGAGGACCGCCTTGTCGCCGAACGCGAAGCGCGGATCGATGACCGCCTGGAGCTTGGCGACGAGATTCGCAAGCGGGGCCATCAGCGGCCCAGGGGTCACCTCGAGATTCTCAAACACCATCTCCCCGGCGGCATCCCCGGCCCAGGGATCGGAAAGTGGAAGCCGGGCGCCCGCCACGTCGACGCTCACCAGCCCCTGTGTCCGCATCGATCGGCCGACGATCGGAAACATCCAGTTCATCCACCGATCGGCCAGCGGCCCGGCGAGCACCATCCGCTCGACGAGCCTCCCCTTCGGCACGACGAGTTCGCCGGGAGCAGGGAGAAGTTGCACCCATGGCGCGCCGCGGAGACGTCCGCCACCGAAGCCGACGTCGAAGGGCCCGAGGGCCAGCTGCCCCTCGAAGAGCCTCAGCGGCGTCTCCCCGGCGTCGAGCGCCATCCCCTCGAGGGCGCCAGTGGCCCAGGTCGTCGAGGTGTCGATCGACAGGCTCCGCAGCCACGCGGCCGACTCGTTCCGCGCCGCAGGCTGGAGCGAAACCGGCAGCGCCGCCCGCACCGGCCTCTCGGGATCGGCCTCACGCACCCCGCCACGGACATTTGCCAGCCAGTTCTCCGGAAGCGGCACTTCCGTCGTCGCCGGCTCGTCGCCCGCCGCAATCGCCGCCGCGTCGGCGCTCGGGCGTCCACCGGGGGCGACGCCATCGAGGACGAGACGGACAAGCGGCTCGACCGGCGCCCGCAGAGCGAAGGGCCGGGCCGCGCCACCGGCCAGATCGAGCCGACCTCCCGTCCAGGGGAGAAGGAGCCGCGAGAGCAATGCCCAGTCGTAGTTGAGCGTGCCGCCGACGTCGAGGAGCGGGCGCGACGAGCAGTCGTGGACCGTTCCCACCGCCGCCGCCGCCACCGTCGACGACTCGAGCACGAGACGGTTGATGGCGACCGCATCCCCGACCGGAGCGCGGGTGAGCTCGACGAGGAGGCGGGCCCGTGGCTCCGCCCACACCTCGCGCGCCGGCGCTCCGGCAGGGTCGATCGGCGCCGTCGACCTCGGGTCGGCGGTGGTCGAGAGGGTGAGTTGGTTGCCGGTGGCATCGACGAGGAGATTGAGCCCGGCCGGTGTCTCCTGGAGATCGATCGTGCCCCACACGCGCCCCGCCGCCGGCCAGCGCTCGACGGTCACCGGATCGACGAGCCACGACGCCGTCCTCCCGATATCACACTGCCATTGGACACGGCCGCGGCAGCGGCCCGGATCGTCCCACGGGCGCCACGCCCCGCTCGCTCCCGGCCGGCTGGCCGGGGAGGGAAGGATCGTCATGCCGCCGGTGCGGAGCGAAAGGCTCGCCGTCAGCACCTCGGCGGAAGAGATGTCGACCCTGCCAGTGCCGGCATCGATCGTGCCGGCGGCCGTGGCCACCAACCTCGGCTCGACGATCCGACCACGGTCGATCTCGAGGTCCTCCACCTCCGCTCCGGCGCGCGTCACCTGCCACATCTCCCCCTGCGCCGCAAGCGACGCCGAGGCCTCCACCGTGCCGGCGAGCCGCGTCGCCGGGAGGGCCGCATCCCCGAGGAGCGCCACGAGGCGCGCCTGCCAGCGGGCCAGATCGCCCTGGAGCGACCAATCGACCGAGACCCCCGTCGACGTCGGCGCCGGCCGCAGCCATCTCCCGCCGTGCCGTGTCAGGCCGATCAACGACGGCAACAGCGAGGGATCGACCAGCGCCCCGCCGGCCACGGTGATCTCGAGGCGGTCACCGGCCGCTGCACACTCCGAGCGCGCCGTGTCGATGACCATCGTGCCATCGGCCACCGTCCCGGCCGCCGAGGCATCGATCGTGATCTCCTCGTCGATCCAGTCGGGCCGGCCCGCCACAAGCCACCGCAAACCGGTGACGCTACCGGTGAGCGAGGCGGTCGCCGCGCCATTCGCCGGCGCCCGCTCGAGCGTGGCCCGGCCACGCGTCGTTCCGGCGAGGTCGACGCCGTGGAGATCGAGAATCTCGCCAGCATCGGCGACGAGACGCCCGAGATCGGCCGTCCATTGGAGGTCGGACGACTCGCTCGTTCCCGACGCCGACACCTCGAACGCCGAGGTCGCCAACCGCGCTTCCTCCACCCGCAGCCGATCCCCGCGCCCGGCGCCGCGCCGCGAACGGAGCCAGCCGACAAACGGCTCCGGCCAGCGGAGTTGCCGCGTGCCCTGGGTGACCTCCAGATCCCTCGCTCCGACACGGACCTCGAGGACGCGCTCCGTCCCCTCGGCCCGCCCCGCCGCGGCGATCTGCAACTGCCCTCCGGCGACCCGGACATCGGGGCGGACATGCAACCCGCCGCTGACGCTCCGCGATGCGGCGGCGAGGTCGATGTCGACGGCCAGCGCGAAGTCGTCGCCGATGAGCATCTCGGCCCATTCCCAGGCGGTCCCCTGGGGCAGACCGATCCGCCCCGACGCCTCCGCCCGGAACAGGGGGGACTCGATCCGGCAATCTCGGAGCGTGACGGTCGAGCCGTCCATCAAGACGTCGATCGGCGCCTCCCAACGGTCGAGGGCCACCAGCCGTTCGAGCGTGTCGGCGCGGCAGACGGCGAGCCGGGCACCGTCGACGCGGCCGGCCACGCGCCATCCCTGGCCGGCGGCCGCTCCGGAGGGGAGTTGGATGTCGAGCCGGACATCGGCCGTTCCTTCGAGCACTCGTGGGAGATCGAATCGCGCGGCGACGACCCGGCTGATGTCGAGCGGCACCCCGTTGCCCGCCACCGCCAGCGCGCGGGGCGTCGGCACTCCGGGATCGCTCGGCGAGGAGATCGACCACCCGCCAGCCCGAGCCAGGCTCGCGGTGGCCGCAGTGACGATCGTCGTTCGGTCGAGCCGCGTCGGCGCGGGGGCTTCCTTGATCGCCGGCGGCGGCGCGGCAAAGGCCGCGGCGAGATCGCGCTTCGGTGCCCCGGTGTGCACGACCCGACCGGCCAGCGTCCATCCCGCCAGCGTCGCCCCGGGCCGGAGGCTCCCGGCTGCGATCAGCTCCGTGATCCGCCAGGCGTCGTCCCGTTCGGCGTCGATCACCTCGACCGAGGCATCGACGACTTCGAGTTCGAACGAAGGAGTCGATGCGGCCCGCGCGGCCGCCGCGATCCAGGGGGCGAGAATATCCTCGAAGCCACTCCCTCCGCGCCGCACCTCGACCAGCGCCTCCCCTCCCACCAGCCGCACCGTCCCCAGATCGGTGCGGTCGAGGAGGAGTTGGAGCAGTCCGCGGTCAAGGATCATCCGCCGCGCGGCAGCCACCGGTCGGCCGCTACGATCGACGAGCATCACGTCGCGGTACTCGATCGCCCCGAGCCAGCTCCACGTGGCTGCCCGGCTCGAGATCGCGCCGTCGATGCCCGAGAACGCGCGCGTCAGCGGCCAATCGCGCAGCGGCGTCTTCACCACCGCGACCGGCGCGAACCAGACCGCGGCGCCGATCGCCACCAAGACCACCACCCAGCGGAGGGCCCGGCGGCCCCGCGGGCGCCCGTCAGCCTCATGCTCTCGGGTGTTTCGCGTCGCCATGGGGCGGAGTATAGGAGTGCCCCCCTGGTTTCCCGTAGGTCAGCTTTCCCCCTCGATCGCCAGGAAATCCCCCAAGTCCTCCAAGTCCCGTGGCGTGTCGAGATCGCGGAAACTCCGCAGCCCCGGGTCGATCGGGCGGAACTTCTCTTCAGGGATGACGATCGCCCTGCCCGCCTGGGCGAAGCTTTCCAGGAGCGACCGCGGGTCGCGCCGGCCCGCCGCGAGATGGGCCTCGATCGCCGCCAAGGCCGCCGGCCGCAGCGCCGACACGAGCACCTGAAGATAGCCACCCACCTCCGGCACCACCCACAGCGGCGCCCCCGGCCCGCCCAGGAGCCGCTCGCGCAAGACCCCGAGGACCTGCGGACTGACCAGCGGCACGTCGCACGACACGACGAGCGCCGCCGCCGCGTCGCCGCCGAGGGCCCGCAGCCCGTCGGCGATCCCTGCCAGTGGCCCGGTGCCCGGCGCGCTGTCGCGCACCACCTCCACGGCGCTGGGCAGGGAAGGAAGCTCCTGCCCCGGCGCCGCCACGATGACGATCCTCCGCGCCACGCCCCCCACCCGGCCACAGACCCGCTCGAGGAGCGTCGTGCCGGCGAGCACGAGGCCGGCCTTACCCCCGGGGGGGACGATCCCGGCGCTCGCCAATCGCGACGAACGTCCGCCGGCGAGCACGATCGCAGCTGTCGAATCGATCATCGCCCCGCTCCATCCCCTCGAGTATCCCCGTCGATCGCGCCACGAAGGCGAGTCTATACTTCCCGCCGCGCCCCTTTTCCCCCGCGCTCCTTGTCCCGGCCCCCTTTGCGCCGCCGCCCACCATTTGCCGGAGATCGATCCATGCCCATGCCGCTCCCCCGCGCTCTGGCTCTCCTCTCCACCGTCGTCGTGGCCCTGGCGACGGCTGCGACGATCCTCCGCGCCGAGGAGATCCCGGCGACGTCGAGCCTGCCGCCGATCTTCAACGGCCGCGATCTCACCGGCTGGACACCCCCCGCCGAATCCCACTGGAAGGTCGTCGATGGAATCCTCGTCGGTGAGAACGACGGCGAGAAGAAGGGGTCGATGCTCTACACCGAGAAGGCCTACGGCGACGTGATCCTCGAAGGAGAGGTGCGCTTCGAGGGGGAGATCGACAGCGGATTCATGCTCCGCAAGCCGGAGCTCCAGTTGCAGATCGGCGTCTCGCGCAGCCTCAAGCGCGACATGACCTGCTCGTTCTACGTCGGCAACTATCCGGAGGAAGCGCAGGCAAAGCGCGCCGGCGAGTTGCTCAAGCCGGGGGATTGGAACCGGATCCGGATCCGCGCCCGAGGGGACACGTTCACCGTCTGGCTCAACGGCGAGCCGGTGTCGCAGTACACGTCGCCGAAATACGCCGACCCGGCCCCGATCGGGCTCCAGATCCACGCCGGGCTGACGATGAAGGTTGAGTTTCGCGACCTTCGCGCGCTGGAGCTTGAGTGACGTTTCCTGGGAGCCGCCGTGTGCTTCCGGCCCGCGCGTCGCTTCGGGGTCGCCCGTGCTCCGTCGCCGGACGTTCACTACGGCCTTCGTGGCCTCCGTTCACTCGGAGCCTGCTTCGCTCCGCCATCCGTGGCTGCGCTCGCATCCTACGCCGGCTCTCGGAGCACGGGCGACCCCTCGCTGAAGAGCCCCTCTGAAGAGCCTGTCTATGGAGCGTTGAGGGTTGGTCCTTATCGCCCGCGGTAGGTCACACTCCCACGAAGCGGGCGATGCGGTCGAGGCCGCGCTCGAGCTTCTCTTCGCTCGACGCAAAGCTCATCCGCACGTTCCCCTCGGCGCCGAAAGCGCTCCCGGCCACGAGGGCGACGTGCTCCTTCTCGAGCAGCGCCTCGCACCAGGCCGCGCTTGTCGTGATCCCGTTGGCACCGCGGGCGAGGATCGGGCTGATGTCGAAGAAGGCGTAGAAGGCGCCGCCGATGTCGGGGATGCGAACGCCGGGGATCGCCCGGAGCCGCGCCGCGACGAGATCGCGGCGCGTCTGGAAGGCGGCGTTCATCGTGGCGACGCATTCCTGCGGGCCGGTCAGGGCCGCGAGGGCGGCGTGCTGGCTGACGCTGCAGGGGTTACTCGTCTCTTGGCTCTGGAGATTGCCGATCGCCTTGGAGAGCGGCTCGGGGCAGATCGTCCACCCGATTCGCCAGCCGGTCATCGAGTAGGTCTTGCTGACACCGGCAACGACGACGGTCCGATCGGCGAGGCCGGGGCGGAGGGTGGGGAACGAGACGGCCTGCCGGCCGTCGAAGACGAGCTGGTCGTAGATCTCGTCGGCGACGACCGAGAGATCGGCGCCGATCGCCACGTCGGCGAGGCTCCCGAGTTCCTCGGGCGAATAAACCACGCCGGTGGGATTGCTCGGCGAGCAGAGGAGGAGCATCCGCGTGGCCGGGGTGAGCGCGGCGCGGAGGGCCTCGGGGCGGAGCTTGAAATCATCCTCGAGACGCGTCGGGAGAATCACCGGCTTCGCCCCGGTGAGCTTGATGAGCTCCGCGTAGCTCACCCAGTAAGGAGCGGGAACGATCACCTCGTCCCCCTCGTCGAGAAGCGCCGTGAAGACGTTGTGGAGCGAGTGCTTGGCACCGTTGGAGACGACGACCTGCGCCGGCGTGACACTCAGGCCGCTGCGGCGGGTGTAGTCGGCAGCCACCGCCTTGCGGAGATCGGGGATGCCGGCCGCCGGCGTGTACTTCGTCCGCCCGGCACGAATCGCCGCTTCGGCGGCCCGGCAGATGTGCTCGGGGGTGGGGAAGTCGGGCTCGCCCACCGACAAATCGATGACGTCGACCCCCGACGCGGCCATCGCCTGGGCGCGCGCCGCCATGGCGAGCGTGGCGGAGGGCTCGAGCGCGTGCATCCGCGTGGCGATGGCAAGGGGGGAGCGACGGGCGGAGGGCGATGGCGAAGAATGAGACATGCGGGTGGGGAGGGTGCGGGGGAGGGGCTTCGAAGGGAGGGGAGAGGAGCCTAGACGAGAGGGGAAACAAGGTGCGTTTTGCGTGCCGTCGGCGCGTCGTGCATGATACCACCGCGGGGACTGTTTCCCAGGCGCCGCGATGCTCCACCGACCCCAGGAATGCACCCAGCCATGGCAGCCCCTCACGGCCGTTCGTCCACCCGATCCGAATCCGATCCCGCCGGAGGCACGCGCGGACGCACGGGGCTGTGGCTCATCGGTGCCAAAGGGGGCGTGGCGACGACCGTGATCACCGGCCTGGCGGCCCTGGCCCGCGGCGCGACCGAGCCCTACGGCTTGGTGACGGCGCTTTCCCACTGCGCGCCGCTCGATCTGGTCGGCTTCGACGAGATCGTCATCGGCGGCCACGACATCCGCCCCGGCCACCTCGCCGACGAGGCGCGGCGGATGTGGATCGAAAGCCGGGCGATCACCCCGGACGTGCTCGATGCCGCCGCCGACTCCTTCGCCGCCATCGAGCAGCGGCTCCGCCCAGGCACCGTCGTCGCCGCGGGGGACAAGATCCGCGAGTTGGCCGATCCGTCGGTCGCGAACGTCGTCGAGACCCCACGGCAGGCGATCGACCGGATCCGCACCGATCTCGAGTCCTTTGCCGCCGACAACGACCTCCGGCACGTCGTCGTCGTCAACGTCGCCTCCACCGAGCCCCCGGTCGCCCGCCCGATCCCCGAGCGGTGGAGCGAGGTGGCCGCGCTCCTCGGCGACGCCGCCGCTTGCCCCCTGCCGGCGAGCAGCCTCTATGCCGTGGCGGCTTTCGAAGCAGGCGCGTCGTTCGTCAACTTCACCCCGTCCACCGGTTCGACGCCGCCGGCCCTGTGCGAACTGGCCCTCGAGCGCGGTCTGCCCCACGCCGGGTGCGACGGCAAGACCGGCGAGACGCTCCTCAAGAGTGTCCTCGCGCCGATGTTCGCCGCCCGCAACCTCGAGGTGATGAGCTGGGTGGGGCACAACATCTTCGGCAACATGGACGGCAAGGTGCTCGACGACCCGCGCAACAAGGCCGCCAAGGTGCGCAGCAAGGATCACCTCCTCGCCTCGATCCTCGGCTACCCTCCGCAGACCCACGTCTCGATCGAGTACATCCGGTCGCTGGGCGACTGGAAGACGGCCTGGGACCATGTCCACTTCCGCGGCTTCCTCGGCACCCCGATGACGTTCCAGTTCACCTGGCAGGGATGCGATTCGATCCTCGCCGCGCCGCTGGTGATCGACTTGGTGCGTCTCACCGAACGCGCCTGGCGCGGCGGCGAGAAGGGGATGCTCCGTGGCCTGGCGCCGTTCTTCAAGAGCCCTCTCGGCGTCGACGAGCAGGATTTCGCGAAGCAGTGCGCGATGCTCGATGCGTGGATCGAATCACTCGCGTGAAGCGAGCCGAACCATGTCGCCGACACGCTCAATGGACAGCGCTGCGATCGATGCGTGACGGTCGATGACGACGGCCCGTGAAAAAAATCGTGAGTTCTCCACGATTTTCTCTTGACAGTTTTCGGCGCAATCCTTCACAACACTCACAGTGATGCATACGAGGCGTCATTGTCGACCCGCCGATACGGGGTCCGACGAGACCATTCAATCGGATTCGTTTCCGGTACGTCGTCCGGTCCCTTCAACAGAGTGCCCGAGGGATCGGTCGAGGGTTTGAGTTCGGGTGCTCGACGCTAGGAGCCATCACCATGGCGAAGAAGAAGAAGAAGGCTGCCAAGAAGGTCGCCAAGAAGAAGGGCAAGAAGTAATTCCTTCCCGGCGACGATCCGCGACGCGGCCTTTGGCCGTGCGAGCGGGCACCGAGCCGGGAACCCTTCATGACCAGACGAGAAAGGCCGGCCCGGGCCCTTGGGCGCCCGGGCCGGCCTGATTTTTGCGCTCGTCGTCTCTTTTCCGGTCAGGGCCGCTTCCGTCCGGCCCCTCCGCAGGCCATAGTGGCCGGATGAACGACCCCGAACCACGTGGTGAATATCTCCTCGTCGCCTGCCAGGCCGGAGCCGAGGATGTCGTCGCCGCACGCCTGACGCAGGCCCTCCCTGGATCGACCCGCGGTGCCTGGCGGCGGGGGGTCGTCACGTTTCGTCTCCCGCCCGGCCTCGATCCGAGCCCCGCCGATCTCGATCGCCTCCGCGATTCGATCATCGTCGCCCGCTCGCTCTTCCGCTGCTCCGGCCAGATCCATTGGAAGGACGACGCCGGCCGGCTCGAGGCCCTCCGCGAGCGCCTCCCCCAGGCGCGCTTCGATGCCATCCATCTTTATCCGCGCGATCTCCGTGCCCTCGCCGCGGCCGATGTCGTCGCCGACATGCCCCGGCGCGCGACGGCCGCGGGGCTCGCTGCGGCCTTTCCCGAAGCGACCCTCGGCGTTGCCCGTCCGGGCGACCTCGTCCTCGACTGCCTCTCCGACGGCGACGACCGCTGGTGGATCGGCTGGCACCGGGCCCAGGCGCCGTCGACCTGCTGGCCCGGGGGCCTCTATCCCCGTCCGCTTCCCGGTGACAAGGTGTCGCGCGCGTGGCTCAAGCTCGACGAGGCGATCGCGACGTTCGCCGTCGAGTTTCGCGAAGGTCAACAGGTCTGCGAGCTCGGTGCCTCCCCCGGCGGCGCCTGCCAGCGGCTCCTCGAGAGTGGCCTCGAGGTGGTCGGCATCGACCCGGCCCTTGTCGATCCGGTCGTCGCCGCAATCCCCGGGTTCACGCAGTGGCGAAAGCGGGCCAGGGACGTGCCGCTGCGCGACCTGCGCGGCTTCGAGTGGGTCGTGGCCGACATGAACATCGACCCGACGAGCACCCTCGAGGCGGTCGGTCGCGTCGTCACCGCGCCGGGATCGCGGGCCAGCGGGATCATCGCCACGCTCAAGATTCCCGACTGGTCGCGGGCGGTGGAACTCGACGCGTGGCTCGGGCAATTCCGCACCTGGGGATTCACCCCGCAAGCCCGCCAGCTCTCCACCGGCGGCCGCGAGGTGTGTGTGGTGGCGCTGCGCACCGGTGGGCAACGCCCGCGGCAGGGCCGAGATGGTTCAGCCGGGGTCAGGCAGGCGCGCCCCGCCAGACGTCGGCCGGATCGGTGAGGCTCCCCGACACCAGGTGCACCATCCCCGCCGCGGTGTCGAGGACCAGCGCGCCGTCGGCATCGATCCCGTGACAGACGCCGACGAGACGCCGACCGTCGTCCCGGTGCACCGTGACGACGGTCCCGACGAGGCTGCACAGCGGACGGTAGCGTTCCACGAGCACGCCGGGATCGCGCGACGTCTCACCGAGGAGCGCGAGGAGCCGGGGGACGAAGGCGCCGAGGAGTCGACTCCGCGGCAGCGTCCGGCCGGTGATGTCGGGGAGCGTGCCGACCCGACCACGGAGGCTCTCCGGCGCATCCGCGGCTGACCCGGTGGTGTTCACGCCGACGCCGAAGATCACCCGCCCCCCCGGGGCAGTCTCGACGAGGATCCCGGCGAGCTTCCGACCGCCGGCGACGACGTCGTTCGGCCAGCGGACCTGCGCCACGACCGCCGGCTCGAGGAGCGTGAGGCTCTCGGCCAGCGCCACGCCGCAGGCGAGCGACCACAGCGGCGTGACGCGCGCGTTTGGCGGCTCCACCACACGGGTGGCATCGACCACGAGACTCGTCGCCAAGCTCCCCGGCGCCTGCCACCATCCCGCCCCGCGCCGCCCCCGGCCGGCGGTCTGCCTGTCGGCGACGACCGCCAGCGGCAAGGCCACCCCCGGTTCGGCGGCCAAGCTCCGGGCCCGTTCCATCGTCGAGGTCACCTCGGCGAGGACTTCGATGGCCGCCAACCCTGTGGCACGCTCCACCGCAGCGCGATCAAACATCTCGGGATCACTTTCGCCGGCCGCGGTTCGGGGCCCGGGGGCGTCAGGGGGAGGGAGCGACACAGGGGGATTCCTCGCGGACGGCGCCAGGGAAGAGGGGCGGAAGCCGTCCCCTCTTTACCCAGTTCTCCCCGGAAGCGGCAGTCCCCCCAGCCCCGGGCATCGGATCGACGTACGACCTTGACCCTGCGGCGCACGGCGTGGTACCCCCCCGGGCCGTCGGCAGTCTTCCCTCGATCTCATCAACATTTTTTCCCGCCAGGGATCGATCCGTGCGCTTCCCTATCCGTGTCGCCGTGCGGAGCCTGACCGTGGCGCTCCTCTGCGCGCTGCGGCTCGGGCCATCGGTCGCGGATGGGCAGACGGTGTCGCTCCCCACGCCCCCTTCGTCGCAGCTCGACCGGGTCATGCCGGTGCAGTATCTCGCCCCGCCGCCGACCCAGTGGGATCCCTACGCGCCGCAGGGGACGCAGCTTCCGGCAGCCGCGCCGCAGACCGGCAACTGGGCCCCCTCCGCGCTCTCCGGTCAGCCGGGCTATCCGGGCTACTCGACCGCGGCGCCGTCGCTGGTCCCCCAGCAGCCGCCCTATGGCGCGCCGCCGGGAGGCTCACCGGCTTCGGCTTTCTCGCCGCAAACGATCATGGCCAGCCCGACGATGCAGCAGACGATGCGCGTCTTCCAGGGGGTGCGCGGAAGCTGGGCCTATCTCTACGGCACCGGTGACGGCACGAGCGTCGGGGTCAACGAGCTCGACACCACGGCCACGTTCGCGATCCCGTTCTTCCACAACTCGCAGGCCAATCTCAACCACGCGCCGCTCCTCATCACCCCCGGATTCGGCCTCCAGCTCTGGGACGGGCCGGAGACGACGCCGACGATGCTCGCCGACCTCCCGCCGAGCACGTACGACGTGTTCATCGATGCGGCCTGGAATCCGCAGTTCACGCCGCTGTTCGGAGCCGAACTCGGCATCCGCACCGGCGTTTACACCAACTGGGACGTGATGGTGTCGCAGAGCTGGCGCATCATGGGGCGCGCCGTCGGCACGCTCCAGCTGACGCCGACGATGCAGGGCAAGGCCGGCATCGTCTACCTCGACCGCAACCAGGTGAAACTCCTCCCCGTCATCGGCATGACCTGGGTGCCCAACGCCAACGCCCGCTACGACATCCTCTTCCCCACTCCGAAAGCGGCCTGGCGCTTCAGTGAGGTGGCCAATCGCTCGCTGTGGGGCTACGTGGCGGGAGAGTACGGCGGCGGCGCCTGGACCTTCCGCCGCTCCACCGGGCAGATCTCCCCCTTCGACTACAACGACATCCGCATCGTCCTCGGTGGCGAGCTCGTGCCGAAGACGCCGCAGGGGCTCTCCGGCCATCTCGAGGTCGGCTACGTCTTCTACCGGCAGTTGTTCTTCGTCGACGGTCCCCCGCAGATCCAGGATCTCGACGACACCTGGATGATCCGCCTCGGCCTGGCCTACTGACGGGCCCCGGGCCCGGAGAACACCACGTGCACCGTCGCATCCCCACGCTTCCGCCCTTCGGCACGCTCAGGGCGATGCTCCCGGCGATACTCGTGGCCACGCTTGGGCTGGCGGCGCCGACGATCGCCGACGACGCGCCGCCTCCGCTCCCGCTTCCGGCGACGGCTGACGACGAGGCGGGCTGGATCGATGTCCCGGTGCCGCTGCCGACGGTGGAGGAGCTCCTCCCCGGTCGCATTCGATTGGCCGCAATCGGCGATCCGCAGGATCTCCAGGAACCCCTTCTCCCGGACGATCTGGCGCCGCCGGGACAGCCGCGGCAGGAGTTCGAGCCGCCGGCCGGGCGGAAGCTCCCCCCCGGCGCGAAGCCGGGAATGCTCCAGCAGGCGATCTCCACCGTGACGGAGCTTCCCAAGCTCGGCAGCGACGGCCTCGGGCTCACCGTCCTCGATCAGTGGGTGACCCTCGGCCTGCCGGCCCCGACGGTCGACTCCCCGCTCCTCATCACGCCGGGCTTCGGCGCGACGCTGGTCGATGCCCCGGCCGGGGTCGATCTGCCGAGCACCCTCTACGAAGGCTACATCCAGGCGCGCTGGCTGCGGAAGATCGGCAAGCGCTTCGGCGTCGATCTCGCCGTCTCTCCCGGCTGGTACAGCGACTTCCACAATGACTCCTCGCAGGCCTTGCGGATCACCGGCCACGGCTTCGGCGCCTGGGAGGCCAACGACAATCTCCGCGTCGTCGCCGGCCTGATCTACCTCGACCGCTACGACGTCAACATCCTCCCGGCCGGTGGCCTCCTCTGGACCCCCGCCGACGACAAGCGCTTCGAGCTCATCTTCCCCCGCCCTCGGCTCGCCTGGCGCTTCGCCGAGCACCCCCGCGCCGCCCACTGGAGCTATCTCGCGGCGGAGTTCGGCGGCAATCAATGGGCGATGCAATCGGCGACCGGCGCCGACGAGGTGGTCGTCCTCCGCGACTACCGTCTCATCGCCGGCTGGGAACGCAAGCCGGCCGATCTGGGTATCTCGTGGCGGCTCGAGACCGGTGTCGTGTTCGGCCGCACCGTGGAGTACTACGACTCCGACACGCCGACCGCCCACCCCGGCAACACCTTCATGCTCCGCGGCGGGGTGTGGTACTAGCTTTCTCGTGTGCAAAGCCATCCATGGCCTTTGCCCACTCACGCTCCGGCTGAAACGCCAAGGGTTTCAGCCGCCGCGGGCACCGCATCCGGCGGTGCAGGCTTTCTCGTGGACTTTCGCATCCATGGCCTTTGCCCACTCACGCTCCGGCTGAAACGCCAAGGGTTTCAGCCG
>CAJBCV010000403.1 GCA_903951635.1 uncultured Planctomycetaceae bacterium
ACCTCCGTCCGCGAGGCGATCACGGCCATCGAGGCCTCGACGGATACCCCGGAGCTGATCCGCATCCCGGAGGACACGACGCGCCGCCGAGCCGGCCCATGACACGCCGTCCCTCCTGGGGGACACGCTTCAGTGCGCCTTGAGTCACGGCGGCCGGGCCGGAGACGTTGCCACGGCCTCAACGGCTCCGGCTCCCTCGACGCCGATCTCAGAGACCACCTACGACAAACGCATCGTGGGCGGCGGTCCGATCGCGGGCCAATCCCCCCCGCTTTGGTAGGCTGCCCGACATGACCCAGCGTGGCCTTCGACTCAACGCCGCCTTCTTCGCCGACTCTGTCGAGGCCTTCCTCCGCGCTTCCGACGACGAGGTCTATGCGCCGCTGGCGAGCCCACATGGCTATACGCTCGCCCCCGAGCAGCTTTCGGCTTGGCGGCTCCAACTGCCCATCCTTCGCGCCGCCCTCACCGGGCTTCCCACCCGCTTCGCCGCTGCGCGCGCCCCGTGGATCCACCTTGAATTCGATATCCCGCGGCTCGGCCGGCGCGTCGACGCCGTGCTCGTCACTTCCACGGCCATCATCCCGATCGAATTCAAGGTAGGCGCGAAGCAGTTTCAGCAACTCGACCACGATCAAGCCTGGGACTACGGTCTCGATCTCAAGAATTTCCATGCCCCGAGTCATGCCGCACCGATCTTCCCGATCCTCTGTGCCACCGAGGTGCCAAAGAGCCACCGCCGCTGGAAGCCTCCCCACGCCGACGGCGTCCGCCCGCCTTTTGGCTGTAGCGCCGAATCACTCGGCAGTGCCATTGCCCTGGCGTTGAACGAGGCCGCGGCGGGCTCATCCGGCCTTCGGACCTCCCCCGCTATCGACCCCGCCACCTGGGGCACGGGCTCTTATTCGCCAACCCCGACCATCATCGAGGCGGCTCGGTCGCTCTACGCCCGCCACACCGTCCACGACATTACCCGCAGCGACGCCGGCGCCGTGAACCTCGCAGTCACCAATGCCGCCGTGGAGCGGATCATCGCCGAAGCGCGAACGCGGAAGCGGAAGGCGATCGTCTTCGTGACGGGCGTGCCCGGAGCTGGAAAAACGCTCGTGGGCCTGAACGTGGCCACGCGCCACGGCACGCGCGACGACGCGGCCCATGCTGTCTTCCTCTCGGGCAATGGGCCGCTGGTGTCGGTTCTGCGGGAGGCTCTGGCCCGCGACGATCTCGACCGGGCGAAGCGCACCGACCCACGGGCACGGATCGGCACCAGCCGCAGTGCCGTACGGGCCTTCATTCAAAACGTCCATCATTTCCGCGACGCCACGCTCCGCGACGGGTCAGCGCCGGCCGACCACGTCGTGGTGTTTGACGAAGCGCAGCGGGCCTGGGACGCGAGGCAACTCGCCGGGTTCATGAAGCGGAAGAAAGGACTTCCGGGCTTCACCCAGACAGAACCCGAATTGCTCATCGGCGCGATGGAGCGGCATGCCGATTGGGCGGTTGTGGTGTGTCTCGTGGGGGGCGGCCAGGAGATCAACACCGGCGAAGCAGGTATCAGCGCCTGGCTCGACGGCGTCCGCAGCGGCTTCCCAAACTGGGATGTTTTCATTTCACCGCAGCTCAACGATTCGGAGTATGCAGCGTCCGGAGCGCTTCAGGAGCTCCAACGTTCGCGACAGGAGAAAGTTCCGGCCACCGTTGTCACCCCAGACTCGGCTCCTTCCCCTGCCGGTGGGAACGTGGTCGTTGGCTCCTTTTCCGGGGACGCAAGCCTCCACCTGGCCACGTCGATGCGGTCTTTCCGCGCCGAAAACCTGTCCCGTTTCGTCAAGGCCCTTCTCGATGGCGAGGCAGACCTGGGCCGTGAGCTTCTCGCGGAGTTTCGCGATCATTACCCCATCGTGCTGACGCGGAGCATGCGAAATGCTCGCCGGTGGATCCGCCACCAGCGGCGGGGGACTGAGCGGGCGGGCCTGGTGGCTTCCTCTTCAGCTCAGCGGCTCAAGCCCCACGCGATCGACATCCGGGTGAACATCGACCCTGTCCACTGGTTCTTGAGCCCCCCGAAAGACACCCGTTCCTCGCTCTATCTGGAGGACGCAGCGACGGAGTTTCAGGTGCAGGGGCTCGAACTCGACTGGACGATCGTCACGTGGGACGCAGACCTCCGGTGGCGGGGGAGCAACTGGAGCTATCACAGTTTCCGCGGGGCGGCGTGGACAGACGTGAAGAAGCCGCAAAGGCGGCAGTATCTGAAGAACGCCTACCGCGTGTTGCTCACGCGTGCCCGGCAGGGGATGGTGATCTTCGTGCCCCCGGGCGCGAAGCGGGACCGGACGCGAAGCCCAACCTTCTACGAGGGTGTCCACGACTATCTGACAGGCCTGGGCATCGCAGAGGTTTGATCGGCCCGGACAATTGACCCTGGATGGTGAACGTCGGCGACGGGCGCACTGACCCCATGGCCGAAATCCCACTCTCACTGGAGAAGAACTCGGCGGCGTTCGTCCCCGGCCGGCTAAGATCGACCGTCAGGAGACCACGCCATGTCACACGAAGCCACCTGCCCGTTCTCGTCCGCTCCTCAAGCCGACCCGTCCAAGGGAGCCTCGAACAGGGACTGGTGGCCCCACAGTCTCTCCTTGAGGATCCTCCAGCAAAACCCGCCGGCGATCGACCCTTTTGGGGCCGGGTTCGATTATGCGGCGGCGTTCAAGACCCTCGACCTCGCCGCCCTCAAGGCCGATCTCCGCACGCTGATGACC
>CAJBCV010000404.1 GCA_903951635.1 uncultured Planctomycetaceae bacterium
GCGTTGGCCATGAGCGCCAACGCGAAAGTTCACCAAACCACGTTTCTCCATCTCCTCCGCTTCCTGTCAGAGACCGATCTCCCGATCTCGGTCCGCACGAGCCTCGCCAACTCGCTGTTCCCGATCCGCACCGTCGGCTATTACCCCCGGACCACCGTGTCCCCCTGGCCGATCGACCAGACGCGCTGGTCGATCACGGTGAGCGACGGTTCTTCGCCGGTGCCCCGGCGGACACAGCGGCACTGGGAGCTCTGCTACGACTACCGCCCCTCCCTCGAGCTCGGCCGCGCCGATCATGTCGTGCCCTACGGCATGCATCCGGCACACGTCCACACTCTCGGCGTGAAGGGCCTTTCGGAAAGGCTGGTCTCACTCCGAGCGACCGAGAGAGTACGCCGGCTTTTCTTCGCCGGCTCGATTCATTCCTACTACGACAAGCGTGCCATCCTCGGCGATGTCTTCGGCATGCTGACTCGCGCGCAGGTCGTGAGGCTGGCCCGGGAGACCGGACTGTTCTTCGAGCCATCGGGGGCGGAGCAATTCCACGAACGGAAAGACGAGCCGTTCGTCCTCATCGATTCCGCCCGCTGTGGCATACCGCAGCCACAATGGCTCGCCGAGGTCGCCCGATCCGACTTCATGCTCTGCCCGCCGGGTGCCATCATGCCAATGTGCTACAACATCGTCGAGGCGATGGCGGTCGGGACGATTCCGCTGACGAATTACCCCGAATGGTTCTTCCCCCGCCTCAGGCACGGTCACGACTGCTTCGCCTTTTCAAGCGGCGCGGATCTCGGGGCGTGTCTCGAGGAGATCCGCTCGCTTTCCCCCGCGCGGATCGCGGCCATGAGGCAGGCGTGCATCGCCTATTACGACACCCACCTCGATCCGAGGGCCGTCGTCAGCCGCATCCTCGCCTCAGGCTCCGATCACGTCCGGCTCCACGTGCTCGACGAGACGTTGGGATCGCTCGGAATACCTCCGTCACGCTGATCGCTCGCGGTCCGACCGACGCGCCTGCTACCTCCCGAAGTAGCTCCACGCATACTCAAGCGCAGTCTCCGCGCCGGGATCGAGACGCACCTGCCAGCGGATCCGCGCCGCGCCGTTGAACTGCCGCCACCACGGGGGCGGGTTGTACCAGCCGAAGCCTCCCGGCCCGCCGCGCGGCGGGCCGGTCGGACCGGTGGACGGCCAGAGGAGGGAGAGATCCTCGAGAACGTTGACCTGCTCGATGACGCCATCGTGGTCGGCCGATTCGACAGCGCCGAACACGTGCCGCACCACCTCGATGTCGACCGGCTGGCCGCGGAGGTTCTTGAGCGTCAGCCCTCCGGTGAGCTCGAGCCTCGCCAGCTGCTCGCCGTTCCAGTTCTGGGCATTGGGGACACGGCGCGTCTCCCGCTCCTCCTTCGTCACCCGGATGTCGATCGCGGTGGTGACGGCGAGATCGGCCTCGGCCCCCGGTGAGGTGTAGGTGAGCATCCCCTGAGCGAGCAGGCGGCCGTCGCGCAGGATCAGCGCCGGCGCCGTCGTCAGCGGTGCCTTGCCCGTGTTCGAGAGGCGGATCGTGTGAACGGCCTTCGGCGCCGCCATGAGCCGGGCGAACTCCGCCCCCTGCCGGGGATCGAACTGCTGGACGAACTCGGGCGGTGGGGTGAAGGGAATCTCGAGCTTGAAGAAGTCGCGATAGGGGAGCGAGCCGACGCTCACCGGCACCACCATCCGTTCCCCTTTTTTCAGGCTCACATGCTCGAGCCGGAAGATGTAGAGATCCTCCGACTTCTCGCCGTTCGCCTCGCCCGCTTGTGGCTCCGGCGCGGGCGCCGCGCCCCCTCCGGCCCCACCGGCCACCTGCGACATCATCGAGTTGGAATAAAAGTTGCCGAAGCGGTTGCCATTGTCGAGATCGATCGCCTGCGCGAGTCGGGCCGCCGCCTGCTCGAGGCCGATCGGGTCGGCCGAGCCCTGAAGGGCGAACGTGGGGACGCCGACGACGAGGTTGCAGGTGACGTCGTCGAGGTCGACCAGATCGTTGACGAGCGTCGCCTGGAGCCAGACGCTGGCCTGCCCCTTGCCGTCGAGCTCGACCCGGTAGGAGGGAATCCAGCGGAGCCCGCGCTGGACATACATCAGGCCGACGCCGGCTTCGCCCGCTGGAAGCGGCGCGACGCCATCCCCTGCGCCGCGGCGGATCATGCGGAGGGTGAGCGTGCTGCGAAACTCCTCGCGGCCGATCTTCGCGGCGGGCCCCGCACGGAAGGTGATGTCCTGGATGCGCGAGAGCGGGAGGACGCGCGTGCCGGCATCGGTCTTGAGGAAGACCAAATCGGACGCGACCGGGAGCTTGGGGCCGTCGCCAGGCGGGGCGAGCGCCTCGAGTTCCTCCGAGCTCTGCACCGGCGCCGGGAGGATCGTCGCCTCGTAGGGAACCGGATCGCGGTTGGCCGGCGGGATCTCGGTGACGAGCACCTCCGCGCCGGGATTGGCATCGACGAGCTCCTTGAGCGAAAGCGCCGTCCGCTCCACGCGGACCCGGCCCTGGGACGCGGTCACGGCCGCCAGCCCGACGCCGTCGTCGGTCGCGCCGGCCCAGAACGTCCCCATGACCGGGGCGGGGAGATGGCGGAGGACGACGTTCCCTTGGGCGTCCGCCGCCACCGTGCCACGATGAACGACGAAGGCGTGGCCATCCTTGAAGACGCTCACCTCGCGGACGGGGAGAGCGGCCTGGGGGGGAAGATCGGCCCCCCGGGCCACCATCGGCAGGAGGACGAAAAGGAGCAGGGGGAGGCCAAGGAGGTGGACTGCCGTCGGCCGGAGGGCGCAGGGAAGGTCGGTGGGATCGCGGCGCAGCATCGAAGACCTCTCGATTCTGAAAAACGGTTTCGGCGGCGGAGGATTCGACCCACCCCCCCGGGGATCATGCCACGGCGTCGATTCCTCCGGCAAATCCGGCAACGCTTGCTCTGACCGCGACTCTGCCCGGGGGCAAACACGGGGGTATGATTCTCCTGTTCCGTCCACGCTTTGGAGCCCACCATGCTCACCCCGCCCCAGATCATCGAAAACTACTTCCTCGAGTCGCGGCACCAGATCCTCGAGATTGCGGCCATGATGGATCGCTACGACGTCGCGGTGCAGCGGTGCGGCGGCAACGGCGCCGCGGGGGGCCCCGCCAGCGGGCAGAAGATCGAGTTGTTACGGAAGGCGCTGGCGATCGCTGCCGATCCCAAGCCGGCCGGCGACCGGACCGTCGCCCTCCTCGAACTGTTTGCCACCGGCTGATCGGACGCTCCGGCGACGCTCAAACGCGGGCCGGGCCACGAGCCTGCTTTTCATTCCTCTTCCCGAACGACACTGACCGGGGAATCCGTGCCATGCAGATCATCCAGCCCCACTACCACGCCATCGCCCGCACCGCCCAAGACTACGAGCGGATGGCCATGAGCGGCGTCGTCGCCGTCGCCGAGCCGGCGTTCTGGGCCGGCTTCGACCGGCTTTATCCCGAAACGTTCATCGACTACTTCCGGCAGATCAGCGAGTTCGAGCCGACGCGTGCCGCCCAGTACGGCATCCGCCACTTCTGCTGGGTGGCGGTGAACCCGAAGGAGGCGGAGAACCCTGTCCTCACGCGCGAAGTTCTCAAGCACTTCCCCGAGTTCTTCGCCAAGCCGACGGTCCTCGGCGTCGGCGAGACGGGGCTCCACAAATCGACGAAGAACGAGATCGAGTCACTCGAGGCCCATGTCGATCTGGCGATGAAGCACGGGCAACTCGTCCTCATCCACACGCCCCACCTGGCCGACAAAGCGCATGGCACGAAGAAGGTGCTCGAGGTGCTCGCCGGGATGAAGGTCGACCCGGAGCGAATCTGGATCGACCATGTCGAGGAGCAGACGATCCGCCCCGTTCTCGAAGCCGGTTATTGGGCTGGCTTCACGCTCTATCCAATCACGAAGTGCTCGCCAAAGCGGGCTGTCGACATGCTGGAGAAGTACGGCACGGAGAGGATTCTCGTGAACTCGTCGGCCGACTGGGGGCCGAGCGACCCGTTCCTCCTCCAGGAGTGCGTCATCGAGTATCGCCGTCGCGGGCACTCGCTCCAGGATGCGATCGAGGTGTTCCACAACAATCCCTGCCGGTTCCTGGGTCAAAACCCGAAGTTCGACATCAAGCCGATCCGCATCGAATCGGCCGAGGTCGCCCACGCCTGAAGCCCCTCTCCCTGGAGCCGCCCCGGCGCCCCATGCCATCCCGACAGGCCTCGACGACCAGCCTCGCGCTCGTGCGCCAACTGCGATTCTGTGCCGGCCACCGGCTCTACCGGCACGAGAGCAAGTGTGCCTATCTTCACGGCCACAACTACCGGGTCGATGTCGAGGTCGTGGCGGCCGGCGGCGCGGCGACGGTCGATGACGTGGGGCGGATCGTCGATTTTTCGCTCATCAAGAAGCGGCTCCTCGGCTGGCTCGACACCCACTGGGACCACGCCTTCATCCTCTTCGTCGAGGACTCCGGCGCCATCGCCGCCGTCCAGCAGTCGACGCCGTCGAAGCTCTTCCTCCTCCCCTGGAATCCGACCGCCGAGAATATGGCCCGCTACCTCCTCGAGGTGGTCTGCCCGGGCGTGCTTGTCGACTTGGGCGTCGTCGCCAGGGAGGTGAGCGTGTGGGAGACCGACGAGGCCTGCGCGATCGCGTCCCTCACCGGCCCCCCCGCGCCGCCGCCGGTGCCGCTGGGCAGCGTGATCGTCGTCGACGATCGCTAAAAGGCGACTGCACCCCTCCACGCCCTTCCGAGGCCCGTTCTCTCCGATGTCCGCACCGCTCCTCCCCGCCGGCGCCCAATTTCCCACCACCCGTCCGCGGCGGATCCGCCAGCACGCCTGGCTGCGGAACCTTGCGGCCGAGACGGTCCTGACGCCCGCCGACCTCATCTGGCCGCTGTTTGTCCACGACCATCCGGCGGCGGTGCCGGTGGGGGCGATGCCAGGGGTCGAAAGGCTGTCGATCGAGGGGGTGGTGAGGGCCGCAGCCGAGGCAGCGGCCCTCGGGATCCCGGCGATCGCGTTGTTTCCGGTGGTCGAGGGCCGGCACAAGAGCGACGACGCGGCACACGCCTACGATCAGGAAAACCTCCCCTGCCGGACGGTTCGGGCGATCCGCCGCGAGACCGGCGACAGTGTCGGCATCGTCTGCGACGTTGCCCTCGATCCCTACACGAGCCACGGCCACGACGGCCTCCTCGCCGACGGCCGGATTCTCAACGATGAAACCGTCGCCGTCCTCTGCCGGCAGAGCCTGTCGCTGGCGGAGGCGGGCTGCCATGTCGTCGCCCCCTCCGACATGATGGACGGCCGCGTCGGGGCGATCCGCCGGGCGCTCGACGCGGCAGGGCGGCAGGATGTCTGCATCCTCTCCTACGCCGCCAAGTATGCCTCGGCGTTCTACGGGCCGTTCCGCGATGCCCTCGGCTCGTCGTCCGCGCTCGGGGCCGGTGTGGCCCGCGGGGTCACCGACAAGAAGACCTACCAGATGGACATTGCCAACGGCGACGAGGCCCTCCGCGAGGTGGCCCTCGATCTTGCCGAGGGAGCCGACATGGTGATGGTGAAGCCGGCCGGCACGGCGCTCGACGTCATCCACCGCGTCAAGCGGGCCTTCGGCGTGCCGACGTTCGCCTATCAGGTGAGTGGCGAATACTCGATGATCCGTGCCGCGGCCGCCAACGGCTGGATCGACGGCGAGAAGGCCGCCGCCGAGAGCGTGCTCGTGATCAAGCGTGCCGGCGCCGACGCCATCCTCACCTACTTCGCTCCGGAACTCGCCCGCGCGATGCGGTGAAGCCATCGAATCCTGGGCATCCCACTGGTGACTCCAGCGAGGGGTCGTCCATGCCCCGGGAGCCGGCCTCGCCGGTCAGCGCAGCCCGGAGGGCGAAAGCGCAAGCGGCGCGGAGAGAGCGGAGGGCAGGGATGCCCGTAGCGAGCGTCCGGCGACGGGGCGTGGGCGACCCCGAGCGGCGCCCGCGCGAACACGCCCCAGTCACCCCTTCGGCCGGAAGGCGACGAGCCGCTCCGGCTTCGTCTCCAGCCGCGGCGGATCAGCGGCGCCTGTGTGAATGAGATCGATGCAGTAGGGGATCGCCGGGAAGACGGCGTCGAGGCACTGGCGGATGCTCCGCGGCCGCCCCGGAAGATTCACGACGAGCGCCCGGCCGCAGATCCCGGCGGTCTGCCGGGAGAGGATCGCGGTGGGGACGTACTTCAGCGACTCCGCTCGCATCAGTTCGCCGAAGCCGGGGAGCATCTTTTGGCAGACGCGCTCGGTCGCCTCAGGGGTCACGTCGCGCGGCGCAGGGCCGGTGCCACCGGTCGTGACGACGAGGCAACAGCCGGCCTCGGCCAGGGCGACGATCGCTGCGGAGATTGCTTCGATGGTATCGGGAACTATCCGCTCCCGCGCCTCCCACGGCGACGCGAGCACCTCGTGGAGGTAGTCGCGGATCGCCGGCCCCCCCTCGTCGACATACTCCCCCCGGCTTGCCCGGTCGGAGATGGTGAGGATGCCGATGAGGGGCGCGGCGATTTCCATGATGTCCGTCACGATACCCCAGGGGGGTTGGGGAGACCATGCAACCTTCGCGGGGCCGCATCGAGACCAACGGCCGACCCTGACGGCTATTCCGGCTGGGGAGGGTCGGGGAATCGTGCCGATTGAAAGGAGTCGCCGGGATCAGCCGAGGATGGCCCGGCCCCCCACCCCCCCACTCCGCCGACGCGCATGCCCTCCCCGACTGCCACCGAACGGCTCCGGCCGAGGCGATCAAGCCTCGTGGTGGCGTTGCCCGCGATCCTTCTGGCAGCGGTGGGAGGGTGGATCGTGGGCACTCCAGGGGACGCTCGAGCCGATGCGCCGTCGCCGCCTGAACGTGCCGATGTCGATGAGGCCGTGGCACGAAGCCTGGCCGAGAACGAGATTCCCGGCACAATCGTCCCCCTGATCGAACGGGAGGGAGGCCCCTGGGAACGCTTCGCGCAGAATCCCTCGGCCAATCCGCTCCGCACGCCGAACTTCGATCCAGCCCAGGCAGGGAACATCGACCGCGGCGCGGGGCAAAGCTTCGAGGGTCCGGTGGGCGACGGACCGCGAAACCCCGTCCTCGATCCCGGCCAGATCGGCAACCTTGACGTCCGCCTCGAGGAGGCGCGGAGCCGACTCGAGAAGCTCGAGGGGAAGACCGAACAGCTCCCACTGATCCGGATGAGCGGTTTCTTCCAGGTCGACAACGGCATGTTCTCGGAGCCAGCGGCGACGCGAGCCTACTACGGCGACATCGAGGATGGCGTCGGCTTCCGCCGTGCCCGTCTCTCGGCGGTCGGGAAGCTCACCGAGTTCACGAACTTCTCGATCGAGTTCGACTTCGCCCAGATCGGCCGGCCGAGCTTCTTCGACATCTGGGGGGAACAGGAACAGATCCCGATCCTCGGCACGGTCCGCGTCGGGCAATTCCGCCAGCCGGGAACGATGGACGCCTGGACGAGCGTGCGGCATCTGGAGTTTCTCGAGCGATCGGCGGCGTTCCAGGCCACCGATCCCTTCCGTCGCGTCGGGATCATGGCTTATGCGATGAGCGAGGACGAGCGGACGAGCTGGGCTTACAGCGTCTACGCCACCGGCCTGACGTTTTTCGACGGCAGCCAGACCGTCTACCAGACCTTCGGCGACAACCGGGCCGGCACGCAGATCGGCGACAACGGTGGCGTCGGTGTCGCATCGCGCATCACCCACCTCCTCGACTACGACGACCTCAGCGACGGCCGCTATCTCACGCACGTCGGCACCGGCTTCCTCTACGGCCAGACCGGCGGCTCCGGCAGCACGGGGGTCGGTGCCAAGACCTACCGCTCGTTCGTGTTCCCCGAGTTCTTCGTCGGCGATCCGGTAGGCCTCGGACTCACCGCCGCCGGCACGCCGCGCGTCGTCGATTCGGGGCGCATCCTCGCCGACAACTTTTGGATGACCCACATCGAGTTCGCCCGCAACGCCGGCCCGGCCCACTTCCAGACCGAGGTGATGCTCGAGGGCTTCAACCAGTTCGGCGGGCCCACCACCCTCGTCCCCGCCGCCTACTTCCAGTGCGGCTACTTCCTCACCGGCGAGAGCGCCCTGTACCTCAAGCAGGCAGGCGTTCTCGACTACAACGTCGTCCCCCACACCACCTTCTTCGGCACCGGTCGCCGTGGGCGGGTTGCCGGTTGGGGCGCGTGGGAGGCGGCCTTCCGCTGGACGTACGTCGATCTCTCCTGCACGAACGTCGATCCGGCCAACCAACTCTCCAATTCCGCCGGCCCACCGCCGGCCCCTGGCTACGGCACCTACAACGCCCCGACCTTGGCGCTCAACTGGTGGTGGAACCGGTTCACGCGCGTCCAATTCAACTGGGTTCACGCGATGCCCGATGTGCGTGGCCGGGGCCCGCTCCCGTTCGACGTCTTCGGTTCACGCTTCCAAATCGAGTTCTGACTATCGCGCGGATGCAGCCATCCTTGGCCTGCATCCGCTTTGCCATCCGAGAACGCCTGACCGCGAAAACGCCATGCCCCATTTCCCAAACACGGAGGCCTTGAGCCGGGCCGCGAAAAGGATCGCGGCGATCCTCGTGCTCGCGTCCACCGCCGCCGCGGCCGATCCCGACTCGCTGCCAAGGCCACGGGCCAAGCCAGAGCCACAAAAGCTCGTCCTGCCCGACGCCGCCCCGGCGGCGAAGCCGCAGCCCGCGACGAAGTCTCCGCCCGAGAGCCAAGCCGAAGTCCCCCGCCCTGAGGGCCGCCCCGGCCGGGCCCCCGATCCGGCGGAGAATGGCAAGGACGACGGCAAGCAGAAAGATCCCAAGGCCGACGCCAAGCAGAAGGAAGCTCCGCCCCCCGACGGCCGCTGCGATCAGTGCGGGGGCTGCGAGGGTGTCCGGAAGGTGTGCGTGCCGAAGATGACCGAGAAGGAAATCAAGAAGGTCTGCTGGGACGCCAAGTGCGAGGACTTCTGCATTCCGGGGCCGAGCGTGTGGTGTGGCAAGGCCTGCAAAACGGATGACTGCGGATGCTGGACGCACCATCTCTGGAAGCCGACCTGCGGGGAGGTGAAGACCCGTGTCGTGCCGGTGCGGAAAGAGACGAAGCGGAAGGTGCCGGCGGTAGAGTGGAAGGTGCAGGAACGCTGCGCCTGCTGCCGCCGAAAACCGTGCGACAGCGCCGCCAAACCGGCCCCGAACGACAAGGCGATTTCGGGAGCGCGGAAATGACCGATCAACGGACGCACGAGGGGGCGGCCGCGCGAGATCCCCGAGACACACAACCCCCCCCCTCCGGTTGATTCACCGCCCCGCCTGGAAACTTAAAAGCAGGTAAGCCTGTGTCGAAATACAGGCTGGAGATTGCGTAAGAGATGGAGTTTTTCCCGTTTCCCAGAAGGGAAAATCGTTTCCAGCCTCCCGTGTAAGGTTTATGCCGCGCAACCACAGCGTTGCGTCGGTCGTCAAACACCTTAGGTTGGGCTCACGCGCATCGCGGCGACCGACTCGCCTCGATGGCTCCCCTAACCTCCGATGGCGACCATGCACAGTTCCCGCACCGCACTCCCCGCAGGTCGCAGGCGCGATGTCATACGGGCCCCGAAAACGGCCCCCACGCCCGTCGTCGATCGAAGCATACCGACGATCGACCTCGTCCTTCTCACCGTCTCGCTGACCCTCCTGATCGCGATTTTCACTCTCGGCATCCGGATCTGACGATCCTCCGGAATGCGGGCTCAACGCCCCGTCGTTCCCCTCTCGCCACGGGCCCGGCCCACCGGATTCATCCGGTGCTTCTGCCGCCCGAAAGCCCCGTGCTGACACGGGGGGCCTCTCGACTGACCGAAGCGCTCTGATCGCCCCCCCTCGCCCGCTGGCCGCCGCGAGATTCTCGGCTCGCCCTCCCCGGACGTCGACGCCGGGCGGGGATGAATCCCCCCGGGAAAGAGCCGTTTGTCGCCCGTTTGTCGATGGATCCTTCCGGCGCATCCCGCGCCGCCCGGTCAGATCGAGCCGCGGTCCCCGAGCAGCTTCATCAGCGCCTCGACGCACTTGGCCACCGGCCACTGGTCGGTCGGGAGGACGAGATCGGGATTCAAAGGCTCCTCGTAGGGCGCGCTCACGCCGGGGAAGTTTTTCATCTCACCTGCGTCGGCCATCGAGTAGTGGCCGTCGGTATCGCGCTGCCGACAGACGTCGAGCGGGCAGGAAAGATGCACCACCAGCGCCCGCTCGCGGCCGATTCGTTCCACGGCCTTCTGCCGCACCGATTCCTCCGGGGCCACGAAGGCCGCGATGCAGAGGAGCCCGGCGTCGTTGAAGAGCCGGGCGATCTCGGCGCCGCGCCGCAGGTTCTCGCTCCGCTCGCCGGCCGAGAAGCCGAGGTCGCGGCTGATCCCGAGCCGCAGCGACTGCCCGTCGAGGACGCTCACCGCCCGCCCCGATTCGAACAGCCGCCGTTCGAGCGCCGCCGCCAGCGTGCTCTTGCCGGAGCCGGTCAGCCCCGTGAGGAGAAGCGTGACGGGCTTCTGGCCGAAGCGGGCCTCGCGCTCGGCTGCCGTCACGGCGCTGGCCACCCCGTGAAGATGCTCGGCGGCCGCGTCGTCCCAGTGGGCGGTGCTCCGCCCCTCTTCGGGCTCGCGGTCGAGGATCATGCCGGCGCCGACGGTGGCGTTGGTGAGCCGGTCGATGATGATGAAGGCGCCGGTGCCGCGGTTGCGCCGGTAGGCGTCGTGGGAGAATGGCTCGGTGAGCGTGATCGCGCAGCGTCCGATCTCGTTGAGGGCGAGGCTCGGCGCGTCCTGGCGATGGAGCGTGTTGACGTCGACCCGGTAGCGGAGCGTACTCACGGCGCCGCTGGTGACCTTCGTCGTCTGTTTGAAGAGATACTGCTTCCCGGGGAGGAGTTTCTCCTCCGACATCCACACGATCATCGCCTCGAAGCGGTTGTCGACCTTCGGCTGGTTGCCGGGGCGGACGAGCATGTCGCCACGGCTGGAATCGATCTCGTCCTCGAGGGTGAGCGTCACGCTCTGTGGCGCGAACGCCTCTTCGCGCTCGCCGTCGAAGGTGACGATCTGCTTCACGCGGCTCTTCTTCCGGGAGGGGAGGCTCATGACCTCGTCCCCCTTGCGGATGATGCCGGAGGCGATCGTGCCGGAGAAACCGCGGAAGTCGAGGTTCGGCCGGAGGACGAGTTGCACCGGAAAGCGGAAGTCCTCGAGATTGCGGTCGGAGCCGATGTAGACCGTCTCCAGGAGCGTCATCAGCGGGGAGCCGGTGTACCAGGGCATGTTCGCGCTGTTGGTGACGACGTTGTCGCCTTTGAGCGCCGAGATCGGCATGAAGTGGAGGTCGGGGAGTTCGAGCCGCGAGGCGAAGGCGGCGTAGTCGGAGCGGATCTCCTCGAAGACCGCCTGGTCGTAGCCGACGATGTCCATCTTGTTGACGGCGACGACGACATGGCGGATGCCGAGAAGCGAAACGATGAAGCTATGGCGGCGCGTCTGCGTGAGGACACCATGACGGGCGTCGACGAGGATGATGGCAAGATCCGCGGTCGAGGCCCCCGTCGCCATGTTCCGCGTGTACTGCTCGTGGCCGGGGGTGTCGGCGATGATGAACTTCCGCTTGTCGGTGGAGAAGTAGCGGTAGGCGACGTCGATCGTGATCCCCTGCTGCCGTTCGTCCTCGAGGCCGTCGGTGAACAGCGCCAGATCGACCTCGCCGCCGGTCGTACCGTAGCGGGAGGAATCCTTGGTGATCGCCGCCAGTTGATCCTCGTAGATCATCTTCGATTCGTAGAACAGCCGGCCGATGAGCGTGCTCTTGCCGTCGTCGACGCTCCCGCAGGTGATGAAGCGGAGGAGCTCCTTGCGCTCGTGCTGGGCGAGGTATTCGTTGATGTCGTGGGCGATGAGCGAGGATTGATGGGACATGTCGTGGGTTGATTGGGGGTTGCGATCGCGTTGATCAGGGGTGACAGAGCACTCACGGTCCGCTGCAGGGCCCGGCGAGACGTCAGAAGTATCCCTCTCGCTTCTTCTTCTCCATCGAACCGGCCTCGTCGGAATCGATGAGCCTTCCCTGCCGCTCCGAGAACGTCGTCAGCAGCATTTCTTGGATGATCTCGGGGAGCGTCGTGGCGGTGGAGTCGACGGCGCCGGAGAGGGGGTAGCAGCCGAGGGTGCGGAAGCGCACCCGCCGCAGCTCGGGAGTCTCGCCCGGCTTGAGCGGCAGCCGGTCGTCGTCGACCATGATCATCACCCCGTCGCGCCACACGATCGGCCGCTCGGCGGCGAAGTAGAGGGGCACGATCGGAATCTTTTCGAGATGGATGTATTGCCAGACGTCGAGTTCGGTCCAGTTGGAGATCGGGAAGACGCGGATGCTCTCCCCCTTCCTGACCTTCGTGTTGTAGAGATTCCAGAGTTCGGGGCGTTGGTTCTTCGGATCCCAGCGGTGGTGCTCGTCACGGAAGGAGAACACCCGCTCCTTGGCCCGCGACTTCTCCTCGTCGCGACGCGCCCCGCCGAAGGCGGCGTCGAAGCGGTATTTGTCGAGGGCCTGCCGCAAGCTCTGCGTCTTCATGACGTCGGTGTGGACCTTGCTGCCGTGCGTGATCGGGTTGATCCCCTGTCGCACGCCATCCTCGTTGACATGGACGATGAGCTTGAAGCCGAGCTCCTTGGCGACGTAGTCGTCGCGGAGCTTGTACATGTCGCGGAACTTCCACGTCGTGTCGACGTGCATGAGCGGAAAGGGGGGCTTGGCCGGGTAGAAAGCCTTTTCGGCGAGGCGCACCATGACGGCCGAATCCTTGCCGATCGAATAGAGCATGACCGGGTTTTCAAACTCGGCGGCCACCTCACGGATGATGTGGATGCTCTCGGCCTCGAGCTGACGGAGGTGGGTGAGGTTGTAGGAGGTCATGGGCTCGGAAGGGCGGGGATCGGGGTTTCAAGGCAGGCAGCGCGGCGGCTCCTTGGCCGTTTCGCCGTAGAACGTAGAAGCTCAACGGGGGGACGGACAGGGGTCTTTGACGCCGGCTGCCGCCGACCGGCGTGATGCCGTCGGGGCCAACGGCCAGCAGCCAAGCCGGGGCTGTCGACAGTCCACAGCCCCGGCTTCACCGCCGCCCTCGGCATCGTCTCAAGGGGTTTGGAGCAGCCGCAACACCCCCCTTGGGAACGATCGGAAGCCCACCGCTGGGCACCCTCATGGAAAGACCGCAAAGCCTTATCGAAAAACACGTTACAGCCGATCGACCAAGCCTTTTCCGGGCTCATCTTTGCGACTGGTGACGGTTTGGGGGATACTTTTGAGCGTCTTGTGAGGGGTTTTGCCGCCGTGGAGAGAACCATGGATATGCCCGTGCCGTCGATCGTCCGCCTGAAGTACCTGCGGAGTCTCCGCCCGCTCTCCTCCGGGGGCGTGCTTCTCTCCCGGGCGTTCGCCACGGTGCTCGCTGCCGCTCTGCCGCTGGGCGCCGTTCACGCCGCCGAAGCCGCCGCCGGCCCGCGGATCGAGGTCTCCACCGGCGAGCCGGCCAGCGGCCCGATGCATGTCATCGGCACCGAAGGGCGGCGTCAACTCGTCGTCAGCGCCGTCGCTGCAGGGGCGGACTCCGAGCGTGACGTCACCCGGCAGGCGGTCTATCGGGTCGAGCCGGATTCGCTCGCCAAGGTGACCCCCGAAGGGGTCGTGATCCCATCGGCCGACGGCCAGGGGGAGATCGTCGTCAGTGTTTCCGCCGTCCCGGGACTCACCGACCTCCCCGAAACCCGCGTCCCGCTGGTCGTGGAGCGCTTCGGCAACGATCCGCCGGTCGAGTTTTTCGGCCGGGTCGTCCCCGTGTTCACAAAATACGGCTGTAACGGTGGCGGCTGCCACGGAAAAAGCGGCGGCCAGAACGGCTTTCGGCTCTCGCTGCTGGGGTTTGAACCGGCGGAAGACCACGAACACCTCGTCAAGGAAGCCCGCGGCCGGCGGATTTCGACCACCGCCCCCGACGAAAGCCTCCTCCTTCTCAAGGCGGCGGCGGTCGTTCCCCACGGTGGCGGCAAGCTCATCGAGACCGGCTCCCCGTCCTACCGGCTGATCTCCCGCTGGATCGCCGAAGGAGCCCAGCCTGGCGACCCGAATGCCCCAACCGTCGTCGGGATCGAGGTTTTCCCCACCGTCCGCGTCATGCACCCGGGACAGTCGCAGCAGGTCCGCGTCATGGCGATCCTCTCCGACGGCTCGCGCGAGGATGTGACGCCGATGGCGCAGTACGAGGTCAACGCCCCAGAGTTGGCGAGCGTCGATAAGACCGGCCTCGTCTCGGCGGCCGAGCGCGGCAATGGCCCGCCACGGAGCGGCGTCGCCGCCCTCATGGTCCGCTACCAAAGCCAGGTGGCGGTGTTCCGGGCGACGGTGCCGCTGGAGTCGCCGGTCGACCGGATCCCGGCCCGCAACGCCTTCGCGCGAAACTTCATCGACGGCCATGTCCTCGACAATCTCGTCTCGCTCTCGCTCCCCCCGTCGGGCCGGTGCGACGACGCCACCTTCCTCCGCCGGGTGACGATCGACATCGCGGGCCGCATCCCCACGCTCGACGAGACGCAGGCCTTCCTTGCCGACTCCGATCCCAACAAGCGTGACAAACTCGTCGACCGGCTCCTCGACAGCCCCGACTACGCCGATACCTTCGCCAACAAGTGGTCGGCGATCCTCCGCAACAAGCGGACCGACGACGCCCTCCATCGGCACGGCAGCTATTCCTTCCACGAATGGATCCGCTCGAGTCTGGCCGAGAACAAGCCCTACGATCAGTTCGTCCGCGACATCGTCACCGCCTCGGGCGAGGCCGGCGGCAACCCGGCCACGATCTGGTACCGGCAGGTCGTCGACACCAACCAACAGGTCGAGGATCTCTCGCAGCTCTTCCTGGGGCTCCGTCTCCAGTGCGCCCGCTGCCACCACCACCCGTTCGAAAAGTGGAGCACCGCCGACTACTACCAGCTCTCCGCCTTCTTCTCGCGGATCGGCCGAAAGAAGGGGGCCCAGCCGGGCGAAGACCAGATCTTCCACAACCGAGGCCCGGCGCAGGCAGCCGGCCCCAAGGCCACCCACCAGGCGGCTGTCCTCGGCGGCAAGCCGGCCGAACTCTCCGCCGACGTCGATCCGCGGACGGCGCTGGTCGACTGGATGACCACCCGCGACAACCCCTTCTTCGCCCGCTCGCTCGTCAACCGCTACTGGAAGCACTTCTTCTCGCGCGGGCTCGTCGAGCCGGAAGACGACATGCGGCTGACGAACCCGCCGACCAACCCCGCCCTTCTCGATGCCCTCGCCGACGATTTCGTCCAGCACGGCTACGACCTCAAGCATCTCGTGCGAACGATCTGCCGGTCGAACACCTACCAGCTCTCGGCCGAACCCAACGAGTTCAACGCCGAGGATCGGCAGAGCTTCTCGCGCTTCTACCCGCGCCGCCTCCCCGCCGAGGTGGCCCTCGACGCCATCGACACGCTCACCGGCAAGCAGACGGCCTTCAATGGCACGCTCGCCGGCACCCGGTCGATCCAACTTCCCGACCCCAACTTCGGCAACTACTTCCTCACCGTCTTCGGCCGCCCCAACGGCGATAGCGCCTGCGAGTGCGAGCGGGTGTCGGAGGCGAATCTCGCGCAGAGCATCCACCTCATCAACTCGGCCGACATCCTCGGCAAGCTCGGAGGGGATGGGCGGGCCTCGAAGCTCGTCACCGATCAGGCGCGGGACGACGCTGCGAAGATCGCGGAACTCTACCTGGTGTCATTTGCCCGGCCGCCGTCGGCTGAGGAGAACGGGCTCGTCCAGAAATACCTCGAAGGGCACGGCGACAACCGCCAAGCAGCCTACGAGGACGTGATCTGGTCGCTGCTCAACACCAAGGAATTCCTTTTCAACCACTGATTCCATTCACGAAGGGACCGTTCGACCCCGGGGAGGGGCGATCGGGGGCACCGTTCTCCCGATTCAGATCGCGGACCGGCAGCGAAGCCACGGACGGCCAGCGGTGCCCCGCGCCCGTCCTCCCCGTGGAACGCACCATCATGAGATTCCTCCGCGCTCGTCTTGCCGCTGCCATCCTGGCGATCTTCGCCGTGCTGGCTCCCCCGCCGGCGCTGGCCGACTTTCCCCGCGCCGCGCTGTCCGCCCTCCAGCCGACCGGCGGCAAGCAGGGCTCGCAGGTCACCGTCACGCTTCTCGGCGCCGATCTCGACGACCTTGAGAAACTCATCTTCTCCCATCCCGGCATCACGGCCACCCCGGAGATGACGGCGCCAACGGAGTTCGACCCGCAGCCCCGGGCCGTCCCGCGGAGGATGGTGGTCTCGATCGCCCCCGACGTGCCGGCCGGGCTTTACGACGTCGTCGCCGTGGGCCGCTACGGGGCGAGCAATCCGCGCACGTTCCTCGTCGGCACGGCTCCCGAGATTGCGAAGGCCGGTGAGCCCGACAGTCTTTCCAAGGCCCAGGAGGTGGCCGCCGACGCGACGATCACCGCCCGCCCCACGGCGGGCAAGTCGGACCACTACGCCGTTCCCCTCAAGGCGGGCCAGCGGATCCGCGCCGAGGTCTGGGCGCGGCGGATCGATTCGCGGATGACCCCGGTGCTCGACGTCCTCGATGGCGCCGGGCGTGTCCTTGCCACCGCCCGCCGCCGGCACGCCGACGATCCATTCCTCGATTTCACCGCCCCGGCCGACGGTCGCTACGTCCTGAGGATCCACGATCTCTACGCCGCCGGCGGCGACGACAACCACTACCGGCTCGGCGTGTCGACGGCACCGCAGATCGACTTCGTCTTCCCGCCGGTGGCCCGGATCGGCGAGTCGGTGAAGGTCGACGTCTACGGCTCGGGCCTCCCCGGCTCGAGCCCAGCGGCCCTCCCGGCGCTCTCCGCCCAGGAAGGGACGGCGGGGCTCGAGAAGATCACGATCGACGTCCGCGCCGGTGATCCCGCCCGCGGTGCCGTCGCGCGCAACGCCTGGCGGTTGCTCGCCCCGCGCGACGCGACGGCCGACTTGGTCGATCTCTTCGGCGACGTTCCCGGTGCCGTTGAGCCGCTCGCCCCGGCACTCCTCGCCCCGACGGCCCCGGTCACCGAAGCCGAGCCGAACGACCAGCCGGCGGGGGCGCAGACCGTGGCCTTTCCCGCCACGCTTGCCGGCCGCTTCTACCCCCGCGGCGACCGCGACTGGTTCACGTTCGAGGCCAAGGCCGGCGACACGTTCCTCCTCGATCTCGTCTCCAACCGGCTCGGCCTCCAGACCGACCCCTGCCTGACGATCGAGAGCGTCACGACCGGCCCCGACGGCAAGCCAGTGGGCAAGGAACTGGCCTTCGTCGACGACGGCCCGGCCGAGTTCGTCGGCGGCGCCATCGATCGCCCGTCGGCTGATCCGACGATCGAGTTCAAGGCGCCGGCCGACGGCACCTACCGAATCCTCGTCCGCGATCTGAAGGCCGATTCGCGCACGACACCAGAGAATGCCTGGGTGCTCGTGGCCCGGAAGCCGGCCCCCGACTTCCGGCTCTTGGCCCTTCTGGCCGAGCAGAACCGGGCCGATGCCAACAAGGCGAACGTCGTCCCGCCGGTGATCGACATCGGTGGGGCCACGACGATCGACGTCATGGTCTTCCGCAACGATGGCTTCTCCGGTGACATCACGATCGAAGCCGAGGGACTGCCGGCGGGCGTGACCGCGGCCCCTGCCGGCCCCTCGAAGGCCTCGCGCTTCCAACTCGTCCTTTCGGCCGCCGAGGGGATGAAGCCCTGGTCGGGAACGATCCGGGTCGTCGGGAGGGCGAAGATCGGCGACGCCGACGTCGTCCACACGGCGCGCGTGGCCACGCTCCGCTTCAACGCCGACAACCAGAACGTGCCGCGGATCGTTCACGAGCTCCACGAGCTGCCCCTGGCGGTGACCGGCGAGGCCGCGCCGCTCACCGTCGCGCCCACTGAGACGAAGGTCTGGGAGACGGCGCGCGGCGGTAAGGTCTCGATCCCGCTCTCGCTCGTCCGTCGCCCCGGCGGCAAGGGGGATGTGTCGCTGACGGCGCCGGGGCTGCCAGCCGAGCTCAAGGTGCCCGAGATCAAGATCGCCGAGGCGGCCACGGCAGCCACCGCCGAGATCGACCTTGATCCGAAGCTCCCCGCCGGCACCTACCAGATCCTCCTCCGCGGCGCGACGAAGATGGCCTATGCCCGCAATCCCCAGGCGGCGGAACTTGCCAAGGCCGATCATGAGCGGATCGCCGCCCTCGTCAAGGAGCGCGTGGCTCAGGTCGAGGGGGGGAAGACGGCCCTCGCCGCGGCCGACAAGGTGCTCACCGATCTCCAGGCGGCCGGCCAGCAGCCGACGCCCGAGCAGACCGAAGCCAAGGCGAAGGCCGACGCAAGCCTCAAGGAGGCGGAGGCGAAGGCCAAGGCCGCCGAGGAGGAACGCGTCCGGCGCGAGAAGGTGGCGGCCGACACGGCCGCTGCCGCGGCCCCGAAAGACATCGATGTGCCGGTGATCGTCCCCTCGATCATGCTCCGCGTTGCCGAGGTGCCGCTGGAGTTCGGCGCGCTGCCAGAGCAGGTCGCGCTCAAGCAAGGCGCCACGGCCGATCTCGCCGTCCCCTGCGAGCGCCGCTACGGCCTCGCCGGCGACATCGTCCTCGAGGCGGCGCCGGCGAATCCCGTGCCGGGGCTGTCGCTTGCGGCAGTCACCGTGCCGGGGGATCAGGGCCAGGGAGTCATCAAGATCGTCACCACCGGCGAAACTCCCCCTGGCCGCTACGAGTTGGTCCTGAAGGGTAAGGTCAAGTTTTACGATCGGGATGTCGTTACCGAACGCAAGGTTCCTGTGGTCGTCGAGGCGCCTTGAGCGGGAGAGAACCGGGCCTGCGACGGCTTGGGGCGCGAGTCATGTACAGCGGCTTGAGGGTGCGGATCTCCTTTGGGATTCGCGCCAGCATCGAACGAGGAGAGAGGTTTCCGATGAGCATCAACCGATTCCGCGCCGTCGTCACACGAATGCTTGCGGTTCCCGCCGCGGCCCTGCTCGGCCCCGTGGCCGTTCTCGCTGACGGCCTGCCGGTGACGGCGCCTGAACGCACCGACGCCGTCCGTTTCCAGGACGAGATCCTCCCCATGCTCGCGGCCAACTGCACCGCCTGCCACAATCCCAAGATCCACGAAGGGGGGCTGATCCTCGACTCCCTCAAGGGGATCCTCACCGGCGGCGACTCCGGCCCCGGCGTCATCGCCGGCAAGGCGGCGGAGAGCCCCGTTTTCCTCCGCTCGGCCCACCTCCAGGAGGACTTCATGCCTCCCCCGGAGAACAAGGTCGGCGCCCAGACGATGAGCCCCGCGCAGCTTGGCCTCCTCGAGCGCTGGATCAACGAAGGGGCCGCTGCCGGCCCGGCGATTGCGAAGAAGCCGATCCACTGGCGGCCGATCCCCGCCGGCACCGGCGGCATCCTCGCCGTGGCGATGAGCAACGACGGCCGCGTCACCGCCGCCGCCCGTGGCGGGCGCTTGAGCGTCTACGACAGCAGCACCGGCGCGCTCCTGGGGGCGCTGGTCGATCCGGCCACGGCCGAGGCTCCTGCCGCCGCCGACAGCGCCCATCGCGACACGATCCTGTCGCTGGCGATCTCCCCCACCGACGACCTCCTCGCCTCCGCCTCGTTCCGCACCGTCAAGCTTTGGGAGCGATCGCGGGCCGCGCGGCTGGCGGAAGTGGCGGAGACGGCCGCAATCACCTCGATCGCCTCGGCGGCGGGAAGTGCTGCCGGCGGCCGCCCTGACGGCGCCGTCGTTCTCATCGATGCCTCGAGCGGCGCCGTCCGCCGGGCGTTCAAGGCCCACACCGCCGCCGTCGCCGCGGTAACCCTCTCGGCCGATGGAGCCACGGTCTACTCGGCCGGGGCCGACGGCAGCATCGTGGCGACGAGCGCCGCCGATGGGAACGTGACCGGGCGGTTCATGCGGCCCGCCGGCCCCCGGGCCCTCGCCGTGACCGCCGCCGGGGCGCAACTCGCCGTGGCCGAAGCCGACGGCGTCATTCGCACCTTCCCCCTCCCCCTCCCCGCGCCGCCGGTCGATCCGGTGGCCGCGGCGCTGAAGCCGATCAAGGAATTGAACGCCGGCGCGGGGCCCGTCGCGGCACTCGCCGACACCCCGACCCTCTCCGGCCACCTCCTCGCCGGGGGCGCCGACGGGACGGTCCGCCTCTGGAATGTCGAGGGAGCGGCCGTCGTCCGCCAATTCGCCCATGGGGGCGCCCTTGGTGGCATGGCGCTGAAGCCCGATGGCTCGCGGCTGGCGACCGTCGGCACGGTGCCGGGCGTCAAGCTCTGGAACGTCGCCGACGGGGCGCTTGCCGCCGAGTGGAAGGGGGATGTGCGGATCGCCGAGAAGCTGCGGCTGGCCGAGGTGGACGCGGCTGTCCGCAAGCAGGACGTCGAATACGGCAAGGCCCAGGTGACCGCCGCCGAGAAGGCGATCGAGGCGGCCAACACCGAGATGACACAGTCAAACGAGAAGCTCGCCGCCGCCGAGAAGACGCTCGGTGAAAAGGCCGAGGTGGCGAAGACGGCGCTGGTGGCCGCCAACGAGGCTGCGACCCTGGCCCAGACGGCCGGCACGGCGCTCGCCCAATCGACCACGGCCCACGAGGCTGCGACCAAGGCCGCGGCCGCTGTCGTGGCGGCGATGGAGGGGACGGTCGCCGGAAAGGACGCCTTTGCGCTGGTTGCCGCGTCGAGCGCCGGCGACGCCGCTGCCGCTGAGGCCCTCAAGAGCTTCGAGGCCGCCGCCGCCGCCGCCGCTGCCGCCCGGGCCGCCGCCGATCAGGCGGTCGCTCAGGCCGCCCAGCAGATCGAGCGTGCCAAGGCGAAGGCCGACGAGGCGACGAAGAAGATGGAGGAGATGAAGAAGGCTTCCACCGCCGCCGAGGATGCCCGTAAGGGGGCCGAAACGGCCGCCACGAGTGCCAAGCGAGCCGTCGAGTTCGCCCAGGCGCAGGTGACGCGCTCGAACGAAGACCTTCCCAAGCGGAAGGAAGAAGCGACGAAGTCGGAGACCGACGCCGCCGCCAGCGAGGCGGCCCGTCTGGCCCTGGCCGATCAGAAGACCGCCTCGGAGAAGCCGGCCGCTGCGGTCGCTTTCTCCCCCGATGGCAACTGGATCCTCTGTGCTGGGGCCGATGGGGTCTGCTCCCTCCATGGCGGCCAGGACGCGATCCCGCGCGATACGTGGGACGGCGGCGCCGGCGAATCGAAGGCGCTGGTGGCATTCCTCGACAACGGCCGGGCCCTCATCGGCGGCGGTGCCGCCGCCGCCGGGATCTGGCAGGTGGCCCCGCGGTGGACGCTCGCCCGCACGATCGGCGGGGAGCTGACGCCGCCGGCCAGCGACGACGAGCCGGGCGTGCCGCCGATCGACGGCGTCACGGCGCTCGCCTTCTCCCCCGATGGCAAGACCCTCGCCACAGGCAGCGGACGCGCCAGCCGCTCCGGCGAGATCAAGCTCTGGAACACCGCCGACGGGGCACTCGTCCGCGAGTTCGCCGCGCCGCACTCCGACGCCGTGACGGCGCTCGAGTTCTCGCGCGACGGGCAGTTCCTCGCCTCGGGGGCAACCGACCGCTTCGTGAAGGTCCACAGCGTCGCCGACGGGAAGCACGTCAAGAGCTTCGAGGGGCACACCGGCCATGTCCTCGGCGTCGCCTGGCAGGCCAACGGCCGGCGGCTCTCGAGCGCCGGGGCCGACAACGCGATCAAGGTGTGGGACGTCGTCACCGGCGAGCAGCAGCGGACGATCGCGGGGCTCAAGAAGGAAGTCACGGCGGTGAAGTTCATCGCTCCGGGCGAAGAAGTGATCGGCTGCTCCGGCGACCCGACGGTGCGGATCTACAACGCCTCGAGCGGCGGCACGGTCCGCGAGTTCCCCGGCGCCGCCGACTTCGTTCAGGCCGTGGCGGCCGGGCCGACCTGGCTCGCCGCCGGGTGCCAGGACGGCAAACTGCGGATCTGGACGGTGGCCGACGGAAAACTCGCCCACACCCTCGAGCCCTCCCCCGCCCCGGTGAAGCCCTGAGCGGCGGCGGATGACTTCATCCACGGCCTGCTCGGCTCGCGACGGCCAGGCGCCGCGGGGGCGGCGTTTCACGGCGCGGTCACCGGCTCCCGGACGGCGAATCGGGAAACAGCCCCGGCAGCCAGCGGTGGGCTGCCTTCACGGGAAAGCCCAGCCGCAGCGGAGCCCGGGGTGAGTCGGCCACCAGCGCACCGGCCTCGAGAAGGGACGACGTTGTCCGCCTCGCGGTCCGTTCGCTGACCGACAACAGTCGTTCGACGTCGCCACGCTCGAACTCTCCCCGCAGAAGCAACGCTTCGAGGAGCCGATCCGATCGCGGCGCGAGTCGCCCCGCGGCCATTTCCTCTTCGGCCCATCGGATGACGCGCCCAGTGAGCGCGGCAGGCTGCACCAAACGCTCCATGAACGTCACTTGATCCAAGCAGATATCGAGGAAGAACTCCACGAAGTCGGCGAGGGCTCCCTCGCCGAGCGCCCCCCGGCCGTCGAAGCCGCTCCGACGGGGCTGGTCGCAGTCCTCCAGCCGATCCTTGTAATCGACCTCGCGGCGGGCGAGCCCCCTGGCGATCGACCAGATGCCACTGGCCCCGATGGAGTCACGGAGCATCGCGTACGACACCAGCCGTGCGACTCGGCCATTGCCGTCAGCAAACGGATGGATCCAGAGGAGCCGGTGGTGGGCCGCCGCCACGGCAAGGATGGTCTCCATTTTCCCGAGGTGCGCGTAGACGGCCTCGAAGCGCTCCATGAACCGCTCCACGGCACCCGGGCTGACGGCACGATGACGACCGACGGCCACGTCCGTCACCCGCCAACTCCCCGGCACCACACGAATCCCACCCCCGGTCGCGATGTCTCCGACGGTCAGCAGCGACTCGGGAAGTGCGCCACAGAATCGCGTGTGGATTTCGCGGATGGCCGCAGCGGTCGACGCCCGACCTGCCAACCCGCCCGCGTCGATCCAAGCCTGCACGGCGATGTGCGAGCGGGCTTCGAGTTGGAGATCCCGCTTCCGCGGCTCGGCGCTGTAGTCGGCGCGCAGGGCACGCTCGATATCCACCGGGTGGGTGTCGTGCCCCTCGATGAGATTGCTGTAGTAGCAGTTCATCGAGCGGACGAGGCCGGCGAGGCACCCGGCGACTCCCCGCGGCAGCATGCCGTCGAGGCGGGTCGAGGCCGTGACGAGTTCGAGCGCCTTGTCGGCAAGCGCCACCCGCCGGGGCGAGGATTCGCCCAGGAGCATAGGCTCCATCAGGCTCGTGTCCTCTCCGCGATCAACTGGCTGGCTCATCCGGCCATTATGGCCGCTTTTTTGGCCGGTTCACTGACGCCGTCAGAAACAGCGCAACCTCCTTCTGGAAGGGCACTTCGCACGCCGCCATCCGGCGGCTTAAGCCCCTCTTTGGCCGCTTCTTTGGCCGGCTCGCAGCTGGCAGATCCCCGCCCGCTCAGAGCAGTTCGGCGATCGCCGGCTTCTCGACGAGGTACTGCGGCCGGCCGGTGGCGTCGACGACCGTGAACGTCTGCGTGTCGATGCCGAGGTTGTGATAGAGGGTGGCGAGCACTTCCTGGACGTGGACGGGGCGGTCGGTGGCATGCTCGCCGAGCCGGTTGGTGGCCCCGATCACCTGCCCGGTGCGCATCCCGCCGCCGGCGAGGAGCGCCGTGCTCACCTGCGGCCAGTGGTCGCGGCCGGCATCCTTGTTGATCTTCGGCGTTCGACCGAACTCGCCCCACACCACGATCGAGACGTCGCCGAGCATCCCCCGGCTCTCGAGATCGTCGATCAGCGCCGAGAGCGCCTGATCGAGCTTCGGCCCATGGTCGCGCACCATGGCGAAGTTGCCGCCGTGGCTGTCCCAGCGGCCGAAGGAGAGGCTCACCACCCGCACGCCCGCCTCGACGAGCCGGCGGGCGACGAGGAGATGGTCGTTGCAGGTCGGAGCGCCGTCGTACTGAAATTGATACGGCTTGCCGTCGCCGTACGCGGCCCGGACGGCCGGGTCTTCCTTGGAGATGTCGAGGGCGTCGAGGAGCTTCGAGCCGGTAAGGACGTCAAACGCCCGCTGCTCGAAGGCGTCCATCCCGTTGAGCGTCCCACTGGCGTCGACGTCGCGGCGGAGCTTGTCGACGCTCGAAAGCAGGCTGCGTCGATCGGAGAGGCGCTCCAGGGAGACATCCTTGAGCTGCATGTTGGCCATGTCGGGGCCATCGGGCCGGAAGGGGCCGAAGGCGGGGCCGAGAAAGCCCGCCGTCCCCGAGTCGGACCAGGGGCCGTGCTGCGTCTTGGCGGCAAGGCCCACAAACGGCGGCACGGCCTTGTCGACCGGCCCCTGGATCTTGGCGATGGCGGCGCCGAGCGAGGGGCGGCCGCCGAGGGTCCGCAGGCTCGCCTCCGTCCAGCCGGTGTTGGTCTGGAAGGCGGCGTGGGCCCCGTCGCAGCCGACGATCGAGCGGATGATGGCGCACTTGTCGGTCCGCATCGCGAGGCGGGGAAAGACCTCGCAGATCTGGATTCCGGGGACGTTCGTCGAGATCGGCTTGAACTCCCCCCGAACCTCGCTCGGGGCATCGGGCTTGAGATCCCAGAGGTCCTGATGCGGCGGCCCACCGCCGAGGAAGATGTTGATGACCGACTTGTGGGCCAGCTTCGAGCCCGTGCCGGCCGCGGCTTGGGACGCTTCGAGGCGGTGGAGCCCGCCGAGCGACAGCCCCCCCATGCCGAACGACAGGCCGCCGATGGCGAGAAAGTCCCGCCGGCTGACACCGTCGCAGAAGCGTTTCTGACCGCCGCGGATCGTGAGCATGGTAAGCCCCCTTTGGATGTCCTCGGATTCTACCCCGGAGAACCCCGCTTGAATCTGTTTCCCCCAAGCCGTCGCCCAACGCCCCCCTCGATCGACCTAAACCCAAGAGCCAGAAAGGCTTAGGATGACCGGAAGCGGTCATGGCGGTGCCAGATACCGCGCGGAGGGAAGAGCGGGGCTGCCGTTCGTGCCGAAGAGGTTGGTGCGGTAGAGTTGGGAGCGGTGGAAGGGCCTGAGGAACAGCGCCCGGAAACGAGGAAAAGCCGGCCGAGGCGGGACCTGAGGAGAACGCGATGCTCTCGATCATCGACCCGAAAAGTGGCCGGGGAGCCCGGTTTTGCGACGGCCTTTCCCGGCGCGACATGCTCCGCATCGGCACGCTCTCCGTCGGCGGCCTCTCCCTGCCGCGGATCCTCGCCGCCGAGCAGGCCTCCGGTCGCCGGACGCACAAGTCGGTGATCATGATCTACATGTGCGGGGCCCCCGGCCACCAGGACATGTACGACCTGAAGATGAACGCCCCGGCGGAGATCCGTGGGGAGTTCAAGCCGATCGCGACCAACGTCCCCGGGATCGAGATCTGCGAGCACATGCCGCGGCTCGCCCGAATCATGGACAAGTGCGTCCCGCTGCGGAGCGTCCACGGCTCCCCCGACGGCAACCACGATTCCTTCATCTGCTACACCGGCCGTACCGTCCGCAATCAGCCCCCCGGCGGCTGGCCGAGCATGGGGGCGGTGACGAGCAAACTCCTCGGGAGCGTCGATCCGGCGGTGCCGGCCTTCGTCGGCCTCTCCCCCGACGCCGGCCACCCTCCTTACGGCTCGCCGGGGCTCCCCGGCTTTCTCGGCGTGTCGCACGCCGCCTTCCGCCCCAACGGCGCTTCGAGCACCGACATCGTTCTCAAAGACCTCACCCAGGCCCGCCTCGCCGACCGGCGCAGCCTGCTCGGTGACGTCGATCGGCTGCGGCGCGACATCGATGCCACGCGCGCCCTCGATGGCATGGACTCGCTCACGAGGAGCGCCTTCGACATCCTCACCAGCTCCCGGCTCGCCAAGGCGCTCGACGTTTCCGATGAGCCCGCGAGCGTTCGCGAGCGCTACGGCAAGGGGGATCCCAACCGGTTCGGCGACGGCGCGCCGCGAAACCTCGAGCACTTCCTCGTCGCCCGCCGGCTCGTCGAGGCCGGCGCCCGCGTCGTGACGCTCAACTTCGGCCGCTGGGACTTCCACTCCGACAACTTCAACGGCATGCGCGACACCCACCTGCCGCAATTCGATCAGGGGCTCTCGGCGCTCATCGAGGATCTCCACGCCCGCGGCCTCGACAAGGACGTGGCCGTCGTCGCCTGGGGGGAGTTCGGACGCACGCCGCTGATCAACAAGGACGCGGGAAGAGACCACTGGCCGCAGGTTGGCGGCGGGCTCCTCGCCGGCGGTGGCTTCCGCACCGGGCAGGTGATCGGCGCCACCGACCGGCTCGGCGGCGAGATCGTCGATCGCCCCGTCCACTTTGCCGAAGTGCTTGCCACGCTCTACCGGCACCTCGGCATCGATCCGACCGAGGCCTCGCTCCGCGATCACACCGGTCGGCCGCAGTACCTCCTCGAAACCCCCACGCCGCTCCCCGAGCTGAGCTGACCTCAACACGTCACGCCCACATCTGCTCGCCACCGACCCCGCCCCCCGACACCTCGCGCTCACGACAGGATTCCCACCATGCTCACGATCCCGGGCACATCCTTCGGCCGGTTCTGCGACCGCGGCAGCCGCCGGCAGTTCCTCCGCATCGGTGGACTTGCGGCGCTCGGCACCGCCGGGCCCGGGCTGACGCTCGCCGATGTCCTCCGGGCCGAGCAGGCAAGCGGGTCGGCGGCGAGCCAGAAGGCCGTGATCATGATCTACCTGCCGGGGGGCCCGCCCCATCAGGACATGATCGATCTCAAGCCCGATGCCCCGAGCGAGGTTCGCGGCGAGTTCTCACCCATCGCCACCAATGTCCCTGGCATCGAAGTCTGCGAACTGATGCCGCGGATGGCGAAAATGATGGACAAGTTCGCCGTCATCCGCTCGCTCGTTGGCGCTACCGGCGACCATTACTCCTTCCAGTGCCTCACCGGCCGCAGCCATCAGCGGCAGCCGCCGGGAGGGCATCCGGAGTTCGGCTCGGTGGTCGCCAAGCTCAAGGGCCCGGCCCGCCCGGCGGCGCCCCCCTATGTCGGCCTCTCGCCGCGGATGCAGCATCGCCCCTACAACTCCGGCAAGCCCGGCTACCTCGGCCCTTCCTGCACCCCCTTCCAGCCCAACGGCGACGGCGCCGGCGATCTCGTCCTCTCGGGGCTCTCCCTCGACCGGCTCGGCGACCGCGGCGGCCTCGTCCGCGCCCTCGACTCCTTCAACCGTACGGCCGACCGTACCGGCATGATGGAGGGGATGGACGCCTTCCAGCAGCAGGCCTTCGGCGTGCTGACGTCGAACGCGCTGGCCGAGGCGCTCGATGTCTCGAAGGAGCCGCAGTCAGTGCGGGATGAATAC